>JAZSEJ010000089.1:0-14240 GCA_045531615.1 Ruminococcus sp.
AATGTCAAAGCATATAGCACTTATGGTACTAATCGTATCAATGCATATAAGATTATTGAAGAAACTCTAAATCTTAAAGATGTCCGTATCATTGATTATGTTGAGGACGAATTTGGTAAGAGAAAAGCTGTTCTTAATAAAAAAGAAACTGCTATTGCTCAGGCTAAGCAGGAACTTATAAAGCAAGGTTTTCAGGATTGGATATGGGCAGACCCACAGCGTCGTGAAAAACTTACTAAGTTGTATAATGAAAAATTCAACAGTATAAGACCTCGTGAGTATGATGGAAGTCATATCACTTTTAGCGGTATGAACCCTGAGATAGAACTGAGAGAACATCAGCGAAATGCTGTTGCACATATTCTTTACGGCGGTAACACCTTACTTGCACACGCTGTTGGTGCCGGCAAAACATTTGAAATGGTTGCGGCAGCTCAGGAGTCCAAACGACTTGGCTTATGTAATAAATCGCTGTTCGTAGTTCCAAATCATCTTACCGAACAGTGGGCGGCTGAATACTTACAGCTCTATCCAGCGGCTAATATTCTTGTTGCTACAAAGAAAGACTTTGAAACCAAGAACCGCAAAAGGTTCTGTGGTCGTATTGCAACAGGAGATTATGACGCAGTAATTATAGGTCATTCTCAGTTTGAGAAAATACCAATGTCTATTGAAAGACAGAAAGCGATTTTACAGCAACAGCTTGATGATATAGCAGAAGGTATCGCTGACTTGAAGAAAAACAAAGGCGAAAACTTCTCTATCAAACAGCTTGAACGGTCTAAGAAATCCATTAAACAAAAGCTCGATAAACTCAATGACCAGAGCCGAAAAGATGATGTAGTCACCTTTGAGGAGCTTGGTGTTGACCGTCTTTTTGTTGATGAAAGTCATTACTACAAGAACTTATTTCTATACACAAAAATGCGTAATGTCGGTGGTATAGCTCAGACAGAGGCACAGAAAAGTTCAGACCTTTTTATGAAATGCCGCTATCTTGATGAGATAACAGGCGGACGTGGAGCTGTCTTTGCAACAGGTACACCTATTTCAAACAGTATGGTTGAGCTTTACACTATTCAGAGATATTTGCAGTATGATACCTTACAGCAAAACGGCTTACAGCACTTTGATGCTTGGGCTTCTACTTTCGGTGAAACAGTTACAGCAGTAGAACTTACACCCGAAGGTACGGGATATAGAGCTAAAACGAGATTTGCGAAATTTTATAATCTTCCAGAGCTTATGGCTATGTTTAAGGAGGTTGCAGATATAAAAACCTCGGATATGCTTAATCTTCCTGTGCCTGATGTTAAGTATCATAACGTGGCGGTTAAGCCATCAGAAATGCAGAAAGAAATGGTTGCTTCACTTTCTGAAAGAGCTGAGAAAGTAAGAAAAGGTGCCGTTGATTCAAGCGTAGATAATATGCTGAAAATCACAAACGACGGCAGAAAACTTGCACTTGACCAACGTATGCTCAATGATATGTTACCTGACTTTGAGGGTAGTAAAATCAATGCTTGTGTTGAAAATATCTATAACATCTGGGAAGAAAACACAGATAAGAAATCTGCACAGCTTGTGTTCTGTGACCTTTCTACTCCAAAGAATGATGGTTCTTTTAATGTCTATGATGATATAAGAAGAAAGCTCATAGCTCGTGGTATCCCTGAAAGCGAGATACGATTTATCCACGAAGCTGACACAGATGTTAAGAAAAAAGAGCTATTCCAAAAGACCCGTAAAGGTGAAGTCAGAGTGCTTCTTGGTTCTACTCAGAAGATGGGTGCAGGTACTAATGTTCAGGACAGGCTTATAGCTTTACACGATGTTGATTGTCCTTGGAGACCAAGCGACCTTGAACAGCGTTCGGGCAGAATTATCCGTCAGGGTAATCAAAACAAGGAAGTAAATCTCTATCGTTATGTAACAGAACAGACCTTTGGTGCATATCTATATCAGCTTGTAGAAGGTAAACAGAAATTTGCAAGTCAGATTATGACAAGTAAATCTCCTGTTCGTTCTGCCGAAGATATTGATGAAACAGCACTCTCGTATGCTGAGATTAAAATGCTTGCGACAGGCAATCCGCATATTAAGGAGAAGATGGATTTAGATATTCAGGTACAGAAACTAAGAATGTTAAAGTCCAGCTTTCTTTCTGAAAAGTATGCCTTAGAAGACAAGATAATTAAATATTACCCACAGCGTATCGCTACTTTGAAAACTCGTTTAGAGGGTCTTACAAAGGATGTGGAAACTGCAAAACAGCACCCGAAATCTGATTCTGACCACTTTGTTGGTATGACAGTATCGGGTGTTTTTTACAGCGAAAAAGCTGATGCAGGTACTGCAATTATTGAAGCCTGTAAGTCTATGAGTAATCCTGATGCTATTCCTCTTGGTGAATATCGTGGCTTTAAATTAGAGCTTTATTTTGATACTACTGAGAGAAATTATGTTGTTAGAGTAAAGGGTGAAACAAGCCGTAACACACCTCTTGGTGAGGATGTTCACGGTAATATAACCCGAATTGATAACAGTATAGAGCATTTTGCTGACAGTCTCCAAAGCACAAAAGATGAGCTTGAAAACACTAAAACTCAGTTTGAAACAGCCAAAAAGGAAGTTGAGAAACCTTTTATTAAGGAAGAAGAACTTAGAACTAAAACCGCAAGACTTGATGAACTTAATATCCTGCTTAATATGGATAAGCGAGAAAACGAAATAGTCGGCGGTGAGCCTGACGAGGGCGAAGTCTTGGCTGTTCCTGAAAAAACAGGAAGAGAAAGATGAGGTGATTAAGTATGTATGTTAAACCCGAAATGATACTTGAAGCTAAGAAGATGGATTTATATACCTATCTCTCAACCTTTGAGCCTGACGAACTTGTTAGGTTTTCAGGTAATACTTACACCACAAGAACGCACGACAGTTTGAAAATATCAAACGGAAAATGGATGTGGTGGTCACGTGGCATCGGTGGAAGAACAGCTCTTGATTATCTTATTAAGGTTAAAGGAATGAGCTTTGTGGATGCAGTGCAAACTATCGTTGGATGTTCTCCTATAACAACTCCGGTATCTCCGAAACCCAAGGAAGTAGCAGACAGACCTCTGCTACTTCCTAAGAGAAGTCTGAATACCGATAAGATAAGAGCATATCTTTCAGGTCGAGGAATTGATGATGAGATAATAGATTATTGTATTAAAAACAAGCTTATCTTTGAGAGCTTGGACTACAATAATGTTGTTTTTATCGGCTATGATGAAAAGAATACACCGAGATATGCTGCGTATCGTTCCACTAACAATTTGAAAATTATGGGCGATTGCTCAGGCAGTAAGAAAGAATATCCATTCAAAATAGCAAGTGGTAATGATGATAAAATTCATTTATTTGAATGTGCCATTGACCTCTTATCTTATGCAACTTTATATAAGATGTATGGTATTGATTGGCGAGAACTTAATCTTGTATCGCTTGCAGGTGTATATTCAGCAAGGAGCAAGATTGAAGAAAGTAAAGTACCTGTTGCACTTTTAACTTTCCTCAAAGCACATCCTGAAGTTAAACAAATTCATATTCATTTTGATAACGACAAAGCAGGCAGATATGCTACAAAAGCCTTGAAAACTGTTATGTCGGACAAGTACGAAGTCATTGATTCCCCTCCGCTTAGCGGTAAAGATTTCAATGACTTTCTTTGTATCAAAAAAGGAATTACAAAACACAAATCAAGTGAAAGGAATGTTGTAAGATGAAAGTTACAATCTATCAAATCAACTCTGACAGAGATACAAACAATATGCTTTTTCAAGCCTATGACAGACTTGAAAAATTTCAGGGTAGTTCAGAAATAGACTCTCAAATCTACGATAAGATTTACGAAAAAGATGTTTCTTGCGAAAACCTTGAAGGTGTATATCAGATGTTTAATCTTAACCGACCAAGTGATTTCAAAGGTCATTCTCTTTCGGTATCCGATGTAGTTAAAGTTGCTGAAAGCGAAAAAGTTGCAAATGGTTTTTACTTTTGTGACAGTTTCGGGTTCAAAAAGATTGACTTCAATTCAGATAAATGTCAGGTTAGTGACAGGATAAATCAGCAGATAAAAGTCCTCTTGGTTGAGCCTAACAAGTATCCGAAGGTAGTTGAGATTGATGATACTCTTGAAGCTATGCAGGAGCTTGTTGGCGGACAGATTGAAGAATATATGCCCTTTGAAGATGAGGTTGCAATCATCTGTAACGAAGAAGGTAAGATTAAAGGATTACCTTTAAATCGTGCTATTTATAGTGAGCCTGAGAATGTTGAACTTCCTTACTACGAAATGAAAGCTCTGTTCCGTCAGGCAGAAAAGGAAGGCAGACACACCGTAGGCTATATAGTCTTTACCGAAGATAGCTTTGATAAACCATATACTGAAGAAGAACGAACTTATGTTGTTTCAAGCAATAACAAAGCCTTTATTGAAGGTACGGGCGGATATTCAATCTATGCTTCATCACTTGATGGCTCAGACCCTTGCGTACGACTTGAAAGATATATGGCGGTAGAACACGGCGGTAAAGACGGTTGGAAAATCGAAAAGTGCTATGTGAAAGATGAGAATAACAAAGAGATGATTGAAATTATAGCAGGCAATTTCTTTATCTGCTATGCCCCGATTGAGAGCGAATCTTTTAAGAGTTTACCGCCTGAGCTTTCTAAAAAGTATGAAGAAAAGTTCAAATATCCTGAGCGTTTTTTTAGAGATTTGAAAGGTCAGATAGTAGCTCAACCTTTTAAACCTAAGAGTAAAGACTATGAGAGATAAGTAAATCTCAGGGTAAGAGAAAGCGTCTGTCAATTCTTAGCGAGCAGACGCTTTTTACTCCTATGGACGAAAAACCGTAATAACTCGTTAGGGGTTGCCCCTAATACCCCAAATACAGAAAGGTAGATATATATGACACATTTTATTATTTTTATGGTTGGCTCAATATTCGGTTCTTTTGTTGGTGTTTCAGTTATGTGTCTTTTACAAATAAACCGAACAAAAGAAACAGTAGAAAGCGAGGAAATAAAAAATGATGAGAAGAACAGTTAAGAAACAGTTTTGGTTTTCAAGAGATGAAGCTCAGGACTTACAAAAGAAAGCAAAGAAAGCCTGTCTTTCAGAAGCAGGGCTTATTCGCTTGCTTGTCAAAGGTTATGAGCCGAAGGAAAAACCTGATGACCGTTTCTATGATGTTATGAGAGAGCTTTCAGCAATCGGCAACAATCTTAATCAGCTTACAGCAAAAGCAAATGCACTTGGTTTTGTTGATGCACCGCTTCTCAGAAAAGAAGCTGAAAAGTGGAACAAATTCCAGTGCGAGGTTGAGCGTCGCTTTTTAAGACCTGAAAAAAGTGATATGAAATGGCAGTAAGTAAATTGTGGGCTGTCAGAGAAAGGCTTTCGCAGGTCATTGACTATGCAACTAATCCCGAGAAAACAGACAGCAAACTTTTTACTAAAGAAGATTATCAGGCTCTTAAAGATGTACTTGCTTATGCCAAAGATGAAACAAAAACTGAATACGAATATTTTTGTGATGGTATCAACTGCAATGTAGCTATTGCAAGAGAGCAGTTTGTAACAACCAAAGAACAATTCCAAAAGATAAACGGCATACAAGCATATCACGGGTATCTGAGTTTTCCTGAAAGCGAGGTATCACCTGAGTTGTGTCAGAAAATTGGTGTGGAGTTTGCTCAGAGAATTTGGGGTGACAGATTTCAGGTAGTAGTTACTACGCACCTGAACACTAAACATCTGCATTGTCATTTTGTTGTGAACTCTGTTTCATTTGTTGACGGCAAACGCATTGACGATAACGAAAAGCGTTGGTTTTATTTCAGGCATATCTCTGATGAGCTTTGTAAGAAGTATAAGTTGTCTTGGATTGAGAATCCGACACTCACAAAGAAAAGCAGTTATCTTACTATGAAAGATAAAGCCGGTATGCCTACGAGGTATAACATTGTTCGTGAGGTTATCGACTACGCTATCGAACACAGTCGTTCAATGACAGAGTTTAAACACGCATTAGAGCAACGAGGTTATAAGTATAAGCTAAGTCCAAATTTAAAATATTGGACTGTTGTACCGAAAGGTTACAACAAGCCTATTCGCTTAAAGTCTCTCGGTGAAGATTACACTAATGCTCGTATCGAAGAAAGGCTCAGAATAAATCGTGAAAATTGGAACAGTGAAAAACCTTTTCCAAAAGAAACACCAAAACCCAGACAATACAGATTGCAAACCCGTGAAGATAAAATTAAACGTAAGGATGGTTTATATCGTCTTTATCTTTACTACTGTTACAAGCTCGGTTATTTACCGAAATACAAATATAAAACTCAGGATAGAAAACGACTTCATTATCTATTAAGAGAAGACTTAATGAAGCTCGACCAAATTACTGACGAGGTAAGGTTGCTTGGCAAACATCAGATTGATAATGCTAAGCAACTTTTCTCATATAAGTCCTCTGTTGAAGAACGAATAAGTGCCTTAGTGGATGATAGAACACATCTGCAAAAGATTATAAGAAGAAAGATTGATGATGAACAGCTATCAGTTGCTAAGGATAAGATTTCGTTAATCAACGGTGAACTCAAAAAACTCCGTAAGAAGATTAGACTCTGTGACGGAATTGCAGAAAGGTCAAAGCTCATTGAAGAAAACCTTGAAGTGGTTCTTGCAGATGAAAACAAAATTCAAAGAAAGGAGACCCGAAGTTATGAACAACGGTGGTGATGCGGCAGAACAAATCGTCAGGTTATCGCTTGAAGGTTTTGAAGTAGCCGCAAAATTAACAGGCTCGGCGGCAAAGAATATTGCCATTCTTCTTGCAACAGTTCTCAAACAGGAACAGAAAACTAAAGGTAAAGCACGACTTACAAATATGATTAAGTCAGGTAAAGAACTTAAAGTATTTTCTATTCCTAACAAGGACTTGAAGAAGTTTACCGAGCAAGCAAAACGCTATGGTGTTTTGTATTGTATTCTCAGGGACAGAAACAACAAAGGTGATAACACTCCTGTAGATATTATCGCCAGAGCTGAAGATGCTTCTAAGATTCAGCGTATCGTTGAAAGATTTGAACTTGGTAAGGTTGATAAGGCGGCTATTGTAACCGAAGCTGAGAAATCAGTTAAGGAACGTGAAGCTGTCGCAAATGAACAACCTGTGAAATCCAAACATCAAATCATTATGGAAGAAGCAGTAAAAGCTCCTATTCAAAAAGATGAGAATACACAGTCAAACCCCACAGCCGCCAAGACAGACAAAAACCCTCTGTCAAGGCAAGACTCAGAGGTTGCAGATACGCAGACTGATAAGGGTAAATTAAAATCTGTTGAAAGTAAGCCGTCTGTAAGAGAAAAACTCAATCGTTACAAGGCTGAACTAAAACAGAAAGATGAAGCAGAGCGTAACTTTCCTCAAATTACAAAAGACAAGGCTTCTAAGAACAGACACACAGTTCACAAACAGCCTAAGAAGAAAAAGAAGTATAAAGAGAGGTAATTATTATGACCAAAGATTTCAACCCTAACAAAGCAGTAAGTTATCGCACAAATCTTTCAAAGGAAGATTTCGCTGAGAAGAAACGAGCTGAAAAAGAGCGAGTGTATAATCTTATAGATGATACTGCCCTTGATGTTATGAGTTCTCCTGAGAAGTTTAAGGCTTACCTTGATACTCAGAGTCGTATGGATAGATACTCGGCAGTTAATGCTTTGCTCATTTACAGCCAGCTTCCTAAAGCTACTCAGCTTAAAGACTTTGATGATTGGAGCAAAGATAATGTGAAAATCAGCAAAGGTGCTAAGAGTATTTCAATCCTTGAGCCTGTTGAATATTCTAAGCGTGATGATACAACAGGTATCTCATATAATGTGAAGCGTATGTTTGATGTTTCACAGACAAACGGCAGAAAAACTCCTGCACCATCTATTAACCGTGACCCTAAAGAATTTATCACAACTATGTTTGATGCAAGTCCTGTTGAGGTTCAGTCGGTAGATGAACTCCCTTATCCAAACACAGGAGCTTTTTATAACAACGAAAAGCAGACTCTTTTTGTAAAGAAAGGTGTTGGTGACAGCGTTGCAGTTGCTCAGTGCGTAGCACAGGAACTTGGCCACGCACAGCTTTCAATTAACAGCGAAACTTATAGCCGTAGAGATATGGGCTTTCAGGCTGTGTGTATTGGCTATATGATTTGTAAAAAGCACGGTATCGACACACAGAACTTTGCTATTGAGCGTATTCCCGATGAGTATAAGAATATGAATGCTAAAGAAGTTCGTGCATTTCTTTCAAAGACAAGAAATGCCATGTCTGATATTCAGTCAAGCATTTCAGAACAGCTTTACCGCAGTAAGCAGACCCGTTCAAAAGAACAGGCAAGATAATCGGAGGTGTTATAGTGAAAGAAAAACTATATCACGTTGCTTTGGATGATTACGAACACGGAATTGTTCTCCGTTCTTTAAATGATGAAAGGACAAAGCTTATGGAAGAAGGAAAAACTTCCGATGCTGTTGATGACCTACTCATTAAAGTCGGTAACGCACCACAAAAAAGAGTTAAGGTAGTTGAAAGGAAACGCTCAGATGAAGCGAGATAACGATAAGCGTTCAGCTATCATATTATCCCTTGTTGGTGTAGTACCTGTTGTGTGGTTGGCTCTTTTGATAGCCCCATCAGTAGAGGGTGGATTAGTTGAGATAGTTAAAAATCTTTCTGTCAGTATTGATAACCCTTTTAATATCGTATGGTGTGAGGACAGCTTAAAAACTGTCCTCATTTTGCTTTTGTGCTACTGTATGGGAATTGGAGTGTATTTATCAACACAGAAAAACTATCGCAGACGAGAAGAACACGGCTCTGCTAAATGGGGCGAGGCTAAAGTCATTGATAGAAAGTATAGACAAAAGCCACAATCTGAAAATAAGCTGATGACACAAAATGTTTGTATAGGACTTAATGCAAAGAAGCACAGACGTAACCTTAACACTCTTGTTTGTGGTGGCTCAGGTGCTGGTAAGACAAGATTTTACTGTAAGCCTAACCTTATGCAATGTAACACTTCCTTTGTGATACTTGACCCTAAAGGCGAGATTTTACGAGATACAGGAAGATTACTTGAAAGCAAAGGCTATGAAGTCAGAGTCCTTGATTTGATTTCTATGCACAAAAGCCATTGTTATAACCCCTTTGTGTATTTGCAGAGCGATAACGATGTTCAGAAACTTGTGACAAACCTTTTCAAAAGTACAACACCTAAAGGTTCACAAAGTAATGACCCGTTTTGGGACACATCAGCTTCTATGCTTTTATTAGCACTGGTGTTTTATCTGCATTATGAAGCACCACCCGAAGAACAGAATTTTCCTATGGTTATGGAAATGCTCAGAGCAGGTGCTATTGAGGATGAAGAAAGTATGGCTCCAACACCGCTTGATGTTTTATTCTCAGTATTAAGGTCTGATAACCCTGAACACATAGCCTTAAAGTATTATGATGCTTATCATTCGGGTTCAGCGAAAACATTAAAGTCAATACAGATTACCCTTGCGGCAAGACTTGAAAAGTTTAATCTTGAGAGTCTTGCCGCTTTGACTTCTACCGACGAACTTGATTTGCCGTCTATGGGTGAAAAGAAAGTAGCTTTGTTTGCTTTGATACCTGATAATGACTCAAGTTTTAATTTCCTTGTATCAATTCTTTACACACAGCTCTTTCAACAGTTATTCTATTCTGCTGACCACATTCACGGTGGTTCATTACCTATGCCTGTTCATTTTCTGATGGATGAATTTGCGAACGTGTCTTTGCCGGATGATTTTGACAAGATACTTTCGGTAATGCGTTCCCGTGGTGTTTCTGTAAGTATTATCTTACAGAACTTAGCACAGCTCAAAGCTCTTTTTGATAAGCAATGGGAAAGCATTATCGGTAACTGTGATGAGTTCTTGTACTTAGGCGGTAACGAGCAAAGCACACATAAGTATGTATCTGAGCTTCTTGGTAAAGAAACCATTGATACAAACACCTATGGTAAAAGCTCAGGACGAAGTGGTAATTACTCAACAAACTACCAAATAAGTGGACGAGAGCTTCTTACCCCTGATGAGGTTAGAATGCTTGACAATCAGTACGCAATTCTCTTTATCCGTGGTGAACGTCCTATTATGGATTTTAAGTATGACATCTTAAAGCATCCGAATGTATCTCTTACAACTGACGGTAATGCGAAAGCATACAAACACGGCGAAGTAACGCTGAAAACTTCTTCTGTTTCTATACTCGATATTGACCCTGAGAAAATACCTGATATGAAATACGAAGAAACAACCTATGAACTTCTGTCCGATGAGGATTTTGAAGATGAAAAATTATTTTAACGGAGGAATTTATAATGAAAAAGATTACTAACAGCAAAACAAATTCTATGAGAAAGACAAAGAAGCTCCCTATGAAAGGTAAAGTTGCAAAGGCGTTTCGTATCTATTGTGCAGTCGTTTTAGCTGTAACTTTAATGGCTTGTATGAGCATTACAGCTTTTGCAGCAGATGACCCTCTTACAGTTATCAACAATCTGTCAGACTTTATTTTCGGACTTATCCGTGCAATCGGTCTCATCTTGCTTGGCTTCGGTGTAGTGCAGATTGGTCTTTCCTTAAAATCACATGACCCATCACAGAGAGCTAACGGTTTTCTTACTCTTGCGGGTGGTGTAATCATTACCTTTGCAAAAGAAATCCTTACACTTATCACAGGTTAATCCAAGTTAAATCTAAAGGGCATATCGTGAAATGCGATATGCCCTAAATCTTAGGAGGTGTAATCTTATGAGCGATAACTGGGTAGTTCAAAACTTAGAGAATGCCCTTGATACTTGGAACGGCAAACTTGCTGAGATATGGACGCTCCTTACTACCACGCCACAAGAGTTTAAAGGTGGTGGTATATGGGATGTCATTGTAACCATTAACGGAGCAGTTCAGGCTATCGGTCTTGCCTTGCTTGTGCTGTTCTTTGTAGTAGGTATGGTAAAAACCTGTGGTAGTTTTACGGATGTAAAGAAACCTGAACACGCTCTTAAACTATTTATCCGTTTTGCACTTGCAAAAGGTGCAATCACATATGGAATGGAGCTTATGCTTGCGTTGTTCAATATAGTTCAAGGTGTTATTTCTTCTATTATGACAGCGGCTGGATTTACTTCATCTGCACAAGCTACTTTACCTGAAGAAATGATAACAACAATTGAGAACTGTGGCTTTTGGGAAAGCATTCCTTTATGGGCAGTTACCCTTATCGGTAGCTTGTTTATAACAGTATTATCTTTTATTCTGATAATGACCGTCTATGGAAGATTTTTCAAACTGTATATGTACACGGCACTTGCACCTATTCCACTTTCCACATTTGCAGGAGAACCTTCGCAGAATGTTGGTAAAAGCTTTATTAAGAGCTACTGTGCTGTTCTTCTTGAAGGTGCAGTAATTGTACTTGCTTGCATAATCTTTTCTTTGTTTGCTTCATCACCGCCTGCAATAGATACTGATGTTTCGGCAGTAACACAGGTGTGGAAATATATAGGTGAACTTGTGTTTAATATGCTCGTTTTAGTAGGTGCAGTTAAAATGTCCGACCGAATTATCCGTGAGATGATGGGTCTTTAAATCTTAGAAAGGAACTTGAAATATGGAAGTTAAAATCAATCGAGAAATTCGCAACTATACTGAGTCGATGTTTTTCGGACTTACACTCAGACAGTTTATCTTCTCTGTCTGTGCTTGTGCAGTTGCAGTGGGTATTTACTTTTTATTAAAGCCGTATGTAGGCACAGAAACGGTATCGTGGATGTGCATTTTGGGTGCCGCACCATTTGCGGCTCTTGGCTTTATAAAGTACAACGGAATGACCGCTGAAAAATTTGTGTGGGCGTGGATTAAATCAGAAATACTTATGCCTAAAGAACTTGTGTTCCGCCCTAAAAACACATATTACACATTGATGAAATCAAGCATTGAAGAAAAGCAGAAGGAGGTATTAAAGAAATGATTAAAACATTAAAAAATCTCTTTAAAAATGACAAGGAAAAGTTTGTCATTCCTAAAGGTGTACAGGATATAATTCCTGTACAGGCAATTTATGATGACGGTGTTTTCAAAGTCGGCAAAGACAAATATGCAAAGTCTTTTAAATTTTCTGACATCAACTATGCAGTTGCAAGCCGTGAGGATAAAGAAGCGATGTTCCTTGAATATGCAGAGCTTCTCAACTCTTTTGACAGCGGTGCAACAACAAAGATTACTATTAACAACCGCAGAATTAACAAACAGGACTTTGAAAAATCCACACTTATTCCTCTGTGTGATGATGAACTCGATAAGTATCGTGAGGAATACAACTTAATGCTTATGGACAAAGCAACTGGTGCAAACTCAATAGTTCAGGATAAGTATATTACAATCTCTGTGAACAAGAAAAATATTGATGATGCAAGAACATACTTTGCTCGTGTGGGTGCAGAGCTTATCAGCCATTTTAACAAGCTGGGCAGTAAATGTGTTGAACTTGATGCTAAAGAAAGACTCAGGATTATTCACGACTTTTACAGAACAGGCGAAGAAAGTTCCTTTAACTTCGATATTAAGGAAAGTCGCAGAAAAGGTCACGACTTCAAGGATTATATCTGTCCTGATTCAATGTCTTTCAAAAGTGATTATTTCACTATGGGAGAGCGTTTTGGCAGAGTTTTGTTTCTGCGTGAGTATGCTTCATATATCAAAGATGATATGGTAGCAGAGCTTACAGATATGAACCGAAATCTTATGATGTCTGTTGATGTTATTCCCGTGCCTACTGATGAAGCTGTAAAAGAAGCTGAAAGCAGACTTTTAGGTGTTGAAACAAATGTTACCAACTGGCAGAGAAGACAGAATGCCAACAATAATTTTTCTGCCGTTATCCCTTATGATATGGAACAGCAGAGAAAAGAAATGAAAGAGTTTCTTGATGACCTTACAACTCGTGACCAGCGAATGATGTTTGCCGTACTTACTATGGTTATTACTGCTGATTCTAAAAAACAGCTTGATGACGATACCGAAGCTATTATGACAACAGCGAGAAAACATATGTGTCAGTTCGGTGTACTTAAATTTCAGCAGATGGATGGACTTAATACTGTAATGCCTTTTGGTGTTCGCAAGATTGATACTCTCAGAACTCTTACAACAGAATCCCTTGCAGTGTTTATGCCATTCCGAGTGCAGGAAATCAGGCACGAAAATGGTATTTATTATGGTCAGAATGTAATCAGTAAGAATATGATTGTTGCTGACCGAAAACAGCTTCTTAATGGTAACTCTTTCATTATGGGTGTATCGGGTGGCGGTAAGTCATTCTGTGCTAAGGGTGAAATCGTCAACCTTATGCTTGCAGGCAAAGCCGATATTATCATTATCGACCCTGAACGAGAGTATTCACAGCTTGTTCGTGCTTTAGGTGGCGAGATTATCAATATCTCAGCAACATCTCCTAACCATATAAACCCTATGGATATGAACAAGGATTATGGCGATGGTGCAAACCCTGTTATTCTCAAATCAGAGTTTATTATGTCGCTTTGCGAACAGCTCATCGGTGACAGTAATCTCGGTGCAAAACAGAAATCTATTATTGACCGTTGTACTGCAAGTGTATATAGAACTTATCAGCAGAACGACTACAAAGGTACAGTTCCTACTTTACAGGATTTCAGAGCTGAACTCTTAAAACAGACAGAGCCTGAAGCAAAGGAAATTGCTCTTGCTATTGAGTTGTTTACTCATGGTTCTCTCAACACATTTGCTAAACATACAAATGTTGATACGAATAAGCGTCTTATCTGCTATGACATTCTTGACCTTGGTAAACAGCTTATGCCTATCGGTATGCTTGTTGTGCTTGACTCTATCCTTAACCGCATTACACAGAACCGTGCAAAGGGTAAGCAGACATTTATCTTTATCGACGAGATTTACCTTTTGTTCCAGCACGAATACTCAGCAAACTTCCTCTTTACTTTATGGAAAAGAGTTCGTAAGTATGGTGCATATGCAACAGGTATCACACAGAACGTTGATGACCTTTTACAGAGCCATACAGCAAGAACAATGCTTGCAAATTCTGAGTTTATTATTA
>JAZSEJ010000021.1:0-24078 GCA_045531615.1 Ruminococcus sp.
GGATTTTAAATTTGCAAACTATGGGCAGACTCGAGATGTTGACTGCACAGATCAAGAACAAGAAATATTTGACACGATCCGTTCCCTACTTGACGATTATAATCTGGACTCTGAGGTTTTGCGTCTCGTCCGTAAATCTGATAGTTACGTTTCGGCTTGTATGGAGTCAAGTGGCGATTATGGCTTAATGGATCTCGCACGAATCAAATATACAAGCAGAGCAAAATGGATTAAATTTTGCCCGGACTTCGAAAAGATAGAATTACACGACCCTGAGGATGTCACACAGTATGTCGACAAGCTGTGTGCTGCATACCGCTTTAATGAGCCGTATTTATAAAGATATAAGATATTGACCGGCCCGAATAAAATCGCTTAAATCGAAAATAAACGGGCCGGTTTTTATTAGGTTTTACATCATCTCAATCTTGTCGATGAGTTTCTGGATCTCTTTGCGAGTTCTTTCGTCAGGTGCTTCGTTCATCATTTCACTCAGTTCAGAAACCATTGAATCCGTATCCATTGAGTAGTCGTTCGAATATCTACCCATAGAATCACGTCTTGTATTTCCGCCCCTACCTCTTGCGTATGAGCGTCCTTCGTAAGAGCGTCCCTCATAAGACATACGGCCGTCCCTTCCTTCTCTGCGTGAATAACCTCGTCTGCTATAGCCTCTTCCGCTATATCCACCTTCCATCAGTTCTTCGCCTTTTAAGAGGTCTTTTTTCGACTCTGCGAGCAAACTCATATACTCTACTTCTGCAACAGACAGCTTTTCACCGCTGCCGGCCTTCTGTTCGAGTTCTTCCAGTTCGTCACAGATATACTCTATCAGTTTGTGCATCTTGTACCTCCTTCCTATGCAATTCTTGCTATCGTCAGATTTGCGTTCTGGACATTGATAGCCGGTGCCGGTGTGGTCGGATCAGTTGATTCAGATGTGTTCTCAACAGATACATTGAAGCAGCATCCCTTTGGTACAGATATGATTGCCGTACTCGTCACATTGAAATAATTCAAGCTTGATGGCGGAGCTTCAGCAGCTTCAGCCGGAGTCACGATTGCTCTCGATGTGAGTATTGGCTCACCGTCCAGAGCGATTGCGATGCTAATTGGTGCGGGAGCTGTTCCGCCTTCCGGGATTGCTATGTTTCCATTGAATGTAACCTGATACCTTGCGAAACAACCACAGTTGCAATTGACGATGCCACGAAGTGTTAGAATCCCCGACTCGTTACGATGATATACATAACCTTTATTGCAAGGGATAGAATCACGGAGAAGTACAGGCTGATTCGGCTGCACTAACTGAACCGCATTATAAACATATTCTGCCATCGTGTTACCTCCTAAAAGTTACCGCATCCGCATCCATTGTTTCCGCCACATCCGCAACCGCAGTTGTTCTGTGGACAAGTGAAAATTGGCTGTGATCCGTATACCGGCTGTGTAGGAACTGGACAATCTCTCAGTCTCTGATAGAGTGCATCAACCTCACCTACCTGACCTCTCTGAATCTCTGCTGTCTGAGCGATCTGTGATGCTCTGAGGTCAGCCATAGTCAGTTTTCTCTCAAGGTCAGCAATCTTCTCGTTCTTTGCATCGATCTTGTCGGCACAAAGCTGGTCGAGGATGCGCTGTGTGTTAGCTGTCTGGTTAGTGATTACATCGCGGATTCCGTCAGAAATCGCCGCTCTGTCCGCGCAGTTTTCTGTTGCGATTGTGTATTTCAGGTCCGCTGATGCGAGTCTGTTTTCGCAGCAGCAATCAGCGAACTGAGAACCGAGGCTATTAAAGCCCTGAAGGATTGATGTCTGAAGTCCGAAATTCTGGTTCATGCTTGCCATCTGTCTGCCGTTAGCAGCGATTTCAGCCTGTGCGAATCCGTTAGCTACTCCAGCATTTACTCCGGCAAAACCATTGCAGAGCTGTGTACTAATGTCGCTGATGCCATCTCTAATGCTTGTGATGTTGTTGTTAATCATCTGGTCTCTGAATCCATCAGAAGTGATTTCGGCCTGATTCATCCACGGATAGAGTGCAGCACCATCTGCAGCGAAGCCACCAAATCCATAGCCTCCACCAAAGCCGTTGCCATTCCCATTGTTGCCCCATCCGAGAAGCAGAAGCAGAATTATCCACGCCCAGTCTCCACCGAAACCGCTGTTACCGAAGCCACCGCCTCCGTTTCCACCATACATTGGTGCAACAGGCATGACCAGATCAGATCCGTTACCGTCTGTTAAAGCCATTTTATTTCTCCTTTCGTTGTGTTGATAATTTGTATTTATGTCATCAACGCCGTACGCTCGTTGGTAACATTCTCATTATTTGCTGTGCCTTGCTTACTGCGGAATTGTATTGTGCCTGAGATATGCGACCGCTGTTAAGCATTTGCTGAATCATCTGATTAGGGTCTCCGCCTTTGTTCTTTAGATCCGCGAGGCTCTTCATAAAGCTGTTAGTGTCAAACTGATTTATACTATTAAAAAGGTCACTTGCCATCGTTCTTCCTCCCGCTAAATTTTGCTTTTAGAGCGTCGATTTCCTTTTGAATAGATGCGAGGTCATCTTTTGTCGCATAGTCTGCCACAGGCTGAATATCGGCCTTGTGCGGTGTGTTATCTCTGACGGTGTAGTCGAGGATTTTGATACTCGGCATACCTGACATATCAGCCGATTTGATGTAGATCACATTCGCCTCTGAATCGAAAAGAGGTACGCTTGTGTTCGGTGCTATCGGATAACTTTTAGCAGCAGCCTCCCCTTGTACCCAAATCAACGGGTTTTGTGTGTTGGGCTGATTTCCAACGTTTTGCATTTGTGTTGGATATGCGTTAGGTTGGTACATTGGTTGGTAGCCTGTCGGATAATAATTGTTGTACGCCATGATTGACCTCCTTATTCAAATCGCGGATTTACATTCTCATACCAAACGTAAATTATTGGTTCATCTCCGCTGTCCCAGATGTCGTAATAGTCACCCGCATCGATGCAGACAACGTGCGTTCCGGTCCCGACTACATATGTGCCGGTTGGATTAAGTTCGGCAAAATCGCTAATTGTCATGCAGTCCGGGCAAGTATTAGGAATGTTTGCTTTTCTGAATCCGTTGTCTCTTAATGTGGCACTTATTACATCGTTACCGTTCATAAGGTTACCCATTTTTAGTCCGTTTAAGGCCAGCATGATGTAGGCAAATTCCCATGATGTGTCTAGGGCCTTTGCGACTGCTCTAACGGCACAATCACCTGTTGTCCGGGCAACTGGATTACTGTTAAATTCGATGTACATTTTCGTTACCTCCTGTATAAATTTTCTCAACAAAAAAGAGCCTTCACCACGAAGCGAAGGCGAAAATATAACGAAAAAAACACGAAATAAAAAAAAGCCCTCCGAAGAGGGCCTAGTGAGAGGGTGCCAACTATTTGAGGTGAGGAAATAGTTGACGCTGACAAGCATATATTATGTTCTGGATCTGCCGAGTGCTCATATCAAATTGCTCGGCAATCTGCTCCTGAGGGATACCGTCAATAAATGACATCCGGAAGATTTCACGATTTCTCAGGGCATTTCTTCCACGAATCCATTGATCGATAGCGTGATTCAATTCATCAACAGTATAGTCTTTCATTTGCGGATTGTTACGTGGGAGTTTTTACCTTTGGTTTTTACCCGATAGCGTGTACCTTTGCTGTTGTTATTCTTGCGCTTTTTCTTCCTGACTATCACTCGACCCATTGTTTATCACTCCGTTTGCTCCGGCTTGCAGATAATTGGCATTGCCACCGTCCTCGCTGTCAACAACCACGTCCTCATAGTCGTACTGATTCCATTCGTAGATCCACAAACCATTTGTGGCAGCAAACAGGACCAATAAAACAAGTATGGTTATCCACAGACGTTTTATTATACGCTCAAGTCTAGCCATGTCATACTGATGGTCAAGCGATGACAGTGTGCGCTCATCTATTTTGTCATTCATAACCCCTCCTAATAGATGTATACCAGTTCGTAACCGTTGAAGTGATGTTATTCACCTGTCTTGTTGAACCGATACAGATTATATTTCACTAATTATCCGTGCATAAATAATAAATTACCGCAGTTTTGTCGCTTCTTGCACCTTCATAAGTGCTTTTTAATTGTAATGAATAATTAGAAGCACCATAATATGCTGCTACAACAAACACATAGATGTCATTTGTAGTCACACCTACGATTCCTAAGCATCTATACCCTGTAGGCATGTCTGCATCTATCAAAGTCTTTAGATTTGTGTTTGCATTTCCGAGATTAGCAGGTGAATATGTGTAGCTCACGCTTCGTACTTGGAATGATGGAAGACTTGTAATGAATCCACTATCATTCGTTAGATCACTTGTCTTACTCGGAATAGATGTGCTGTCAGGCAACGCTCCCACATCAGATGCAGACAAGGTAATGTTGCTTGACAAGGCTTTGCCATTAACTGTACGTGATGTCGGCACAGCACCCACTTCACTTGCCGTGTACGATGGCTTACTCGATGCCTTCGCCCAAGATGGAACTGTAGGATCGGTTTCCGTATAAGAAGTTAAATACCCCTTCCCTTCAACAAATGATGCCACAGCCGCACTTGTCGGCAGACTAGTTGACGTGCTTGCGGCAGAAATAGATGTGTCTACCGTTTTAGCGCAAGCTCCAGCTAAAGTGTATCCATTGACTTTCGTTGCTGTTATAGTGCCAGTACTTGGAGTTACCGTAACTGAATTTACATACCTAACACCCTCTGTTGAAGTACCAGTACCGCTTGCCACATTATTTCTAAACAGGATTGGCTGAGCTGTGCTACTTGTACTTGCAGACTGTGCCACTTTATTATCCGTGTATCCAGTAATATATCCGCTATCATTAGTAAGCTGTGACACCTTTGTCGGCACGGATGACGATGTGATATATCCGCTGTCATTAGTTAGATCAGACACTTTCGTAGGTACTGAGGGCATATCTATTTCAGCCACTCCATTCTCAACTACAGACACTCCGTCAACAGTCACATCATAAACAGTGCCACCATCACGAGCAGGTGTCATGTAAATCTCATCAGAATTCAAAGTACCAGCCTGTTTTGCCGTATCATACTGTGCCTGAGTGAGATAATTGATTTTCAATACGTCTAAGTCTGTTGTCGTAGCCATTCATTACTCCTATGCTTCGATGATGACGAGCATTGGTACGAAAGTGTAATAACTTCCCGACCTGCCCCTTGCGTAAACGGATAGTTTCTGATTTGCCGTCAGCGACACATTTGACAAGTGGTTGCTCTGACAGTTGTTAGACCAAGATGTGTTTTCCGTGCCGTATCCCGTACCGTCAACATACAGCCTTGTCCCCCAAGTGTAACTTGTTGATGTATTCGATCTGCCACCTGACCAATAGATGTCGTATGTTCCTGTCTTTGAAACGGTCAAATCGCCGAGTACCTTTGTGAGTGAAGACGAGTTTGTCCTGCTTGTGCTTTGTAATACCTGCACATTCTTTGATGTGCCACTCGGGACATTGACCACAAGTTCTGCAAGGTTTGTTACATCATAAGTGCCATTAGCTGTCTTTGTCTCGCTACCGCTGACAAGTTCTGATGCTGATACTGTTACTGCTGTACCTGATTTTGTACCACCGCTGATGTATCCTGCTGAATTGGTTACGTTTGGCGTTACGGATACAGCGTGGTTTGATACAGCACCTTTAGTCGCTGTTGGTGTTCCTGCCGTACCGCTTGGCACTGTCACTTCTACTTCCGAAAGTCCATCATATCCACTGTCAGCTTCTATCGTTTCAGTTCCTGCACTGTCTACAGTATATGACTTGGCTTGCAGTGTTGGTGTTCCCCCACCACTGCTTCCACCGCCAAGCATATTTACTGCATTTGTTCCGAGGTAAACACCCATGCTACCACCTCACGATCTGTACAAGAGTTCCACCGCTTCCGCTTTGTACTGTTATATTGCCTGATCCAAGAACTGACTCGTTATTAATTGTCTTTATATTTGTACCGCTAACGAGCTTAACCTGGAACTTGTCTTTGAGTTTCCCCCACAGATAAGTTAGTCCAGTATCATCAAGATATTTCTTTGCCATAGGTCACCACCTTTACGATGCTACTATAGTGTCGATTTCAGAATTTGTTATCGAGGACACTCCACCATCTGCAAGCTTAACGTATGCTGTACCACCCCATCTGAACTGAGTATTAGCAGCATAATCTCCGCTATCTGCCATCAGCACATAGATCTTTCCGGTTTCAGGAGTCAATGCAGATCCGCCAGTTGTTGCCGAAAGCCATGAGCTTGAAAGTGCTGTTGCTCCGCTTCTTGCGTATGCCTCGATCACATCGTCCACATAGGATGGGAGATACGAAGCATCCACTTTAGAGTTAGCATCCAAAGGACACACGCCACTTGCAGCACCCTTTTCTGATGTAGGAATAGCTGATACATCTGCTGCTGTTACAGTGACATTGCTTGAAAGAGCATGTCCGTTAACAGTCCTTGATGTAGGCACTCTTGAAGTGTCGCTCGGATGAACGTGGTCCCCTCTTGCGAAAGATGTTTCTGTACCAACGGCGGCTGTTCCGTCCATCTTTGGTGTGGTCGAGGATGCCGATGCTCCTTCGGGTATTGTTGGCTTGTTTGACAGGTCATTATACGAACCGCTTGTCGCTACTGTTGAAAGAGTTACCACATCAGATGTAGACCCAGCTTTTGTTTTCTGTATCTTTTTGCTCGTTGAGTTGTATGTAACGTCCGTAACAAACGCCGCCTTTATTTTCTGCCAAAAGTACAGGAGACCATTTTCATCTAAGTATTTTGTTGCCATTGTTTTTCCTTTCTCGCCGTTAAAGCGTAAGCAATTGTTCTATTTCAGCATTAGTTAAGCTGATAAGTGTTAAGTCCGCAAAAGTCTTGTCGCCCACAAGTTCAACGCCCTCGATCCGTGGCTTGTTGCTCAAATCCTCATAGTTTCTCGAACTGATATATCCAGCTTCGACAGACATACTGATAGTCTGATTAGACGAGGATATACCCATCGGTATCACGGTTCTTGATGAGGCTACGGACATCGGTACGGTTATAGGAATAATCATTCGACCACCCTCCTCAACAACTGTTTGGTCAGAATAAACGACCCTACCTCGGAACACGCTCTTTTGCCGTTTGGCATCGTCCAGTTGACCTGTATATCAACTACGCCTTCGGCAAACATCAGCGTTTCCTCCTGGTCAAGATATACCGACACCTGTTTCTGTTCGATGTCGATGTCGTTATCTGACTTTGTCAAAGATTTAGACCTCTGCTCAAAGGTGACATATACATTTGCCACCTGAGTGAGATCCAGCTCGTCATCTGTGAATGTTAAAGTGAATGTAGGCGTTGTCGCCCTTGCTATACTCATGGCTTCACCTCCGTCAGAAAGTTGTGAACTTTATCTTCCTGTTCTGACATCTTCCCTGTTGCGTTGCTGGTTCTCAAATGTTCCAGTATGGCAAGGTCATCTTGTAACAGCAAAGATATTGCTTTTAAGATAAAAGCGAGATGACTTTCAAGCTCTTGTATGCGCTTGTTATCGTTGTCCAGCTTCTTGTCGACTTCCTTGAATTGATCTTTCAGCATTTCGACGATTGCTGCTTTTAATTCCTTTTTCAAGTATTTAACTCCCCCGTACAGAGCACCTACGAATGCGACAAACACCGCGATCTGCCCTAAAGTAATGTTTTCAATCATGGGCGTTACCTCACTTTGCACGATAGACCTTTACCCACTTCTTGCCCGACTTTGACAGTCTTGATGAGAGCGTGTTTGTAGTCTTTGGGTAGTATTTCTGATAAGCTGCTTCTTTTATCTTGTCATCATAAGCGATGCATATATGTGACCCACCGCTTGACTTTGCGTATACGATAATGTCACCATCTTTTACTGTGCTTTTTGTGACACTTACTTCCTTGAACTTGCTCGACTTTGCAAGGTAAGGTATCTGCTCTGAGAGGCCTCTTGGAAACTTACTATCAACACCGGCAGCTCTGATACAAGTGCCTACAAAGACATCGCAGGATGCACCTGCCTTTGGTGCAGCTCCCCATGAGCTTCTGCTTGGATATACTTCGTTAAGAGCTTTCTTAAACGCTTCAGTCGGTTTGCCATCAGGATATTTAGCCTTACTGCTATTATCTTTATATGCAAGTTCATAAGCCTTCGCACCGATTCGCTTTCCCTCAGGATCTATGCTTTTCTCCCAATAAGCTACATAGCACTTGTCTCTATCCACCTTGCCACTGATTCCGTTTACAGTGCCGGAAGATGTGTACTGCCACATACCCATGATCGCAGGATCTTTATAATCCATTGTGTTATTGTACTGAGCGATCCAAAAAGCAGATGCTGAGTAGTTCTTTGCAGTCTTAGTCAGATAATTGTTCCACCAATTGAGGTTAGCGTATACTCCGCCTTTTGCACCAAGAGCAGCCATCTTGTTCAAGAATGCTGCAGCGACAGTATCTGCGTACTTCGCAAGTGTCGATACCTCAAGATCAATGTAGAGAGGCATATCGTACTTGTAATCTTTGCAAGCATTAAACAGCTTTGTAGCTTCACTCTCCGCTTCTGCTTTAGTTTTTGCCCTTGAGAAGATGTATGATCCTACATGGAGTCCTTCCTTGATAGCTCCGGACATGTTCTCAGCAAAACGCTTATCAAGCGTATTGCCATCAGCATAGCGGATGATTGCTCCGTCAATTCCTGCTGCCTTTACCTTCGCCCAATCTATCTTGCTTTGCCAGTCAGAAACATCGATGAAGTCATATACTGACTTTTCTGTAGGCTTTTCCGGTTCTATGGGATACACCGCCTTGTCATGCTCATTCAGGTACTTCTGCCAAGCCTTCATGGAGTTCGTGCCGAATACGCCATCAGCATCAACACCCAACTTCTTCTGCAAGGCTTTTGATGTGTCCCTGCCCCACACGCCGTCCTGATTGATACCGAGCCATTTTTGCATCTTCTTCACACAGGTGCTACCGCCACTTCCGTACTCGACAGCCGAGAGTGCTGGGTAGTATTTCGAGCATTTCCTGTTCTGTCCTGAGATCACGCCGTCCTGAACTGTACCGAAGAACCTTTGCATAGCTCTGACCGTGCAGTTGCCACCAACTCCGTCTACTGTGAGCGGCGGAACAGGCACGACCTTCGGATTTGCTATGGACGGATTGATGATGCAACCTCTGAATTTATAGTTAGAGTTCTGACCCCATCTGCCGTTGCTGTTATCTCTACGGACAGTCTTAAATGTCCATGACAGCCAGCCACTTTCAGATGTCAGGATCGTACCATCGTCATACACACGCTCTACAACAGCAACGTGTCCAGCACCATCGCCACCGCTGAGCGTTCTGCCCTTCTGCCACACCATGATGCCGCCTTCGATTGGAGTCGTGCTGATCTTCAGACCCTGACGCTTTGCACTCTCAATGAAGTTCTCCGCATTGCAGACAAGCTGATACTTGAACGCCTTAACGATCCCTTTGAGTTCGGGATCGTTAATGATTTCGTTGAAGCGAGAATTTGCCCAGCCGACACAGTTATCGAGAACGGTGAGTCCCTTAATCATCGGATCGCCATTAACCGCATCACTCAAGCCACCATGACTTTTATTGTTGTAGTATTTGTTATTCTTCTTCGGACATTCCGTTCTGATCTTCATCTTCCCACTCCATCATTTCCTCAAATGATTCTCCATTAAACGTATTCTGAATGCTTTCCAGCTTCATGTGCTGTTTGAACACCTGATGCAGTCCAACAGCCGCAAGACCTGAAACCATTCCCTTAACTATTCCTTCGTAGTCAACGCCGAACAGTATCAGACCGCTTATCGCTCCAATAACGAGCAGAACCGTTGGAATCCATTTATCATCTGTTGGCATCCACTTCTTCATTACGAAGCCGATGCAGAGACAAGCCGCTGTTATTATTGGCATTATCATGCCGTCTATAAAATCAATGTTCATTTTATTTATCCTTTCCAGCCATTAGGCAAGATGCCATTATTATTCCGAACCAAGAACCAATTACAAAACTTACAATGTTTGTCAACATCATTACACCTCTTTTACATCAATAACGTCTCAATAAACGCCTTTATGTGTGGTGCAAAGAATTTGTGACCGTTTTCATCAGGATGTGTTCCATTCCCGTCATCGTGCGTGTAATATGCTTCTCTAAACGATTGCTCCCACGGGAGCATGTTAGAACAATGATACAAATCAAGGAATGGCACTCCCTTTCTCTTACATATCTCGGCAAGAGCTTCAACGTATAAATCCATCTTGTTGCCCACAGTTTCTGTTGGATATGGTTGCCACGGAGTAGGAGCAATGATTCCTATATTAGCACCTACGATCCTTGCCCTTATTCCATCGATTGTATTGTTGATGCATCCGCAAACTGTGTCCGTTCCTGTGTCTGTCACACTTCCTAATGTCTGATTACAATCATTGCCACTACCGAATATAGTAATCACATCGCTATCAGACGGAATTGTATCTACTCTTTGATAAAACGGCAGACCATCATTATATGGCTTCATGTAGCCAGTACCACTAACGCCAAGGTTTATGACAGTGATCCCTGTTGCCTCTGATATATAGTCATGATACCGCTTGGTTGCCCTTGCATTGTTAGCATCAGTTATGCTATCCCCCATACATGCCCATTTTTTATCTGCCCAATGAATTGAAAAATCATTATTTGTTATCTTTGTGACCTTCTTAATTGTTGGATAAGTTGCGTTATATCCTGATACCACAAGTTTGGAAGCTCCAAACGGCACTTTTATCAGCAAGAAATCATGCGCATCAGTATCTACTCTTTCAACCATAAGTATTGGTAGATCACTTGCATCATAGAATGCATACATCTTATTGGCATAACGTGTTTGGCAATTATATATATTTACAATATCGCCAAAACTAACATCAACTGTTGAAATCAAATAGTCTGAATCTGCGGATACAATACCACCGGTTGAACCAATTACTTTGCCGGATTCATCTGATGCCGTATAAGCTGTTTCGGTCATCATGTTGCCATTGATTTTATACTCAACAGATTCGGGATTTAGGCTCTCGGCGTACTTAGTTATGACCTTGACATCGCATGAAGGTTCATTGTTCGGCTCATCAATATCCCTTCCAACAACAACGTATTTTGCTCTGTATGGAACTATTATTTTCTGATTCCTTTCAACAGTTATTCCCGAAGAGATCTTTCCATAAGTTAAGACAACATTTTTGTCTGCATCATAGAATGCCCAATTTTGATTCCCCCATCTTGCTCTTGAATACTTAAACGCAACCACCTGTCCGGCTTCTACAGGGATATAATCTGTAATTTTAAATGCATCGCCACTTGCGCTTGAAATTACTCCTGACGATGAGATTACCTTGCCTGTTTGCATAGAATATGATGGGGTTTCAACCGTTAACGCTACGATATTCTTTATTGAGTAGTTTTTATTAGTGGTGGACTCCTTCAGATTATCCACCTGTGTACGTATTGACGCACCCAAAGAGCCATATGTTATGCCATCAGCTCCGATTCTGCCGTCGATAACCTCAGAATCGACTGTCACCCCGCTCACAATGTTGTCGATGCGAGCATTGACTGGAGCAAGAAGGTTTGTCCCGCTGATTTTTCCTGTATCGGTCCCGTCATCGATAGCCAGATAATTATCATTTCCCGGGGTACCCGAGAAATTATTAAGTTCGTGGATCTGCATATTTTATACCTCTTAATTTTTTGAAGAACTTGCTTTCTTAATGCCAAGAGCTTCAGCAAGCGTTATTGATAAATCTCCAAGTTCCATGCTTTCGTATCTATTACGCAGCACGTCCCATGTGGTTTTTACTATCTTAAACTCGCCCGTTGTATTGTATGCCGGAAAGGCCACTTTAATTGTGTCGCATAATTGACAGTCAAACAGCAACTCAAGGTCCTTGTAGCCCATATCCTGAAGCCGCACAAATTCAACGTGGATGTTTTGGACCGGGACCATAGGATTAGTGTCGTTCATCACCGACAAGGCCATCTCTTCAACTTGAGCTTTTGTCGGTTGGCTTTCAAACTTGCTGCTTACATCAAGTGGTACGCACTCATTCCGTCCCGTTAAAGTCGAGCCCGTACTGTCTTGTCTGTCTCCCACTATGGTATTTGTACCGTTAGTCCAATAAGGGATACACGACGAATATGTGCCTTGACTGTCAAACTCCTCGTTGTAGTCAATCATATTGACACCGTACCTGATAGAGAAATCTCTGGTTGTGCCTCTCGCTGAATGAAGTATGACATCGAAGCCATCCCATTCATATTCCCCGCCATAGGTATCAAGGATAGATCCCTCTACACCACCAAGCAGAGACCGTACCGTTTTCGGAACTCCGTCTGCAGCAGACATATAGCCAGTACTTGTTTTGTCGGTTTTGTAATTGAATGGGTTCTCCGGCTCTGCGTTTTTCAAAAGAGTAAACGCATCCTCAAGGCTGTTGATATTTGCCCCGGTCACAGTCAAATAGCTTTGTCTATAAGACACATGGACACAATGAAATGTAACGACCCCGTCAATAGGTCTGGTAAACGAAACTATGTCAAATGGTTGTATGCTGTATTCAGGAGCAAGACCTGTCCTCGCCGCAGTCAATACAAAGCCGTTCTCATCTGTTAGGCTGTCACGCCCCTCATCCGTAATATCTTCCCTTCTGAACGTCGGTCTTGTAAGGTCCGTTACTCCATGCGATACACCTACAATACGGCCGATTTTTATCAGATCATAATTTCTGCCATTGACAGGATATGAGAAGTCACATTCGTATATATTATTTCTCTCCTCGGTTACAACACATGAGATAACGTCGCTTAATCGCCCGAGTCCGTTGCTTGTAAATGCGACTTCATTAGTGTCATAAAGAATAGGTATCATGCGCAATCACCTACACTTTCCACCAACGAGGGATAATCTTTAAGTCGGTTATAGTGTTGTCAAATGATATTACGTTTGCGCCGGGCACAAGAACCGGAAGTTCGGACGGAAAATCAATTACGTTATTCATCGATGTTACTGATCCGGAGTCCTCGTTCCAGGCTGCTCCTATATCAAGGTCTATGTATGCCGGGTGTCCGAGTGCGGAAACAGTTGAGTCCGCTTTAATAGACTGCGCTACTATCTGAACCGAAGCGTGTTTGTATGGTGTTCCTAAAAAATAGGTTATTGTATACGCTATGGTGTTACCGCCATCATAATCAAGTGTAAGAGTAAGACTTGCGGTACCCGTGTGCGATGATCCGCTTTTTTTCCAGCCTATTCCGTAGTTTGCAGTAAAGGTTTCTGTTGCCGCAGTTCCATACGCTAGATTAAGCTCAGGTGTTGAAAGCGTTCGCCTACGCCCGCTATCACCTATTGAAGCTGATGCGTCATTTGTTGTGCTCGATACTGTTGCGGACTTATAGGAATAGCCGCTTTTCAGGCTTGTTGCGTGGGTAACTTGTACTGTACTAAGCCATATATCGTCACCGACATTAATTTGAGAATCATCAAAAACAAGTTCTCCGCTCGTCTGCGTACTTGAGAACGATCCGGCAACGATTTCACCATAAGCGGCATCGTAAAGTGTTATCGTATCTCCATTAATGGAAATACGGCCATATCCCTCCGCCTCGAGAAGCGGCCGAGATTCGAACAACGTCGGGTTTGTTATCGTATCCCCGTCATTGATAGATATTTCTGTTTCGCCTGATGTGAGCCACCTCTGCGGCATACATTCAAATATGATGTCAAATTCACCCGCCCTCAACTGGGTAGGTGTGACATCAAGCCCGCTCTTATAAACCGCCATCCTATATTCAGACGGATTATATTCATCCGTCAGGCGAACATATCCGCTTTTAGAACATAAGAAATTTCTAAAATCAGAAACCGCTTGAACAAAGTCGGTTTCATTGTCTGCAAAAATTCCCGCCGGATATGTGACCTCTATGTTCTCAAAACGGCCCCTGTCCAAAGCGAACGCACCGTTCCGCCCCGGAATCGATATTATTTCGACATCACGCTCTGGTGCGTTGTATACCGCATCGCTTGTAATGTAGACCCCATAATCCCTTGATGACACATTATCAAACGAAAACGCTTTATATATTGCCCCGGTTTCAGTTATTGCCATGCCAGCCTCCTATTGCTAACTTCCTTTATAAGCATCCGCCTGACCTCGTTTGCAATCTGTTTTGGATCTGCATTATCGCCGTATATGTTGATAACAATACTTGTTTCGCCCTGTAAGTTATCCAGCTTGTCCCAGAACTTATCTAGCGGAACGACCGCCTCAGGTCCCGCTTCACCGATACCCGCGATAGTTGGACTGTCAAAAATACCACCCTGTTTGTACCATGACACGGATACTTTAGGTATTGACGGAGGGTTCAGGCTTAACTTACCGGATATTTTGAAATGCGGAAGTTTGATATGCGGCAGTTTGAACTTTGCCCCGTTGATTATTGATTTTAGTTTTGCGATTCCTGACTTGACCAGATTAACTGCTGAATTAATCGGTGTAGTTATAGCGGTCTTGATGCTGTTCCATATTGCAGCGACCTTTGCCTTTAAACTATTAAATGCACCAACTACGCTACTTGCCAACGCGCTCGCTTTTGCCTTGATTGTGTCCCAATTCTTATAGAGCAAAACACCGGCAGCGACGACTCCCGCAATAACTAAAGCAATTGGCCCGAGCGCGGTCAGGACTCCGCCGATTGCCGGGCCTACTGTTGCCATAAGGGACATTATTGAACTTATAGCGAATGACACCTTGCCGAGTCCAATCAGAAGCGGAGCCAATACAGCGACAAACGCCGATACTCCGGCGATAATTGCCTGCGTTCTCGGTGACAGATTTGAAAACCATTCCGCCAGTCTACCCACAAGGTCAACCACCTTCTCCATAGCCGGTGCAAGATATGCCGCAAGCTGTGTGCCGAGCTGCTGAAAAGCAACCATTCCGATAGCCTTTATTGTATCGAGCGAGTCATTAAACTCATTCGCCTGATCGAGCGTATCCTGATCGATAAAGTCAAGCTTGTACTTTGCCATTGTGTCGGCAAGATTTTTGTAGGTCTCGCCACCATCCTCAAGCAGAGGATTGAGGTCTCCCGCTGACTTACCGAGAAGATCCATCGCAAGGGCTTCACGCTCTGTCTCGTTCTCGACAATGCTGAGCTTTTGAATGACATCATTCCATACAGCGTCAGAGTCGCGGAGTTGTCCGTTTGAATCGGTTATTGATACATCCAATGCCTTAAACGCTTCAGCCTGTTTCCCGGTGCCCTTTTCCGCTGATGCCATAGATTTTGTCAGCTTGCGATGTGTCGCAGCTATTGTATCAACATCAACGTCTACCAACTCAGCCGCCGCGCTATACATCTGGAGATCTTTGGTGCCGATTCTGTACCGCTTCGACATCGTGTTAATATCGTCAGCCCATTTGCCTGATTTAACAGTAAGAGCACCGATTGCAGCCGTAACAGCAGCAGCCGCAGTTGATAATCCACGCATTGACTGACCCGCTGAGGTCAGCTTGTCGCCCATGTCCTTGAACTGTGCAGACATAGCACGAAGATTGACGTTCCCAATTTTTCTCAGTTCGTTGTTGTACGATCTCAGCTTTGATTCAGTCTCAATTATCTCACGCTGAACTGTACGGTATGCCTCGGACTGTTTGTCAACACCCTTCGCATCCATCTGAGCTTGCATATCTTTAAGCGAATCAAGATTTTTCTCGGTCTGCTTGATCTTCTCTGTAAGAAGGTCCTGTTTCTGTCGCCAAAGGTCTACGTTCTTCGGATTGAACTTCAGAGCCTTGTCAACTTGCTTTAGTTCCTTGTCAATATCTCTTGTGCTATTCTTGATTTTCCTGAGGGCTTTATCGAGTTTCGTGGTATCGCCTTGAAATTCGATTGTAATACCCTTTATATTTCCAGCCATTTATTTGCCCTCTAACCAAAGAACGCGTTTATGTCGTTCTGTGATGCCTTGCGTTTAGTTCCGTGTTTCTCGGCCCATTTCTGAGCCTTCTCCGCCGCCTTCTGTCTGTCGTTGTAACTGATACAGAAATCAACTACTTGCCCGAGCTGCATACGGCGGATGTCTGTCATAGTTAATCCTCGCTCAATTGCTGCGAGGATGATATCGTCGATTGTGATGGCTGAAGAGTCTTTAGACTTTCGCCTATCTTCTTCAGCCTCTTTAAGTTTTTTGAGGATACAAATCCCTTCAGCACCAAATCGAATACGGCCGGTGCTACAATGTCCAGCGGAAATTCCTCAAACTGTCTCACCCATCTTTTAGGCGGTTCGATGTTCTCGTCTGCTGCTTTTGCCATCGCCCAAGTTACATTGACAACGAGATCCACGAACTCAGCCTGAAACAGCGGAAGAAGTATGTCCATTGAACGTCCCTGAACAGCTTCAGCGATTGTTTGTGTTGTCAGCTCGTCACCAGCTTCGGACAGCACCGAAGATATACCCTCACTTACTGACGCAACAATCGGCATAATAGCCGGAAGGATGTCCTTGTTGAACTGATCTCTATATTCCATAGTCCAAGCTACATTGTTATTGAGCCGGACTTCTTGTTTTCCTATTTTGATTATTTTTTCCATTATTCACCTCTTATAAAAAATGAGGCGGAACTGTTGAGCCCCGCCTCTTCATCCGCATTAAGTCGTTGTCGGAGCTGGCGGATTTGTGAACAGAGTGCTATAACCGGATGCGGTCTGACCATAAGACACCATCGAAACGCCTGTCTTGTTGTCTCCCGCAATAGTAACAGCAATAGTTTCTGTTGCCGGCTCAATTGACTCTTCCTCGGTACTGTACTCGCGTGTGATGCCTCCGAGTGAGCAGTTATACATGATAATTCTGCGGCTCTCGCTGTCACCTTCAACCTGAAATGCGATCCACACATTAGGCTTTGTTGCGTTCTTGACTACACCGATACCACCGTCGCCTTTGCTGATATAGCCGAGGAACTGTGTTTTGAATGAGTCGTCGAACTTTGCGACTTCGAGATCGCCCTCGAACGTACCGCCTGTGTATCCAGCCCAATAAACCACGTTGTCAGCATAGAACTTGTTGCTTTCAGACTGCTCCTCAGGGGAGAAGCTGACCGCACCAGCCTGATGATAAGGAGTACCCATTGTTACGCTGCCAGTTGTGTCTACTGAGTAGGTTCCGACGTACAGATTCGAGATACCGAACTCAACCTTGTTTGCCATTTGTTTCTCCTTAAATGTAGTAATAAATCACGAATACACCTTGATCTTCGATGTATACGTCCTCTGACTTTTCATAAATAAAGCCGTTCTCAAGAAGTGCATCCTCGATCGCGGCCTCGTTCGATTCGTCTTTAGTTGTGAAGTAATATTCGACTTGATAAGTGTTCCGTCTCCAATAATGTGTATTATCCGCATTGAGTACGTCCTGACCGTTGCCGATATAAACAATATACGGCGGAGTCTGTGTCGTCTTAAAATGCGAATAAGCACACGGAAGGCCGGTGCTCTGTAATGTCTGATAGATTGTCATGGAATATCCTCCATAATTCTTCGAGGCAGCTCATCAATAGCCCAATCCTCGACAGGCTTGATGTGTTTGTGAGCCGGTGCTCGGCCATATGTGCCCTTTTTATTGCGGATCACGTGACCGTTTTCTAGCAGATGCGTAAGGCCAGGCATCGTTTTGTTATGAATAACAACGTCCTTATCTCCTAATTTCTTAACGCCCCAACCTTGTGCATATTCACCGGTCATTTTAGGTGATGTGTTCCTCAGCTTTTGCGCGCCCTCTTTTGCGATTCTTTGAATATTAGTCCTTGTCGATTTCTCAACGTCCTTGTTGACCTCATCCAACAGTTCACTCATCTGGGCCGTTACACTTCCACCGCTAGCCATTATGAACACGCTCCTCACAGATCAGCCTTATAGCGTCTCTCTGCGCGTCCCAGTCAGTACGGATAATGTTGTAATCCTTACCTTCCCACTCGATGATTTTCTCGCCACGATAATCCGCTTTGTTCGTCATCTCGAATGTAATGGATGGATGTATACCAGCCTGAGCTGCATTGTAAAACTCCGCATTGTATACGCCTCGAGGCTGAACGAATACCTCTGTTTCGATATTGCTCGGGACCTCGTTCCCGTACTGGTCATATGTCGGGGTTCCGTATGCTTTCAATGTAGCTACGCTGTCATACATTACGCATCACCCCAGTCCGTATAGCCTGTCGCTGTGACAAGCTGTGCCTTCTGTTCATCATAGGACCGCTTCATTCTGTCTGCGTCCTCCGGGAGACCGAAGTGCATTTTGCAATACGTGATGATAGCCCTGTCGCAGAGTTCATCGAGAGTCGACGGAAGTATTACGCCAGCGATACCCAAATCGAGTTTCGCCGCCGCAATTAAATCTGTCAGTTCGTCATCGTATGCGGTTGTCGTTATTCTGAGAGCCATTTTGACCTTTTCAAGTGTCATTTTATTACCTCACAAAAGGAGCGAGGTTATTCGCCCCGCTCCTCATTCTTTTTGAGTGTTAGCCGATAGTTGTCGAAAAAATCCTTTGTAACGATCGTGTGTGCGACGTGTCCGAGACCGATAGACGGATCTGCAAGTATCTTGTACCCGCATTGTCTCGCCCTCCAACAGAACGCGATGTCCTCGCCACAGTTAGCAATTGGTGTAAACATTTGACCGAACTTCGCGAATACAGACACGAAGATTTCCGCCTTCATAAGAACGCATCCAAAGCCACACGCACCGACCTCAAACGGTTCGGACGGTATTTCATCAAATTCCGTCCAGTCGAAAGCGGTGCACTCTTCGTTCAGTTCCATCGTCTTAAAAGCGACAGGCGTGAACGGCTGCGTTCTTCTGTAATAGATGCCGGTTACCATATCAGCACCATTGTCGATATGTTCGAGCAGTCTCTTCAGCGTGTCCGGATTGAATACCATGTCCGAATCGAACCACATAACAAGGTCCGCTTCATCGAGTAAAGCCTTCTTTGCTATCTGGTCTCGGCTGGTGTAAATCAAAGAACCGAGGTTGAACCAGATTGAAATCTCTGTGTCCTCGATTCCATAAGACGTTAACGTTGCCAGACTATGTGCGAATTGTGCCGGAAGCTGGTCCATACACGGCACCGCGATCAGAATTTTTCTCATATCAGCTCACCTCCAATTTCTGATAATCGAACTATTTTGTAATCTTTACGAACGCACCCGGAGCAACGATTCCGATTCCGACGTACTCACGGCCGAGAACCTCGATAAGGTCCTCTTTCTTTCTGCTGAGCTCGTCGAACTTGAAGTCGATTCCCTGTCCATTAGGGAAGTTAGCGAGTGCTCCGTGTCCGAGGTCGCCTACGATTGCATAGGATTCGCCGGTAGTTGCTGCTGCAAATGCTTTGATTGTGTTGTTGAATACTACAGGCAGGCCTTCGAATGGATCGACAGGGAAGTTGCCAGCATATTCAACCTCTTTGAACTTGCCCCATGTAGCTTTGTTCATCATTACGACTGGATTAGCTGCCTCGTCGCTCAGAAGTGCCATAGCAGCTGCTACAGTTCCGAGTGCTGGGCTTGCTACTGCGAGTTTAGGAACTCCCGGGCAAGTTGTAGTCGAAACTGTTCCACAAGCCTCGATCTTTGCGATGACCTGATCTGCGGCTTTCTTTGCGATTCTGTATGCAAGTTCATCATAGATGTATCTCAGGAATGCTTCGCCTCTGAGGTCATAAACCTCGTCAGAGATTGAGATCCACTTCTTGATGCTCTGTGGTACAAGTGTGACGATTCCGAGAACAAGGTTCTCCTCGCTGACTGCTGCTGCGCCCTCAGTATGGATTGCAGCGTCACTTCCGCTGATCTCGAACTGAACCTTGAGGTTGCCCTTCAGATAGCTCTTTCTAACGAGCGACATGATGCCTTCTTTGTCCCATGCGGTTTTTACGATGTCGTAAACGAAATCAGGAATTGCTACTGAACCAGATACGTTCTCAGTAAGAAGTGTTCTGCATTCCATGTCGTTTCCGCTCTTGATGTACTCAGCATAAGCATTGATGTACTCAGGTGTGTTTCTTACTTCCATTGTTGTGACTTTCCTTTCGTCTTTAACTTCTTCGATGACATCACCCTGTTCCTGAATGACAGCAGCCATGTCAGCTTTTCTCTGCTCGATTTCGAGCTTGATCTGTGCTTTGCGTTCTTCGATTGCGTCGAGCTCATTCTGGATAGCGTCCATCGCCTCATTAGTTTCAGCGATCTCTATCTCGGAAGTGAGCTCTGCGGAACGAGCCTCGATCTGCTCTATGTCGAGAACCATGATTTCTTCTCTTGTCATTACTGACCTCCGTTAAGTTTTGCTCTAACTAACAGTTTGCGACGCCTGAGCTCTAACGCTTCCGCCTCAAGTCGCTCCGCTTGAATCTTCTCGATCACTCCGTCGGTCAGATTTCTGACGCTGATTGATGTAGCGTCATTGGCTGGAATTGAAACAGCACTCACGTCATAAAGTTTGCGAACCGATGTGATCGTTCTCGTATAGATTGTGGTTCCGTCGACTCTCTCTTTAGTCTCGTTTTCTCCATCTACCGTGAAACCGAATGACATCTTGTTCGTATAGCCTCCGCGGATTTCCTCATAAAGCTGGCGTCCCAGCTCGGTACCACCGAGATCCGCTTCTATCAGCAACCCCTTATCGTCTGGTATGACGGTAAGAGTGTTGTTGCTCATTCTTGCGAACACGCGGCCTTCGTGGTCATACTGCATGATAACGTCCGTCATGTCCGTATTGTCGAAGGCGTGACTGTCAACAACCTCGTCGAGTCTCCAATCATCGCCCCGATAAAGTGTGTATGGCTCGTTGAATGTGCTCGCATAGCCACGCACGATTTTTCTTTCCTCAAGTTCCGGTTCTGTTTCGTCAGCGGTACGGACCTCGAGGACCATATTCCTATATTCTCTATCCTTCTTGATCGCCATCGTTTGTGTCCTCCGTTGGTGTCAGTTTTTCATCGGCTGAGTAATATTCGCCTCTGATTACACGCTGGTCTCCGTTTTCGACTGGCGGAAGGTTCCATATCTCTCGAGCCTCATTTATTGAAAACAGCCCTCTATCAAGTAGCTGGGCTGTCACATTCAATTTATCGCTATTGGTCATGTACTGTAGGCGATTTGCTGTTGCCATCAAGTGAGTGCCCTGAGCTCGTTCTCGTTCGGAGAACAAGGCCTTTGACATCGCATCGCTGAACTGTATCGCAAATGGTTCGATTGCACCCTCATAGAAAGCCGACCACGAATCGCCATAAGCCTTGTTCTGGAGCACGTCCTCGTTGACACCGAAATAGTTATAGACGTTCTCACGAATCTGTTTCATCTGATCCGAATCGACCGTGTACGGTTTGACATCAATTTGCTTTATGTCTTTGTAAGTGTTCGGAAACAACAAGAACCCACCAGATTCGGATTCAGTTGCAAGATTTTCCTTTGTAAATCTTAACCGCTCTTTGGCCAGATCTTCCGGTTTTGCAAAATTGGCCAGTTGTGCCATGAAGCGGAATGTTGATGTGTTCTTAACAGCCTCTTCAATGCCCTGATTCTGTATATGTATCAGTTTCATTGTGTCATCGAGTGCTCTGTTCGAATCACCGAAAAAGTCGCTTCTGTACTGGTGCTTTGTCAGAACCGCGCACTTATTAAACTCTACCGCACCGATCTGTCCGCTGCTGAACTGATAACGAAGCCACAGTTCATCATCGTATTCTATCAACGAGCAGTTTGTCGGAAGGACCGGAAACACGCCTGTTATAATCATGCGGTCATCGAAAACCGGCACGATAAAACAGTTGTTGTTTATATCGAGTATGGTCGATGCTCTGTAAAAGAACTGTGACCACGTCTGCCATTGGTTCGGTCCCTGTCTGAGTTTGCTCTGAAGTGACGGGTTCGCCGTACCGATCAGTTCGACTTTAAGTTTGCTGATATGTCTTGCTCTAGCGTCGATTGCTGCCCGGACGATTTCGCTTTCGTAGATGGCCCCGCCCCAGTTAGTGAAAATTGGCTGATATGCCGTAAGAGTGCGGAACATCGTGTAGGCTTTATCAAGTGCCTCCTGTGATTTCTTCGCCTCATCCGGTCTGAAGATCCAATCGAATAAGCTCATGTGTGAATACCCCTATTCGTTCATTAATTGCACCCCTATCTCAGAAAACCACTTCTGTCTTACGGTCAAAGCATCTGCGATAGCAGCTGTTCCGTCGATGTGTGCGGTCGAATTGATTTTCACTAATCGACCACGCCCACGTTCGATGGACATTTTGACCGCTGCATTAAGAAGATGTGACTTTAACAAGTCGTTGTCTCCGATATAGAGTCGTTTATCTTTGATTAGCCCCTCCATCTCCTGAAGGACAGGCCATAAGTTATCGCCTTGATATACATCATCGGTCTGAAACCCAGCCGCCTCGAGGTCTTTTACAAGGTATTGTGCTGAATATCGGTCGTATCCGACTTTAAGCGGATAAAGTTCATGTTCGTTTATCAGATCCGTAAACCACTTATAACAATCGTGATAATCTACAAAATTTTCTCCGCTTAATGACAAAAATCCTCGTCTGACATACGTCCAGTACGGAACCCCGTCACGCTCTGTCGCTTCGTCTATCTTTTCAGCCGGCATCCAGAAGTGAGCGATAACATTCAATTGTCCACCCTTCTCTATGACCGCACACGCACACGTCAAGTCCGTGGTCTGTGACAAGTCAAGACCGGCAACACAATAAGAACCGCGTAGCTCCTCGAGGTTAATCGGTTCGCCACTAATCGCGGCTATAGACTGAGACGGCAACCATGCAAGCGAACTGTTCTGTTTGATGTTTGCGTACTTCGTCAGAAACTCGGCCTTTTTAGAGAGTGAGCCCTCTGCGACCGCTATCTCTTCGAGCATATAGTCGACCGGCACCGAAACACCGAGGTTCGGATTAGCCTTCATTAGTTCGTTGATGTCGTTCCATCTGTCGATGTCATCGATCATATACAAGAACGGCAACAGTTTTCTCTCTTTCGAGTCACCGAGAAGGTATCGTGTCGACCTTTTTATCAGCTCGTCAAAAATCCCGTCCGAGATATAACCGGATGTCGTACAACTAAGAAGGATGCCCTCTGGTCTCGCACCCATTCCTGACTTCATGACCTCATATTGTTTCAGCCCCGCATCACCGGCCCAAGCTGCAACCTCGTCACATATAGCAAGTGACGGATTAAAGCCGTCCGACTTCTTTGCCGAGAACGCTATCTTCTTGACGGTACTGTTCGTTGCCGGAATCGATAAATCCGACTGTCTGTGTCTCGGAAGTTCCGAGTCATCTCTGACAAGCCTCCCTCTCGCGTCCGTTTCCTTAACGCACTCTCTTAGTGCGATGTACTCCGGGTCCATCTGTGTCATCATCCACACATCGTTGTAAACTAAATCAGCTTGATCCAGTTTCGGAGCGACACAGAATGTTCTTGAACCAAAACCGCCCTCGAGTCGCCATGTGTACGCAGCGATTGAGGACGCTAGTTTTGTTTTTCCGCTCTTCCTTGCTACAAGAAGAATTATCTCCCTGAATTGTCGATGCCCGTTTGAATCGACAAGCCCATATATACACGACAGCATGGCCTTCTGCCACACCGATAATTTCAACGGGCTCGGTGCGAGAGGTCCCTCGGTGTGAAAACAATGGTTTTCTATCCACTCGATGGCTGCGTTCGCCTTCTTTTGATCGAAAAAGTATTCGTTCGCTTCGAGCCCGGCAATTATACGTTCGTAAACCAGCTCGATCCACCGGCCTACGGTATAGGTACCATTCTTGATGCCCTGATAATATGTGTAAATCCAATTATCTCCGGACATCATTTGACCTCTTTTGCCCTTCTCTCTCTATGTCGTTATAGGTTTTTGCAAATCTAAAG
>JAZSEJ010000067.1:0-3399 GCA_045531615.1 Ruminococcus sp.
AACGACCACAAGGCCAAATGGTTTGCAGGTGCCGCCCTGAATACCGCGGAGCAGAGCATGTCTTCGGTCATGTCTACGGCACTGTCCCGACTGAATGCATTCCTGGACTCTGAGTTGGAGCAGCTTCTGTGCTTCGATACGGAGATCGATGCGGAAAAGTTCTGCACTGAGAAGTCTGCCATCTTTATCATCATGCCCGAAGAATATCCCAGTGCGACACGTTCCTAAGTGAAAAGCTTAGGCACAAGTCCCTAAATGCAGAAAAATGAAAGGAGTTTCTGCAACGAACTTGTAGAACTAATATCCCAAGTGGTGGAATGATAGGGTAACGCCTAGAAACGCCCCCTTAATACTGCGATAGGCGGTGGTGCGTGCAATAGCAACACCGTCTGAGAGCTCGCCGAAGTCGGCAGAGAGCAGTCCAAACAGATTACGCTGTGGAAAGCTGTCCAGAGGTGGATGGTGCTGCCTATATGCCGGAGGTCAATAAAATATCTATGGTGAGGATACGGTGAACAACCGTCGACGAACCTCAGAATTTACAAGTCTAAATTTCTATGCGGTAGAAATGCCGTAGCCCGAGTACGGGAGTAAGCCGAGGAAAAGTAAAAGTTTGGGTTATGAAATTCCTTACTGTGTTACAGGCACAGGAGTCGCTTACAGGCTTAGATGAGGCACCTAAGGATATATGTAATGATAGGGATATTGGAACGTGGTAAGGTCAGAACGTGGAGCGGATTGCACCGCTTTGAAGCGTTGGCAGGGAAAATCATTGATATAACCTGACTTTATCTGACGGAAAGTGATGCCATAGTACCGATGAAACCGTGATAACAAACGGTGGAGGGATAGGCATTAGTCACAGAAAAACTAAACAATAGATTACACTCATCCTATGGGTTCGAGTACGACTAAGAAAGGTATCCCCCCTCACAAATGCGTGATAAGGAGGTGCCGACCATAGCAAACTCAAAAACAGGAAAACGCCGAAAACTACGAAACAGCGAGTATTACGACCTTCAGATGGTATTTGATAAACTCTACGCTGACAGTAAAGACGGAAAGATATTTCGCAATCTTATGGAGATTATTTCTTCCAATGAAAATATAGGATTGGCTTACAGAAATATCAAAGTCAACAAAGGAAGTAAAACACCTGGTGTTGACGGCAAAACAATAGATGACATGAAAAGCTGGAATAGCGAAAAGCTAATTTCAGCCATACAAAAGTCGCTGGAGTGGTACACCCCGAACAAGGTTCGTCGTGTTGAAATTCCAAAGGGCAACGGAAAAATGCGTCCGCTCGGAATACCCACAATTAAAGACAGGCTGATACAACAATGTATTATGCAAGTCCTTGAGCCAATATGTGAAGCCAAATTTCACGAACGCTCTAATGGTTTCCGTCCGAATAGAAGTACAGAACACGCAATCGCACAAGCAATGGCAATGATACAACAACGGAACCTCTTCTATGTTGTGGACATAGATATAAAGGGGTTCTTCGATAATGTATCTCATGGAAAATTGCTCAAGCAGATGTGGTCACTTGGTATTCGGGATAAAAAGCTGATTAGTATCATCTCTGCTATGCTGAAAGCAGAAGTTGCAGAAATCGGTTTTCCCCAAAAGGGAACACCCCAGGGAGGAATAATTTCACCACTACTGTCTAATATCGTTCTGAACGAATTAGATTGGTGGATTGCAAGCCAATGGGAAGAAATGCCTACACGCCATGAATATAAATGCACAGTTCATGCCAACGGAATTCCCAATAAAAACCCCATTTACTCTGCACTTCGCAAAACAGCATTGAAAGAGTGCTATATCGTCAGATATGCGGACGACTTCAAAATCTTCTGTCGAAAAAGAAGCGACGCTGTAAAACTGTTCGAGGCTACCAAGTTGTGGCTGAAAGAACGGCTCGGATTGGATATAAGCCCGGAGAAATCAAAGATTGTGAACTTAAAACGCAACTATTCTGAATACCTCGGCTTCAAGCTGAAAGCAAAAGCGAAAGGCAAGAAGAATGGTAAAGCAAAATATGTTGTCACATCACATATCAGCGATAAGTCAAGCCGAAAAATACTGGACCGTGCCAATGTCCTCATTCGAGATATATTTCATCACACCGATAAGGAAACTGCATATCGGTGCATTGGTCAATATAACGCCTTTGTACTGGGTGTACATGAATATTACAGCATCGCAACAGAGGTTAGTAAGGACTTCCACAAGATATCCTTTCATGTCAATCGAACCCTTAAAGACAAACTAAGAACAAGATTAAAGCGACCAGTAATGACAAGATTAAAGGGCAAAGCAATCATTGAGCGATACGGAAAGAGCCGTGAACTACGTTCAGTCTTTGATTTAGCAGTGGCTCCAATAGCGTATGTTCAGCACCGAAATCCTATGTGGAAACGGACAAGCATAAACAAGTACACTCCCGAAGGCAGGAAGCAAATCCATACCAACCTGCAAGGAGTGAACACGGGTGTACTTCTTGCCCTTATGCGAAACCCAACACCACACAGGAGCATTGAATACAACGATAATCGCATATCACTGTATTCTGGACAAGGTGGGAAATGTGCAGTAACAGGAAGAAAACTTAGCTTTGAAGAAATCCACTGCCATCACAAGGTTCCACGGTATCTAGGCGGAGATGATAGCTACAACAATCTCCGCATTGTCCATGAAAATGTCCATAAACTTATCCATGCACAAAATGGTGCGCTAATTCAAAGATTACTGGAACAACTGCAATTGACAGCTCACCAAATTGAGCGGGTCAATGCCTTACGCAAGCTTTGTCAACTGTCGCCAATCACTGTGATTTGAGTTTGAAAGTGTAAATCAATTTGAAGTTATTTCTGCGATGGGGCGCCGTGTGAGTACGAAAGTCTCATGCACGGTGCTAAGCGGGGGAAAATCCAGAGGTATATTGGGCGGCTTACGCCACCCAATATACCAAAGGATTACCTATCGCAATACACTTTCTTCATGATTTCTCTGATCATCCAGCAGCTCTACCGTGAGATTCTTGCCGTGGCTGATGAGCAGGGTGGTAAGTTGAAGAACCGTTGTGTCTTCTTCTGCGACGAGTTTGGAACGCTTCCTAAAATCGAATCCGCTGAAATGATGTTCTCTGCATCCCGTTCTCGGCGGCTCCAGATCGTTCCCATCATCCAATCCTTCTCTCAGCTTGATAAGAACTACGGCAAGGAAGGTGCGGAGATCATCGTGGACAACACCCAGCTTACCATCTTCGGCGGCTTTTCTCCCAACAGCAGCTCTGCGGAAGTCCTGTCCAAGGCTCTGGGTAGCCGCACGGTCATCTCCGGTTCCGTGTCCCGGAGCAAGAACGACCCGTCCCAATCTCTGCAAATGATGGAA
>JAZSEJ010000031.1:0-2321 GCA_045531615.1 Ruminococcus sp.
GATTAATAATAAAATATGCCTTTTTATACAGACTGAATGCGGCAGATAAAAAACTGCCGCATTTCTTTTAGTAAATTTAATTATTAATCAAGTCGGATCGTAGCCATGTCGTTCTGTGAGCCAAGGAGTTGGGATAGGTGGTTGTCTTCCTAAGACCGCTTGGCCTCCGACTTGATTAATAATAAAATATGCCTTTTTATACAGACTGAATGCGGCAGATAAAAAACTGCCGCATTTCTTTTAGTAAATTTAATTATTAATCCCAGGAAGGAGTCTTACCTGTTGATACTGCGCCGTAGTATTCAAGGATTTTTGAAGCGTCAGAAGAATCTGATTTGCCGTCTCTGTTTACATCAGCAGCCTTTTTCTGCTTGTCAGTAAATGTGAGAGTACCGCCTGTCTGGATAAGACCATATTCAGCAAGAACAAGTGAAGCGTCAACAGAGTCAACCTTGCCGTCCTCGTTTACATCGCCAAGGAGGTAGTCGTCACCACTGCCCATACTTGGTGGCGTAAGTTCTCCGATACGAATTGTAAGACCTGATACATCAGGAGGACAATCGGGGAAGCTGTAAATCATATGATTCTGTGTAGCATCCATAGCGCATCTTGTGCTGTTGTCGGCGTCTTCTGTGAAGTAGATTTCATATAAACCATCAGGAGTGCCAGCGTCAATTGTAAACTCAAATGAGATAAGGGGATAAGCGTCTGATGTGCTGCCGTAGGGAACGAGAGCCATTCCGTCCTGTGAACGTACAGTAAAGTTGCAGCTGTTGTATTTTGAGTTAACAGAGTAATCACTGGTCAGACCTTCAACAGAAAGTTTGCCGTCATCGCCCTTTACAGAATAAGCAAAAGGCTCTGTGGGAGTATCAAAGGGGTTATTTACCTTTGTGATTGTTACATATTCGTCGTTTGTTGACTTCCACTTGGGAGATACGCTCCAGGCACTGTTTGTAGGATTAGAGAAGAAAATATTTGCAGTGATAGTAAGGTCTTCGTCAAGTGAATCAATTATTATAGTGTTTGTTTCAGCTTCAAGCTCATATGCATCAGAAGCAGGTACTTTCATATAAAAGCTTGCAGCTGCAGCAGTAGCATTTGCATTTGTGTCTGCGAAAGGCAGGCAGGATACAGCAAGGACAGCAGCGGATAGGATTGAAAGTGATTTTTTCATAATTATTTCTCCTTTTTATCTCCCGTCAAGGGAGTTATTTATATAATTTCCGTCATTCTGAGAACGATTTCAGCCACACGTTTTGCAGCGATTTTCTCGAATTCATCAAATGACATAGCGCCCTCATCGTCGGCATTATCAGATATGCAGCGGACGCTTACAAAGGGCATATCGTTGAGATAGCAGGCATGACCTACAGCGGCGCTTTCCATATCAACAGCATAGGGGTTGAATTTTTCCTGTATAGCGTTCTTTACAGCATTGTCGGAGATGAACTGTTCACCCGATACAATACGACCGCGGAAGCTATTTACAGAAAATTCGCCGCATACCTTTTCGGCGGAATCCATAAGGGCTTCATCTGCCTTGAATACAGCGCAGTAAGGGGGATAATCCGCAAGGAAGTGGGGGTCAAGGTCGTGGGGGAGTACCTCTGTGGATATAACTATATCGCATACCTTGACAGAAGTATTCATACCTCCTGCAACACCTGCATTGATAACGCAGTCAGGAGAGAAGTTGTCAATCATTACCTGTGTGCATAAAGCGGCATTTACCTTAGCAATACCACAGCAGGCATTGATGATTTTATTTCCCTTGTATTCGTTTATGTAGAAATCAAAGCCTGAAATACGCTTTATTTCAGCCTCGCCAAGCATAAGACGTATATCTGCAAGCTCAGAGGGCATTGCACCGATTATAGCAATTGTTTTCATATAATTTTTAACTCCTTTTAACATTGTAGATATATTATAACATACTTTTTCAAGAAAATCAATATATTTCAACAAAAAAGATACCCGATAAAATTAAAAGAAAAAAATTTCTGAAATTATGTGACCTTTTGGGTGTCTCGTGCGTTATATATATGGGACAACACCACGCAAGGAAAGAATATCCAAAAGGCAGAATCTACTACGCTGAAATATCTAAAAATTAACATTAACCAGATTCCTATTTGAGTTTTTGGTAGCAGAATTAAACAATAAACTACTGAAAAGACCACCTGACCAAAATGAAAAGACTTGCCTTTTTCATATGTAACAATCCCCCGAGTTCAAAAGTCAGCAAAGGGAGGGAAAAAGGGGAAAGGGAAAGGAGAGTCCAGAGAGGAAAACCGTAGGGGAAAAAGGGAGGGAAATGC
>JAZSEJ010000070.1:0-4124 GCA_045531615.1 Ruminococcus sp.
TCGAACCCGAACCGGATTTTGAAATGCAATTGGAATAGCGGCTGTGTCATAGCGCAATACCTTGAAGGATTAACATGAAGAAGATATAGTTATCTTCAGAAAGAAGAATAATATATGGGAGGAAGTGAGAATTTGGATGAAAGACAAATGGTGACAATCGGAATCGTCATTGTATTTTTTGCTTTGTTTCTGATCCTTGTGAATGCCCTGGACAATAAGAGCATTAACGGAATCAAGGCCAAACAGGTTGGTGACGGTCAGCACGGCACAGCGAGATGGGCAACGAAACAGGAAATCCGTCGCTCTTTTTCCTCTCTGCCATTCGCCCCTTCAGAGTGGAGGCAAGGAAAGAACCTGCCAAACCTCGAAGGAACTGTGGTAGCCTGCAGAGGAACGGCAAATACAACAGCACTCATTGACACAGGTGATGTTCACACATTGATGGTCGGTGCAGCGGGCGTTGGTAAGACAGCATATTTCCTGTATCCCAATATAGAATTTGCCTGTGCTTCGGGGATGAGCTTTCTCAGTACCGATACCAAGGGCGACGTAGCTCGAAACTACGGAGAAATCGCAAGCAAGTATTACGGCTATCATGTTTCTGTGCTTGACCTGCGTAATCCGACCAGATCGGATGAAAACAACATTCTGCACATGGTCAACAAGTATATGGATGAATATCTTGAGGACAGGACAAACCTTTCCGCAAAGGCAAAGGCCGAAAAGTATGCGAAAATCACAGCGAAAACAATCATCAACATCGGCAGCAGTGACGGAAACTACGGTCAGAACGCATTCTTCTACGATGCAGCAGAGGGCTTGCTGTCCTCCACCATACTGCTTGTAGCGGAGTTTGGTGACAAGAACGAAAGGCACATCGTAACGGTGTTCAAGCTCATTCAGGACTTGATTGCAAAAAAGCCTGCCAAGACCAGTAAGGAGAAAACACAGATGTACTTTGCAGAGCTGATGGAAATGCTCCCCAGTGAGCATAAAGCAAAATGGCTTGCAGGTGCGGCACTTAATTCATCAGATCAGGCAATGCTTTCTGTTATGAGTACAGCACTGTCACGATTGAACAGCTTTCTGGATTCCGAGATGGAACAGATTCTGTGCTTCGGTACAGCCATTGACGCTGAGAAGTTCTGCAGTGAAAAATGTGCTGTATTCGTAATTTTGCCGGAGGAAGATCAGTCAAAATACTTCATGGTCAGTCTGCTGATTCAGCAGCTCTACCGAGAAATCCTGTCCATCGCCGATGAGAAAGGCGGTACACTGGATAAGAGGGTTATGTTCTATTGTGATGAGCTGGGAACCTTTCCGAAGATTGACGGACTTGAAGCAATGTTCTCCGCAGGACGTTCCAGAAAAATATCCATTGTAGCAATTATTCAATCATTCGCACAGCTGGAACAGACCTACGGGAAACAGGGCATGGAAATCATCACAGACAACACACAGCTGACGGTGTTCGGTGGCTTTGCTCCGAATTCACAGTCAGCGGAGGTATTGTCTAAAGCACTTGGAGAGCAGACAGTATTAAGTGGTTCTGTTTCACATGGCAGAGAAAAGAGTCAGTCATTGCAGATGATCGGCAGACCATTGATGACCGTGGATGAATTAAAATCAATGCCGAAAGGTCAGTTTATTGTCATGAAAACAGGAACGCACCCTATGATTTCAAAGCTCAAGCTGTACTTCAAGTGGGGCATCACATTCGGAAATCCGTATCTTCTTCCCGACAAGGGTGCAAGAGCTGTGCGTTATCTGGAACGTGACGAGCTGATGAGAGAGATTGCTGTGAAATATCCACAGAAGAAAAAAGTGCTTCCGCCACCCGAAGCGGAGGTAGAAATCGTGAACGAACACGAGCCACATCCCCATGGGGAGAAGGTGAAATTTAATGTAAAGACGGGAGGATGATAGAGAAATGTTACAACCAAGACGAATCTACGATCTGGGACTGACGCATAAGGCAATCGCTGTGTACTGCTATCTGTGCAACCGTGCAGACCGCAACGGCGAGTGTTATCCGTCGGTCAGACTGATCGCAAAAGACCTGAACCTTGCAAGAAGTACTGTGTTCCTTGCGTTCAATGAGTTGGAACAGAACGGACTTCTGCAAAGACTTCCGAGATACCATCCAAGCGGCGCAAGGCGAAGTACGCTGTATCGCTTGAAGGGTGAGATCACAAGGACCGGAGGTGATGATAATGTTTGATTGGATCGGCGACGCCATTGACTGGATCGGTGACGGTATCTCATCCCTGTGGGACAGCACTATCGGAGGTGCAACAGAAGCCATCGGCGACTGGATCTGGGAATATATGTTCGAGTGGCTGTTCAACCTGATCTTCGGTGCAGTATCGGAACTGTTTGAATTTATCAATGAGTCCGCAGCAGACATCTTTGATATGGCTTGGGCAGGTGCATTTCTGTCTCTCTTCCACCACCTCGCATGGATGCTGTTCATCTGCGGCATGGTGGTCGCTATCTTCGATACGGCGATCAGCTATGAATCGGGGCAGGCAAATATCAAGAACACCTGTCTGAATGTTCTCAAGGGCTTTATGGCGGCAAACCTTGTAACAGTCGTCCCACAGAGGTTATACAGCTTCTGTACCGATCTGCAAGGCACATTCGCTACGGATCTGCTGTATAGTTTTACAGGAGAATCGCCATATTCGCTGGGAGAAATGGCACTGCTTGTTGCAACCGAGCTGTCGGGAACAGCGTCACTGTTTAATCTGTTCTTCATCATCCTGTTTGGCTACTGCACCATCAAGGTTGTGTTTGCGAATATCAAGCGTGGCGGTATTCTGCTGTGTCAGATCGCCATCGGCAGTCTGTACCTGTTCTCCGTGCCGAGAGGATTCACGGACGGGTTCTACAACTGGATCAAACAGGTCATTGCCACCTGTATGACAGCATTTTTGCAGACCACTATCTTGTACCTTGGACTGCTAACATTCACACAGCATCCGCTCATTGCAGTGGGAATCTGTCTGTCGGCGAACGAAGTGCCGAGAATTGCCCAGATGTTCGGACTTGACACAAGCGTCAGGGTCAATATGATGAGTATCAATAGTACTGTGAGCATGGGTGCGAAGGCTGCTAAGTTTATTGCGAAAAAGTAGGAAAGGACTTGATTTTTCCATCTGTTAGGAGTATAATGAAAGCATATCTATTCTTTCTGACGGAGGATTTTATGAAAGTAAAAATTGAAATTGTAAGAGTCATAGATAAATCCTACCCTGTATTTGTAGAAGCAAGACTGACAGATTGCAATGGAAATGCTCATTGTTTTCACGACAAGCTACCTGTTTTTACTTTGAACGAGACAAAGAATATTCCATGTGATGGCATCATTCGATGTGAGATGATAACAGAAAATGATGACACGGTTCTGATTGATACACTTACTCCTGATGATATTGAATCTCTGGATGGAGTAAGCAGATTTGAAATTTGCAAAGATCAGATTGTATACGAATAACACTATGATACAGTCAAGCCCACCGCTTGGCTGTATTTTTATGCCCAAAGGAGGCGTGATAACCCCATGAAAACCTATATCTACCCCGAAAACCTGCGAGCTACGGTGAAACTGTGGTTCTGGAATGTACGTGATTTCTCTATCATCTGTGCCGGCATTATTCTGTCGGCACTTTTGTTTGCAAAGCTGTATACCGTTGTACCGCTGTCCTTGACAGCCTGCTTTGCATTTCTGAGTTTGAGAGCTGACGATACCGCTATCATGGACTATATGTTCAATGCTGTGAAGTTCTTCGTAACATCACAGCAAATCTACCATTGGAGAAAGGACGATTGACATGAGCAAAAAGAAGAAAAACAGCGTTCAGAAGCTCATCGGCTTTGAACGCTTTACAAAATACGGAGTGCGTACCGACAAGGCAGAGTTTGCGTTCTCCGCAGTCGAGCCGACCAATATTTCCGTGATGTCTTGCGCAAGCATCGACACCAAGGTGCATCACCTCATGATGCTCCTGAGCATGGTTCCCGACCTGGAACTCATTGCTCTTGACAGCTGCGAGTGTTTCGACAGCAATAAGGAATATGTCCGCAGACGCTTGCAGGAAGAAAAGAACGAAGCGGTCAGAAAG
>JAZSEJ010000101.1:0-74091 GCA_045531615.1 Ruminococcus sp.
GTCTGTAGAAAAAGGCATATTTTATTTAAGGGCGAGCAATGCTCTCCCCTACAATTGGCTATATTGCGTTATTTTGTGTAGGGGCGACCATTGGTCACCCACAATTTTGGAACAAAATTCAGGTTTTTCGACAATCTGCTGGCGGTTAATATCCGCCCATACTACGCCTTAATTATAACGGAAATTATTTCCGCTATTTCCATAAAATAATGTTGAAAACTCTGTGGAATATGTGGAAAAGTTATAAAGTTGCTTTTTGGCTTTAACAGGCTATTGACATATCACCATCATAAGGCTATAATAAATATGGCAGGTAAACTGTCAAGCAATAAACATTGAAGAGTAAAAATGTGTTCGTGATGCCGATATATAGCCAAATACGGTATCGAGTGCCTGTGGGACGGGGAGTTGTCCATAGGACGAAAGACAAGGTCTGCGGTTCACATTTTGCATCCCGCTTCATAAGACATATAATGGAGAATATCCTCTTTTTTCGTGTCCTATGATGTGGAAAAGGAGGATTTTTTATGATTACAACAAAAACAGCAAACACCCCAACCGAAAATTTAAAGCTTTTCGGCAACACAAGAGTTATGATTATTTCGGCGCTTTTTGTGGCTATGAGTTTCACATTGGGCAAATTCCTGCAAATTCCCATTGGCGACAGCATCCGCATAAGCCTTGAAAATCTCACAATTCTTATGGCAGGTATTTTCTTCGGCCCCTTTGTAGGCGGTGCAGTTGCAGTTGTAGCTGACCTGGTGGGCTGTCTGTTAAAGGGATATGCGATAAATCCCATTATTACCATTGGTGCTGCAAGTATCGGCATTCTTTCGGGCGTTATTTCAACTCATCTCAGAAATAAGAATATGACGCTGAATATCGCTCTTTCTATTGCAGTTGCACATATTGTGGGGTCGATTATTATAAAGTCTATCGGACTTTATATCTATTATGGAACTCCGCTTGAAGTCCTGGCATTCCGTATACCCACATATATTGCAACAGGAGCGATTGAATTCGTTATAATTACACTTCTGCTGAAAAATAAGGCATTTTCCTCACTGCTTAATAAAATATGCAGTAATCGGTGAAATTATGAATGGTTTTGAGTATATAAAAATTGCCGCAGAACGCGGCAGCAAGCTGGGTTTAGAGCGAATTACGGAGCTTTGTGACAGGCTGGGAAATCCGCAGAATAAAACTCATATAATCCATATTGCAGGCACAAACGGCAAAGGCTCTTTCGGGGCGATGCTTTCCGCTGTTTTAGCGGAATCGGGGTACAAAACGGGGGGATTTTCTTCTCCTGCCCTTACGGATTTAACCGACAGCTTTCGCATAAACGGCGAAAGCGTATCAGCTGACGATTTTAATGAGGTTATGGCTGATATTATCCCCATTTGTGAGGATATGGCTGATAAACCGACGGAATTTGAAGTCCTCACAGCCGCCGCATATGAGCTTTTTTGTCGTAAAAACTGCGATATAGCGTTGATTGAATGCGGAATGGGGGGGGATACAGACTCTACAAATGTAATAGAGTTCCCCGTTCTTTCGGTTATTACAAATATCGCCCTTGACCATACGGCTTTCTTAGGCGGTACAATTGAGGAAATCGCCCTCCATAAGGCAGGTATTATAAAGCCGTCAAGACCTGTTCTCTATGGTGGAAATGATGACAGTGCGCTTGAAATAATCCGCGGTATATCGCAAAAAAACGGCTCACAGCTTACCCTTACGGATAAAGACCGTGTAACCGTTGTTGAAAGTGATATCAATGGTATTGTTTATGAAGATAAGGCTTTCGGCAGGCTGAAATCGCCTCTTATCGGCTCATATCAGAAATACAATCTTGCAAATGTGCTGACAGCTGTTGAGATACTTCACGGTTTGGGTATGGATATCCCCGAAAATGCCGTAAAATCGGGCATAGAAAAGGCTGTATGGCAAGGCAGATTTGAGGTTGTAAGCCGAAATCCCCTTGTAATTTACGACGGGGCGCATAATCCCGACGGAATTATTCAGGCGGCTGAAAGTATCAGCACATATATCAGCGGAAAAATTGCCCTGCTTATCGGAGTTATGGCTGATAAGGAATACAGACTTTACCCCGAAATACTGGGAAAATTCATTGACAAGGCATTTACGGTAATCCCCGACAATCCGCGCTCTCTTGACAGCGATACCCTTGCCGCTGCCTTTGAAGAAAAGGGAATTGAAGCTGTTTCCTGCGGCTCGGTGGAAAACGGACTTACCAAGGCGCTTGAATACGCAAAAAATCACAATATACCGTTGATTGTGTTGGGTTCCCTTTATATGTATAAAGAGTTTAGGCAATGCGGGGCATTGCCAGCCGTTAGCTTTGATCATTGAAACTTACTGGGGAAAACCTTTCTGAAGAAAGGCTTTCCCCAGACCCTTTTCCAAAGACTTTCAATTTTAAATTTTCATAACAGGGATTAACCCCTGTTATGAAAATTAAGATAAAAGTTTTAGGGAGGGAGTTTGAGGGAGACCCTTTTTCAAAAGGGTCTCCCTCAATAATTTTCTATATACGTATCACTCCAACCACTGAATAAATGCCGTTTTGTCCTGGCTGTTATAGCCTGCACGACGGTAAAAATTCAGTGTGTTTTCATTTTTTGAGCCTGTCAGCAGCATAAGCTTGTAGCAGTTCTCTTTTTTGGCTATATCACGTGCATAATTAAGACAGGCGGTGGCTATTCCCTTTCCGCGGTAATCAGCATGAGTAACGACGTTCTCCACAAAGGCATAGGGACGCTGATTTCGCGTAAGATTGGGAATTATGACGCATACGCAGGAGGAAATTATCTTTCCCTCAGCTTCTGCAACGATGATATGATGATTTTTGTCTGAAAGTATGCTTTCCCATACAGCGGAAACTCTCGCGTCCTTTTCGGGGATTTCCTTTTCATGGAGGTGGGTATAAAGCTCCATAAGCTGCGGAAAATCGTCGTTTTTTATTTCACGTATAATATAATCCATTATGTATCAGCTCCCATAAAAATTAAAATTCATAATTCTTAATCTGAAAAGATTTCCTCATAGTCCTCACGTATAAACCTGTGATACATAGCGTGACAGCCGCCGCTTATACACGGCTCTGCGGCAAGGCAGTAGTAGTATTCATCGGGAGTTTTATCAGGGAAATAGGCAAGCAGGTCGAATTCCTCGCTTCGGCTCTCTTCGATTACAACATTGTCCGAATATTCGCGGAATACGGCGGTTACTTCTTCAAGAGGGGAGTGACCGCTGACTTTTTTTATCAGCTCTGCAAGAAAGTCATATCCCGAAAGGCTGTTGACATATGATGTACCCTCGGCAGGGATAGTTATGCAGATACCGTCTTTTATCGGGCGGAATGTCAGTACACCCATTCTTGGTGAAACATATTCAGAAAATGCCGATAACAGGTCATCTGTAATATCCTCGCCTGTGAGATTTTTCAGGGATGCTGTCATGTAATTAAGGTTCATAGGGCGGTTATCATAGCCTAATTTCAGCTGTGCTTCTTTTATATTGTCAATGAGATTTTTTTCAAGGCGTTTAAAATTCATAATTTTCCTCCGCAAAAATAATATATAATATTATAGCATTAATAGAAACAAATTACAAGACGAAATTTTCAATAATATGTTTACAAATGTCAATTTTTATGGTATAATGGATTTATCAATAATGGAGGACATAAAATGAAACTGAACAAGCTTAATTTATTCAAAGCGATTACAATTTTAGAGGGATTTGTCATTGTGGGACTTGCTGTAACCGCAGGCATTTACGCTTCAAAATATAACGCAACAGTTCCTGCAAATGCGGATTCAAATATAAGAATTCGTCCATATATCGACAAAGAGGAGACTTTCTACCAGCTCAACGGCGAAAAGATACTCGTTCACAATGATACAATGGGTGAGACTTTTATCCCCGTTTTCGGGGATGTTCCAAAAAGTCCCGTTGAACCCTCCGAAATCGTAAAGGACGGCAATGGCTTTGTGAAATATATCGGAAATGACGGGCTTCAATCAAAAATCGGCATTGATGTTTCCGAATATCAGGGAGTTATCGACTGGGAACAGGTTAAAGCGGCAGGCGTGGAATTCGCTATAATACGCGCAGGCTACCGCACATACGGCGGCGGTGTTATAACCCTTGACAACAGCCTTATAACCAATATAGACGGTGCAAATGCCGCAGGTATTGACGTTGGTGTGTACTTCTTCTCACAGGCAACAAATGCTGAGGAGGCTATTGAGGAGGCTGACGCTGTCCTCGACGCTGTTGCAGGCAGAAAAATTACATATCCCATTGTTTTCGACTGGGAGATAATATACGACGATTCTGCACGTACTGACAAGGTTACAGTTGAGGGACTTGCTGACTGCTGTGTGGCATTCTGCGAGCGTGTGAAATCCGCAGGATATACACCTATGGTGTATCAGAACGCTTCCACATCCACATATAAGCTGGATTTACCGAGAATCAAGGACTATGATTTCTGGCTTGCGGAGTATACGAATTTCCCCACATTTTATTATGAATACGATATGTGGCAGTATACCTCCACAGGAACAGTTCCGGGAATTGAGGGCAATGTGGATTTGAATATCAGCTTTAAGGATTTCGGGGCAGAGACTAATTCGTAATTATCAGATACAAACCAATATTAAAAAATCCGCAGATTTTCGTCTGCGGATTTTTTATTGCTCCCCCAATTATACCTTGCCAAAAAGACGAAAGCAGAAAGGAAATTTATCAAGGAAGAAAAACGCAGGAATGCTGTCGCATTTCAAGTTTTTCTGACGCAGAGAAATTTTCTTTGTGCCGAGTATTTGATGGCAAGGTTTAGTTGGGGGAGCAATATGAATTGCAAAAATCAAAGTCCCAGCGCAAATCCTGCGGCAATTCCCACAACAGCTGATGAAGCGATTATAATAATCGGGCTGATTTTCTTCTTCAAAGTGAAGAAAAGTGCTGCGCCGAATATAGCAAGGGAGATGTAAAAGGGCATACCTGTGAATACCTTTGCAGTAAGTCCATCGGAGAAGAATACTGTCATTCCGATAGATAAAACAGCAGAGCCTATCATACCGATAACAGCAGGCTTCAAGCCCGTCATACAGCCCTCTACAGCCTTGCTTTTACGGAATTTGTCAAAGCACTTTGCCACGATGAGAATAATTATAAAAGAAGGAAGTACAACGCCCAGAGTCGCACATACAGCGCCTATAATACCGCCTGTTTCGTTGCCCACATAGGTGGATATATTTATAGCAAAAGGGCCAGGTGTGCTTTCACTTACGGCTATAAAATCGACTATCTGTTCATTTGTCATCCAGCCCTTATTGACAACAGCTTCCTGTACAAGAGGAAGCATAGCATATCCGCCGCCAAAGGTGAAAAGTCCTATTCTGAAAAAGGTGAGGAAAAGTTCAAGTAAAATCATTTGCTTGCCTCCTTTGCCTTATTTGCGGCTGTCAGGAAGTAAATAAGCCCTGCAACAGCACAGCCAATTATGATAAATACCGCGTTTATATCCGTAAATGCGGCAAATATAAAGGCTGCTGCCGCTATGCAGTAGGAGAAAATATTCTTAGGGCATTTCTTGTACATAGAAATCAGCGCCTTGATAATAAGGGCAAGAACACCTGCACGGATGCCGAAAAATGCGTATTTTACCGCCCTGTAGCTGCTGAATTCGCGGAGTACCATTGAAATTAATGTAATTATTATAAACGAGGGCAGAACTACTCCTAAAGTGGCGCACATTGCCCCTAAAATCCCTGCTGTGCGATAACCCACAAAGGTTGCGGAGTTTATGGCAATAGGTCCCGGAGTTGACTCCGCTATTGCTACAATTTCAAGTATATCGTCATCTGTAAGCCATTTCTTGTTCTCGCATACCTCCTTCTGAATGAGGGGTATCATAGCGTATCCGCCGCCGAATGTGAATGCTCCTATCTTGAAAAAGGTAAGGAACAAATCGAGCTTTCTGTTTTCTTTTTTCTCCATAGTTAAATTCCTTTCAGAACATTATATGCACGGAAACAGCCGAACTATAACAGTTCGGCTGCCCCGCATTAGGTGGTTTATATGAAATTTGAGGATGTCATTGGTTATCGGGGCATTATTCCGCCGTTTCCGAATGGTGGTTCAGGCATTTCGGGAATTACGAAATTTCCTGCCTCGTCAGTAGTAGGCTGAAAATCTCCTCTGCCGCCGAACTGCCCTTTATCGCCGCGTCCACCGCCGAAACCGCCGCCTATTGCAGACTGCGTTCCGATATAGCTTATGGTATCTTCTGCGGTGAAGCTTCCTATGGCTGTGCCTTTTCCGTCATAGCCACCAGCTTCGTATAACCCAAAGCTGTTTTCAGCTGTGGAGCTGCCTCCTGCTTCGATAGTATATGTCATTCCCTTTTCAATATCGGGAGTGCTTATCACTATATGGTCAAAGGTTTTTGACGGTGCAAAACTCAGTATATCGCCATTTTCGTCAGCAAGTGTTATAAGCGTGCCAGCCTCCTGTGTGGAGCCGATACCTGCTGAAATGCAATACTGCGCGGAATTTGCAGAGGGAGCCTCTGCCATTTGAGAGCTTCCTGCTGCTATGAGAATACCGCCATTTACCGTCATTTCACCATTTCCGTCAAGAGCGCCGTTTCCACCGTTGGTAGGGCCATTTACAAGGACTGTACCGCCGCTTACGGTCATATTTCCGTTGGAGTCAAGTCCGTCGCCCTGTGCGTCAACATATACCATACCGCCGCTTATATTAAGCTCAACGCCGTTGGAATATGTACCCATACCGCCCTGCTGTGTAGTGCCGTCAGTGGCGTTGAAGCCGTCGTCAGAGGAAATAAGAGAGGTTTCTCCGCCGCTGATATTTATAACAGCCGCCTCGATTCCCTCGTAGGATTTTGTTATATCAACAAATCCTGCGGTTATGTCAATTATATTGTCTGCGTGTATACCATCGCCGCCTGCTGCAAGTGATGATATACCGCCGTTTATTGTGATGTTGCCGTTTGAGTGAAGCGCATCGTCTGCGGAATTTACGGTTATATCACCGCCGCTGATTTCAACGGCTAATCCGCTTTTAATGCCCTTTGTGCTGTCGGAAACCGTAGTTTCCGTTTCTGTTGTGGTGAGTGCAGCTGTCTGCTGTATATCTCTCCTGGGAGGAGTCATACCCTGTCCGAATCCCTCGGGAGGGGTCATACCCTCAAAGCCTTCTGGGGGAGTAAATTCGCCGTCAAATCCCTCGGGAGGGGTCATACCCTCGAATCTTTCGGGTGGGGTGAAATCGCCGCCGAATCCGCCGAAATTGCCAAAATCTCTACCGCCGAAGCCCATATCGTTCTGCTTGGGCTGTGCATTTTCAGCACCGCCGCCGCTTATGATGTCTATGTCTCCGCCGTGGATAACAGCGTCGGTTTCTGCTTGTATTCCGTCATTTGCGGCATCTATTGAAATATCGCCGCCGTTGATGTAAACAAATCCGAAAGCGGTTTCGTTAGTCTCGGTTGATTTTATGCCGTCCTGACCGCTTGTGATGTCGAATTTTCCGCCGTTTATTGCCACATAGTCCTTACCCTTGATACCGTCCGCGGCTGAATTTATGGCGATATTTCCGCCTGTTATGACAATATCGTCTTTGGAGTGAATTCCGTCGGCAAAATTGGCATTTATGTTCAATGAGCCTGTACCGTTAAGGGTTATGCTGTCACTGCTGAAAATGCAGGCGTCAGGCTCGCTGTTCTGCTGGTCTGCAAAGGTGTATGAAGTGCCGTCAGTCAGCGTGTTTTCGCTGTTTTCGGCAAGTGTGACGAATATTTTGTCGCTGTCCTTTCCGTAAATGGGAGAGGAGCTTTTGCAGGTTATATCCGCATTGTCAAGGACAATCTGAACTTTTGCCTTATCGGCATCGACGATAATCTGACCGTCGCTGAGTTTGCCCGAAACACGGTATACACCCTCTTTTGAAATTGTAACAGCACTGCCCTTAGCAGATACACCGTCGCCTTCAGTTGTTACGCTGTCGCCGTTAAGCTTGATTTCAGCGGTGATATCGCCGTATTCCGATGATATATCCCTTTCGGAGAAAAGCTCATTATAGGGCTTTCTGACGGTATTAACGGCAGTGGACTTCTCCTCTGCTTCGGTGGTGTTTTCCGTTGCCTCGGCGGTTGTTTCAGCCGATACGGTTACTTCCTCAGTGGGAGCGTCAACATCGCTGTTCTGCGGCTTTTCCGTACTGCACCCAACAAGAGAGGCGGTCAGAAGTGCTGCTGTAAGGAAACCAAATGGTTTTTCAAATAATCCAGAGTTTTTCATTTTCTCACCCTTTATAATGGTTTCCCAATTCCTTTTTCTATGATTTTATTTTACTACCACATTATGACAGTTACGTGAAAATGAAACGAAAAGGATGTAAACAATTTATGAAGTCATCTGTCAGCTTTGCAGGTCATTTTCCTGATTAATCTTCGTTCTTTGTCGCCTTCTTGTATTTGGACTTTTGTCCGAAATTGAGAGAAGCTGTAAGTATCTTATCCGACTTGAACAGGCGGAGTGCAAGGAACATACATACCGCAAAGACAACTGCCTGATATGCAAGGCCTATGAGGAATATCGTCATATTGCCGAACATAAGATTTGGAATTGCGGAGAATGTATGAGTGAATGGGATAGCGTAAACAAATATTCTTACTGCAATGGGAAGTGTGTTGATATCTGCAAGCATAGAAATCATATAGGGAATCATTGCACCGAACATAAGGGGCATAATCATTGTCTGCGTCTGTTTTGCATCGTTTACAAGCGAGCCGAGTACAAGTGACAGACAGAGACATATCATAATTGTAAGGAAAAGCTGTACACCTACAAGGATGTAATCGCCCATACCAAGTGAAAGTCCCAACTGTTCAAGTGCCTTATCTACGGGCATTATCTCAGCCGCGATGGTGTTTGCAATATCAGCTGTTGCACCCTCTGTTGCTCCCGACATCATAGATGAGAAACCAAACATAAAGCATACCGCCTGCAACATTGCAACTATTGTTGCGGCAAGCATCTTTGAACCGAGAATAGCTGTTCTTGATACAGGTGCAGAGAGGAGAGTTTCAAGTGTTTTGTCAATCTTCTCGTTGGAAATACCACTCATAAGTCCCTGTGAGGTCATCATAATGAGTACAAATACAATAACGGGAAGCAGCATATTCTGCATCATAACCTTGCTCATTATCATATCAGCGGAAATCTCTGCGGATTTATCGCTTATAACTGTATGGGATGTTACATTAACGGGGTTGTTGATAAGTACAACATCCTCAGGGGAAAGGCCTGCCTGCTGTGAAAAAACATCGGAAATTGCCTTTTTTATAAGAGTTTCCGCACCGCTGTTTGTATTGGACATATTTGACATCATAGCAGCGGATTTCATTCTTGCTATGCTTATAAGCTGTGGAGCTTCACTATTTTCAACAGCCTCAGAAAAGCCCTCGGGAATAATCACAAGGCTTTCCTTGCCTGAATTTTCGAGGAGTTTTACATAGTCCTCAGAAGCATCTGTAACTTCATTTATTTTTGCACCATAGCCACGGAGCGTTTCCAGCATATCTGCTGTGAAATCGGTCTTGTCGCGGTCGCAGAGGGTTACGGTGTATTCCTGTTTTACAGCTTCCTCAATAGTATCTGTCATAACAGTACCCATTACCATAAGCAGACCCATTGCTACAACAAGGCTGATGATAGTCTGTATGTTAAGAAGCTCTGCAAGCTCCTTTTTCAGCAGATTAAAGAACTTCATTGCCCTTCACCACCCTTTCAAATACTTCTTCAAGATTTGCCGCATTATAGCGCGCTTTCAGCTCGTCTGCCGTGCCTGTAACGTGGAGATGTCCCTTGGAAATAATACCCACGCGGTCGGAAACAAACTCAATTTCAAGCATATTATGGGAGCTCAGAAGGAAGGACATACCCTCCTCAGCGGCAAGCTTTTTAATCATTTTACGTATTTCAATAGCGTTGAGGACGTCAAGTCCGCTGGTAGGTTCGTCAAGGATAGCCAGTGCGGGCTTTGTCATAACTGCACGGGAAAGGAGCAGCTTACGTATCATTCCGCGGCTGTATGAGCCTATTTTATCATTGAGCCTTTCGCCAAGACCGCACATCTTTTCCGCTCTTTCAACATATCCGTTGATTGTGTCTATATCCGTTGAGAATAAGCCTGCCATAAAACGGAGATATTTTTTACCCGTCATATTCTTGTATGCGCCTGCTTCATCGGGGAGGTATGTAATGCTTTGACGCACCTTTTCGGGGTCTTTGAGGACACTGTGGCCGTTTACTATTGCATCGCCGTCGGTAGGGGTGAGCAGGGTTGAAATCATACGTATTGTAGTGGTTTTACCTGCGCCGTTGGGGCCTATAAGGGCGAATATTTCGCCTTTGCCGATATCAAAGGAAACCTTATCCGCAGCAAGTACTTTTGCGTACTGCTTGGAAAGTCCCTTGACTTCAAGAACTTTTTCCATAATTTTTTCCCTTTCTGTTATATCATTATACAGACTGTGCTGTACATCAATTATACCACGATAGTGCGATAAAGTCAATGATTTTCGTTTGTTTATACGTAGGTTTTGAATACATCAATTTAGTGTAATTTTCTTCTACTTACATTGTATAATATTATTATTCGGTTGTCAATAGGTTTTTGAAGATTTGTAGAGATGCACAAAACAACCGTGTGTGATTTGTGCGTTTTAACGACAACTCCAGGCGGCAATGCTGCAGCTTCAGGCTGAATTACGGTATATCGTAAAATCTGCATAAAATAAAAAAACTGCCCGAAGGCAGCTTTTTGTTATTTCTGAAGATATTCACGTACAAGCACCTGAAGCAGCTCATCGCGGTCTATGCGGCGGATAAGGCTTCTTGCGTTGTTGTAAGTGGTTATGTAGGTGGGATCCTCTGAAAGGATGTAACCTACAATCTGATTAATCGGATTATAGCCCTTTTCCACAAGAGCGTCATAAATCACTGTGAGATTTTTTCTGAGTTCAGCTTCTTTGTCCTCTGTTACCTTGAAAGTCATAGTCTGGTCAAACATATCAAATGCACCCTCCTGTAAAAAAATTCAATAAGAAACATTTTTCTTATTATATTATTATAACCGAAAATCAAAAAAAATGCAAGCGAAATCGAATTATTTTACAATTTGTCTATATTTTTTGTCGGAATATGTATGGACACGGCGTACCGTGTCCGAAAACAGGGAGGAATTAGCAGCAGCCTGTACGCTTTACAAAGCTGTTGCAGTCAGTACACTCGGGAACAGTGGGGTTGCTTTCGTGAGTTCCTACAGAGATACAGCCGAGAGAGCAGTAATCCTCTGTTACCATATTGTACTTGCACTGAGAAACAGTACATCTGATGCAATCGTTTTTCTGCTTGTTATTCATATCCATAATGAACAACTCCTTTTCTTTTATTGCTGCGTGAGCAATAATATTATGGCTTGCGGATTAAAGAAATATTCACGTATAAAAATTTTATTGGGTGAAATAATAATAAAAAAGCCATTAGCTTTGGTATTGCCTAAAGGAGTCATTATGTCAATTATTCTCATCCGTTCACTTATATTATATATCATCGTTGTATCGGCTGTGCGGCTTATGGGTAAGCGTCAGCTGGGCGAAATGCAGCCCTCTGAGCTTGTTATAACCATTCTTATATCAAATATTGCAACTCTGCCTCTTGAAGATACTGACATCCCTGTTATAATAGGCATAACGCCCATTCTTGCCCTTGTGTGCTATGAGGTTTTCGTGTCCTGGCTGATACTACGTCTGCCTTTTTTCCGTAAAATAATATACGGCAGTCCGAAAATTATCATCAGCAATGGTAAAATAAACCGTTCTGTATTACGTGAACTTCGCCTCTCTGTTGACGATATTATGACGGCTATGAGAACTCAGCAGATATTTGACATATCTGAGGTGCAGTTTGCTATTGTGGAAACTACGGGAAGTATATCCGCTATAAAAAAGCAGACAAAGGATACTCCCGACCGCGAGGATTTACGCGTAGACGCGGTTAATACTGACCCTCCCCAGGTTGTGGTATCCGACGGGAAAATTCTCCCTGTTACGCTGAAATCTATGGGATATAATGAGAGATTTGTGGAAAACTCCGCGAAAAAGGCAGGGCTGGAGGTTTCCGATATATTTATTATGACTGCCGACGGACAGGGAAAGGTGTTCATCTCTCCAAAAAATGAAAAGAAATCACCGTATTCATCTGAAAAGGAGGAGCAGAATTGACACGGCTGAAAATAAGTATCATTGTAATTCTCGTGCTTGTGGGAACAAGTATTTTTCAGAGTATGTGGATAAGCAAAAGCTGTATTTCTCTTATGAATCAGACAACTCAGGCGGAGGATTTATTCCGCAATGGCGATACAGCAAAATCTGAGGAACTTACCGCGGAATTGCAGAAACAATGGGAGAAATTCCGCGTACCTGCCTCAGTTTTTGTACGGAATAACAAGCTGACAGAGCTTGACAGGCTTTTTGCCCGTGTTCATCACCTTGCGGAAAATGAAAGTGAAGAGCTGCCATCGGAGCTTACGGAGCTTTATCATCTTCTTGAACTGCTGAAAAACAGTGAAATACCAAAGGTTACAAGTGTTTTTTGAGATATTGCCGAAAATTCACACATTATATATTGACAAATCCCTCTGAAAATGGTAAGATATAATTAACAGGGTGTATATTGTTGCAGGAAATGGATTTTCCTGTACTTAAACCAAAAAATTCACACCCAAAAGAGAGGGAATGTATCATGAAGAAATTATCAAAGGCAATTGCGGCTTTAGCCTCCGCAGCAGCCATAGCTTTTACAGCTACAGCTTCCGTAGTGCCTGCGGATTATGACGAGTTTGTAAATGCAAAGGCTGTAGACACAAACAACGATGACTGGCTTCACGCAGAGGGCAGCCGTTTATACGATATGAACGGCAACGAGGTATGGCTCACAGGTGCAAACTGGTTCGGTTTCAACTGTTCCGAGAACTGTGTACACTATCTCTGGAGTGCTGACGTTGACGATGTTCTCCAGGAGGTTGCAGACAGAGGTATCAACGTTATCCGTTTCCCCATTTCCACAGAGCTTCTCGTTTCCTGGATGGAGGGAACTCCTAACCCTGTATCAAGTGTATCAGGCAACGCTGACCCCGCTTTCACAATCAACCCCGACTTCGTTCTTGAGGACGGTAAAACTCTTAAGGATTCAATGCAGATTTTTGATATCATTATGCAGAAGTGCAAGAAGTACGGTATCAAGGCATTTATCGACATCCACAGCCCTCACTCCGACAACTCAGGTCATAACTATAACCTGTGGTACGGCAAGGCTGGAGTAACAACAGAGATATGGATTGAAACTCTTGTATGGCTTGCTGACAAGTACAAGAACGATGATACACTCATCGGCTATGACCTCAAGAATGAGCCTCACGGCAAGGGACAGGAAGGCGATGAGGCTGCAAAGTGGGACGGCTCCAAGGACGAGAATAACTGGGCTTACGCTGCTACAAGATGCGCTGAGGCTATCCTTGATGTAAATCCCAATGCTCTTATCTTCGTTGAGGGTGTTGAGCAGTCTATGAGCGGTGCTATGGAGGGCGACTACTGGGGTATGCCCGACAGACGTGACAATTCACCTTATATCGGCGCTTGGTGGGGCGGTAACTTCCGCGGTGCAAGAGAATATCCCATTGTTCCCAAGCAGGGTACAAGCCAGATTGTTTATTCTCCCCACGATTACGGCCCGTCAGTTTATGCTCAGACCTGGTTTGACAAGGACTTCACAGAGCAGACACTCCTTGACGACTACTGGTACGACACTTGGGCTTGGATTAACGCAGAGGACGTTGCTCCTGAGCTTATCGGCGAATGGGGCGGCCATATGGAAGGTGACAACCTTAAGTGGATGCTTCTCCTCCGTGACTATATGATTAAAAATCACATCAACCATACATTCTGGTGCCTTAACACCAACTCAGGCGATACAGGCGGACTCTGGGACAGCCTCGGCTTCCAGCAGGGTACAGGTACAACTATCGACTGGAATGAGCCTAAGTACGAGATGTTTGAGGAATCACTCTGGCAGACACTGAGTTCAGGTAAGTATATCGGTCTTGACCACGAGGTAGCTCTTGGTAAGAATGGTATCTCCCTTGGCGATTTCTATGCTAACTATGCAAACAGCGAGGGCAGTAACCTTGACGGCGGTAAGAAGGGTTCAGGCGGTGGAAGTTCTGTAGATCCTCCTAAGCCTGTGACAACAAAGCCTGTTACAACAACTGTAACAAAGCCTGCCACAACTACAACAAAGGCTCCCACAACAGCAAAGCCTACTCCTACAACAACAAAGGCAGCTCCTACAGAGGCTCCTGTTGCTCCAACTACTACAGCAGGCACCAGCACAACAGTTACACTTATTGGTGACGCTAACTGCGACGGTTCTGTAACAATGGCAGACGCTGCTTCAATTTACCAGTCAATCGGTAATCCCGATAAGTATGGTTTATCAAAGCAGGGTGCCGCAAATGCAGACTGCTCTAACCCTGGAAGCGGAATTACAGCCGCTGACGCTCTTGCAGTACAGAAATTCTGTGCAAGTCTTATTGAGAAGCTTCCAATTACAGAATAATTGAATTTGACACTATTACAGCCGTCCGAAATGGGCGGCTGTAATTTTATCGTTAAGAATTTAATGATAAACGATAAATATTTATCGTCACTTCTGCACAAATACGCCCTCTGGAATTTATGCTATTCTTGTGCAAACATATAATATTTAATGATAAACGTTAAAAATCTGTTGACAAACGTAAAAAGCTGTGGTATTATATAATCACGGAAAGGGGAACGGATGAACTTCCCCGAAAAAAAGGAACAAAAGAGCGCTCATATAAGTTCCATAAATTATTGGAGGGTTTATTTATGAACAGCACAAAAAATATTGATTATGTTAAGAGAATCAACAACTTAGGCAAGGTGAGCAGAATTATCCTTATTATAATGCGTATAGCCTGCATTATCGCCATTATCACAGCAATTGCGGGAGGTATTATTGTACTGGCTACTGTACCAGGCGACAGCACAGCAATCACATCAAACGGAGCTGCATCTTTTGAAATGACCGTTGATACAAACAGACTTCCAGGTAGTGTTCACGTTGATTTTGATGATGTCGGTCTGGATAATGTCGATGAGAGCATTAAGCTTTTCGGCACGGAAATATCCATAGTTGAAATTGAAACTGAAAACGACGGCGTTGTAAATTATACAACCGGAGTTAAATTCGATTCCCCCAACAGCACATTATTCAAGTATGGTGCGGCAGGTGCTTGCTTCGGTGTGGCTTTATATGCTGCCATTACCCTTATTGTGGTAATTTTCGCTGGAAAGCTTGCAAAGGCATTGGAAACCTGCCAGTCACCCTTTGAGGAAAGCGTCACAAAGGCTATGAAGCACTTTGCATTCTCTCTTATTCCTGTAGGGTTTACTTTTATAACAAATGGTTCTATAAATCTTACTATGGTGCTTATCATTCTTGCAGTTATTATTTTCTCCTATATTTTCAGCTACGGTGCAAAATTACAGCAGGAATCAGACGAAACGCTTTAAGGAGGGGGAAATATGTCGATTATACTTAGACTTGACAGAGTAATGGCAGACAGAAAAATTAGCCTTAACGAGCTGAGCGAGCGCGTCGGGGTAAGCAACGTAAACCTCTCAAAGCTTAAAACGGGCAAGGTAAGCGCAATACGCTTTTCCACTCTCAACGCTATATGTAAGGCGCTTTCCTGTCAGCCTGGGGATATTCTCGAATTTATTGACGATGACGAGGATATGGATAATGCGTAATTCGTAATTATTGTAGGGACACGGTTCGCCGTGTCCTTTTTTTGATTAGACGTTTAAAATTTCAAAAATCCCTTGTAAAAAATAAAATTATGTGGTATAATATAAAAGGATAAATATTTCCACAAATTTTTGAAAAGGTGGTGCGGTTATGAATTCCGACCCTTACGGGAACAGTATGAATATTATGTTTATGGGATATATATCGCACCGTTGTATCTGCGCATAAGCTGATTCTCCGTGCCTGTATATCTCAGTAACAGGCGAAAGGAGGAATGTCTGCATTGCAGGCTAAGCTTTGCTATGATTAATTTCTATACTTACACAAACGGCAAAATGACGTTGACAAATGAGTTTTCTGAGGGCTGCTGGGTATCTGTTGTAAGCCCTACCCCACAGGAAATAAAGGAGCTTATTGAGGATTACGGCATTGACAGCGGCTTCGTAAAATCCTCATTGGACGAAGAGGAGTCGTCCCGTATCGAGCGAGAGGACGACCAGACGCTTATTATCATTGATACCCCTGTATCATCTACAGATAAGGACGATACAAAAATATTCTACACAATGCCTATGGGTATTATCATCACAGAAACAAATGTTTTTACTGTATCTCTCAACAATGCCCAGATTATCGAGGAGGCTGTCCGCGGCACTATCCGCAACCTCCGCCCCGAATTCAAAACAAGATTTGTTTTACAGCTTCTGCTGCGTATTGCGGCGATGTTCCTGTATTACCTTAAACAGATTGATAAAATCTCATCATTGGCGGAACAGCAGCTTCACAATGCTATGAAAAATGAGCTTCTCATGCAGCTCCTTGCCCTTGAAAAATCGCTGGTATACTTTTCAACGTCGTTGAAAGCAAATGAGGCGACAATTGAAAAGATTTTCCGCGGCAGAGTGGTAAAGCTCTATGACGAGGATCAGGATTTGCTTGAAGATGTGCTCATCGAGATGAAGCAGGCTATCGAAATGGCGAGTATATACACGGGAATCCTCTCCAGTATGACAGGGAATTTCTCGTCGGTTATCTCAAATAATCTGAATATAGTTATGTGGCGACTGACTATTGTCACAATTATTATGCAGATACCCAATATGATTTTCGGCTTCTACGGTATGAATACCGCAGGGCTGCCCATTCCGTACACATGGTTTCCCAGCGCATTAGCGGTAGCGGTGACGGCTATTGCGGCGTTTATATTGTTGAAGTGGAGAAAGAAGTAATTCAGAATTAAGAATTATGATTTACAAGGACACGATTCGCCGTGTCCTTTTCTTTATGTAGGGATAATTTAACATCGCACCGAAATCGCGGGCGTATAATATCCGCCTCTACTGCTATAGGCTAACAGCTGCATTTCCAAAGCAAATGCTTTTTTCCAAAAACCCTTGACAAATCCGCTGATATGCTGTAAAATAGAATAGATGATTATTTCCAGAAGGAGAATAGAATTATGCTTAAAAATAACGAAAAAGTAATGGATAAAATCGTTGACCTTTGTAAATCCAAGGGTTATGTATACCCAGGCTCAGAAATCTACGGCGGACTTGCCAATACATGGGACTACGGCCCCCTCGGTGTTCTGCTCAAGAATAACATCAAGAACGCTTGGCTGAAAAAATTCGTTCAGGAGAACAAGTACAACGTTGGTCTTGACTCCGCTATTCTTATGAATCCCCAGACATGGGTTGCTTCAGGTCATATCGGCGGCTTCTCTGACCCCCTTATGGACTGTAAGGAGTGTAAAACACGTCACCGCGCTGATAATCTCATTGAGGATTTCGACGGCACTAATGTTGCAGGTTGGACAAATCAGCAGATGACTGACTATATCAACGAAAAGGATATCGTATGCCCTAACTGCGGCAAGAAGAATTTCACAGATATCCGTCAGTTCAACCTTATGTTCAAGACTTTCCAGGGTGTTACTGAGGATAACAAGTCCGAGCTGTACCTCCGTCCCGAGACAGCACAGGGTATCTTCGTTAACTTCGCAAATATCCAGCGTACAACACGTAAAAAGGTTCCTTTCGGCGTTGCTCAGATTGGTAAATCTTTCAGAAACGAGATTACTCCCGGTAACTTCATTTTCCGTGTACGTGAGTTCGAGCAGATGGAGCTTGAATTCTTCTGCAAGCCCGGTACTGACCTTGAATGGTTCAGCTACTGGAGAGGCTTCTGCAAGGATTTCCTCCTTAATATCGGTCTTAAAGAGGAGAATATCCGTCTCCGTGACCACGACCCCGAGGAGCTTTGCTTCTACTCCAAGGCTACTACAGACTTTGAGTATCTGTTCCCATTCGGCTGGGGCGAGCTTTGGGGCGTAGCTGACAGAACAGACTACGACCTTACACAGCATATCAACACAAGCGGCAAGTCCCTTGAATACTTTGACCCTGAGACAAACGAGAAATATATTCCTTACGTTATCGAGCCATCTCTCGGTGTTGAGAGACTTTTCCTCTCTGTTGTTACAGAGGCTTATGACGAGGAGGAGCTTGTTTCCACAGACAAGAACGGCAACGAAAAGAGAGAAACACGTACAGTTATGCGTCTGCATCCCGCACTTGCTCCCTACAAGTGTGCAGTTCTTCCTCTTGTTAAGAAGCTCACTCCCAAGGCTGAGGAAGTATACGAAATGCTCTCCAAGAAGTTTATGTGCGACTTTGACGAAACAGGTACTATCGGTAAGAGATACCGCCGTGAGGACGAAATCGGTACACCTTTCTGCATTACAGTTGACTTTGATACAATCGAAAAGGATAACTGCGTAACAGTCCGTGACCGTGATACAATGGAGCAGCAGCGTGTTGCTATTGATGACCTTGTTAAATTCCTTGAGGAAAAAACAGCTCTTTAATTTAATTCGTAATTCGTAATTCGTAATGCGTAATTAATTTGTAGGGGCTGCCTTTGGCAGTCCGCCAACAAAAATAAACAGAAATGCTCCCCAAAAATCGGGGAGCATTTTTTTGAATTACGTTCCTGCGCTGAAATAATATAAATTATCTCCTGCCCAGTCTATGTATACCTGTTCGCCGTCATAACCGCTGTCGGGAATTTCCACATAGTCGCCCTCTGCATAGCTTACAGTACCGTCAGTTACAAGATAGCCGTATGCATCCAATAAACCCTTATTAAGAGATATATGAACTGTATGCTCATCAACAAAATACATATAGCTAAATATATCTTCATCAAATAACGCAGCTATTTCCTCGTTTGCAATTTCAGAAGCATTGTCAATTTCAGTATCAATGGTATATCTGCCGCTTTTCAGTTCTGCAAGAGCATATTCTCCAATTTTCTTTGCTGCGGCTCTGTTTGTTTCATCGTTTTCGGGACCATTCCACGCTGCAAAGAAATCCTCCATAGCAGTGCGGAATTCTTCACTGAATATGTCAACGACTTCCTCTGTTTCTTCACGGAACAGACGCACATAATCAGGCTTTCCCTCCATAGATGAACCGCCCACTAAGAGGTACATTCCCTCTCTTTCAGCAATGGGATATTTCATTACGTATATTCCTGAGCCTGTGTCCTCACCGTAGTAGCCTTTAAAATCAGCCCAGGTGATTTCCTCGCTGTCTTTAAGAGAAAGAGCAAGAATATCATCAACTGTTATCAGCTTGCCGCATATTTCCACAATCATTTCTTTCAGCTTAATATAGTCAAATACATCAAGCTGACCGTCAACGCACAAATCCACAGCCTTTATATCAGCAATAGATGCATTTGATTTGCCCATAAGCCAGTTCTGGAGGGTAACAGCATCAGCTATAGTAAGCTCCCAGTCGCCGTTAGCGTCGCCCTTTACAGGGGGAGCAGTTGAATTGGGACCGCTTGGAGCGCTGAAACGGAAGCTGTCAAAGCTATCGCAGAGCATAGGCAAAGCGCGTTTCATCTGATTAAGTCTTATATATTCATCGGTATTTTTGTATTCGTCCTTGACTTCAACAAAAACCTCTGCAAGTTTATTGAATGTGAATATTAAATCTCCCGACTCTGTAATTGAATCGGCACGATTAATAACCATAAAGCTATTGCGGTTTATTCTGTAATCGTAATATTCTTCGGGAAGTCCAATATCCTCCATAACTCCGCTGAAATCATAGTCGGCTTCGTTTTCTCTGACAATATCTCTTATATCCTCGGAAGAAGAAATGTCCTCCATGCCCTCGTTGAGGTACTTATCGGGGGTGAGCATAACGCAGTCAATTACGCCCATATCAAGATATTTCTGCATATCCTCAGGAGTATAGTATTCAAGCTCATTTGTCCAGCAGAACTGCTTGTAGCTGGTCTCATCCATATTGAGTATCTCATCAAAGGTATACTCCACAGGCTCGGCAAACCAGTATTTTTCCATATATATGACAACATTCTGATTGTTGCTTTCGGTGAAATCAAAGGAAATATCTGATTTTTCCCTATCTATCGAATAGCTGTAGCCGTTATAGTCCCTGCCAATATGCTGTACCTTATATCCGAAGGTTTTTAAAGCATCGGAATTGATATATGGATTGCATTCTGATGTATTAAAGCCCCCGAGATAGATTGCACCGCCCATTCCTGCGCCTGAACCTGAGAGATGTCCCCCTACAATTGAAAATTGCATATCTTTGCGGAAAAGCTTGTTTGTTTCGGAATCAATGACTGTTACGGTTACTGTTCCTCTTTCGGAGGTATCAGCCGCAAATGCCTGTATACCGCCAATAGATGAAAGCGCGAGAGCCATTGCCGAGATGAATGAAATTGTCTTTTTCATAGTAAATCCTCCTGTCTGTTATTATTGTAATAATAGAAACATAAGCGGCAATCGTCGATTTTGCCGAAATATCGCCATTTTTCCTATTTTCATTGTAGCACAAAAGGGTAAAGATGTCAATACTTAATATATATATATATATATTAATCAATACAAATGTTTTGTTAGCATAATGCATAAATTTAATTTTGAATTTTTGTGCAATAAGCACGAAGAATTCAAGAATCCAAGAATCTGTGTCTGTGAAATCTTGGATTCTTGAATTCTTGCTTTAGCTGGTTAAATTAAAGGGCGGATAATATCCGCCCACAGTCTGTAGAAAAAGGCATATTTTATTTAAGGGCGAGCAATGCTCGCCCCTACAATTAGCTATATTGCGTTATTTTGTGTAGGGGCGACCATTGGTCGCCCGCAATTTCGGAACGAAATTCAAATTTTTGGACAATCTCAAATGCTCTCCATAATCGGGGAGCATTTATTTTCAATTTCAAGTGTTATACACTGTTATATATACAGATATGAACAGCTCTAAGGTTATAAATTATAATCTGTAAGTGTAAAAAATATTACAACAAATTTTATTGCACATTCACAAAATACTCGGTTGAAAATTAGTGAAAAAGTAGAAAATAAAAATTATTTTTCAATAATCAACCATTCTTGGTTGAAAAATGCCATGTTTTTGCCCATTAGTGAGAGGGGTTGTAAATTACAGCACACAATAATTCATAGTAATTAACATTATCCTACAATTCCCGAACGTTCAATACCCTCGATGAAATGCTTTTGCAGGCATACATAAAGTATCAGCAGGGGAGTAATGGAAATAAGACAGCCTGCCTCTTTCCAGACAATCTGCTCACGGGGGGAGATTTCTGCTGAAATCGTACCGAAAAGCTTTTGTTTCATCTCTGTGTCAAGACTTCGGAGCATAAGGGAAATTGTCCGTGTATCGGTGAAAAAGCTTGCACTGACGTAGTAATCATTCCAGTACCACACTACAGAAAAGAGGAAAACAGTGAGGAATGCCGCCGAAGCGTTTGGTATCATAACCTGTACAAAGGTTCTTAAAGGACCGCAGCCGTCGATATATGCCGCATCCTCCAGCTCTCTGGGAAGCCCCTTGAAAAACTGACGGAAAATCAGTATCATCAAGCCTGCACGTATGCCGTTTGCGGTGAGAGCAGGGAGATACATTGTAAATGCCGTATCAATGAGATTGACGGTAAATCCGCCTATTCCGAAGTTTCTGAATTGAGAGTACAGCGGCAGGGCGATAACCTGAGGCGGTACGAGTATCATCATTATAACGATACCGAAAAGAAGCTTCTGCCCCTTGAATTTAAACCTTGCAAAGCCATAGCCTGTCACAGCGCAGGAAACTACCTGCACCAGCGCACATCCCACATTGAGAAACAGAGTTGTGAAAAGGGTTTGCGGAAATCCCATAGCGTCAAGGGTTTCTTTCATCACATTGAGGGTAAAATGACGGGGAATCCACATAACCGTGGGGTCGTTCATATCGCCTCTTTCGCGGAATGCACAGCTTATCATATAAATAAGGGGGTACAGAATTACAAAGCCAAGTCCGAAAAGTATGATAAAGCGGAAAATGGGGAAGATTATTCCCACTGCCTTTTTTCGCCTTAAATAGCCGATTTCTTCCTTTGAAAGCTCATTTGCACTATTTTCAGCCATATTCTGCACCTCCTATTCTGTTTCGTAATAAATCATTTTATTTGACGCAAAGGTGACAATGCCGATTGCGGTGAGGATAATCCCGAAATAAAGCCACGCCATAGCGGATATATTGCCGAACTGCCAGTCATCGCGGAGGGCGAGAATACGCTTCATAACGGGGTTTGTGGGATTTGTGAATGAGTCAATGACGGTGAAGATAAAATTCACCAGTATAAAGGGACTTACATAGGGGAAAGTGATTTTCCAGAAGTATTCCCAGGCTGTAGTGCCCTCCAGCTGTGCCGCTTCACGGGCGGAGGAGGGGATAGTCTGCAAAGCCGCAAGGAAAAGGAGTATCTGTATGCCGCTTGCCCAGACGATACTGAAAATATTGTCGGATATAGCGGAAATCATAGCCTCCATATTGGCGCTGAGACCGTATATTCCAAGAAATTGCAGCAATTCTCCCACCATATTTGTGGAGAACATAGTTGAAAACTGTGCCGCACCTGTGTTGCCTGTAGCGCTTATATCGCCGCTTATAATGGCGTATACAGGGCCTGTTGCAATGATTACAGGGAGGAAGAATATTGCCCTCGCCATAGCCCTGCCCTTGAAATTCTGATTGAGAACAACCGCAATAAACAGGGAAAAAATCACAATAAGCGGAGTTTTCCACAGGGTTTCAATAAGGGTATCCTTAAGGCAGTCAGTATATTTCGGGTCAATGGTAAGGGAGTATTCAAAGTTTTTCAGTCCCACCCATTTGAGAGTAGAATGCCCTGTATCAATGGTAACATCGCAGAATGACCATATCAGGGAGGTCAGCAGAGGCACGAGGAAAAAGCAGACAGTACCCACAAGCCAAATGCTTATAAAGCCGTAGCCATAGAGAGCTTTTCTTCTCTCGTAGGAAATCCGCGGAGGTTTTTTATCCTTTTTTCTGTTGCTCATCAGTAGAAATAACCTCCTTTGCCTATATCGTCAAGGTCTATTGTCTGACCGCTAAAAGCTATGGTATTCTCCGAAAAATCGGCTTTAACCACAGTTCCACCCGAATATGTAACGGTGATATTGCCCTTATCGTCAGTTTCATAGCCTGTGATGTAATCCTCTGCAATTTCCTCATATAAGGGCTGTAAAAGCCTGTATTCAGCCGCCGCAGAGAGTAAGTGATTGTCATAATTTGCATAGAAATACACGTCGAATTCAGTATCTTTAAGCTTGCTTGTGTCCTCATAGAGCATATCATAATTGAGATAGCTGCCTGTAGCCGCCGCCATAAGGAGCAGCTTATTGTGGTCAGCAGTACCGTTTAAAGCCGTTGAGGAGTATGGCACAAGTCCGTGAAGCACCATCTGATAGAAGGGTACATCCTCGTTAAAGATGTCAAATCGGCTTGAACTGAGTGGGACGTTCATAATATGGTTTGCGTAAGGGATAGCGTAGGCATTGGCAGTATCAGCAAGAATGCCGTTGTCAAGCTTATCCGTCAGCAGCTTATAGCCCTCAACAGCCAGCTGTTTTGCATCAGCACGGGATATTTCACGCTTGCCGTAGTCACCGTAAAGGGAGGATGTGAGATTGCCGATTGATACTCCCGAAAGACCTGCCTCGCTATAGTTTTCCCCGATATCACCGAAAACCTCGCTGTAATAAGAGGGGGACAGCAGGGACATATTATCCTTGAAGCCGTCGGGGATATCGTATGCACGGTCATAGCTGACGATGCGTGAGTACGCCCCCGATATGCGGACGCAGGTATTATTTATGGAGTTATAGCCGTTTCCCGAATAGAAATCGCGGTTGTCAGATACAGGATAAAGCTCAAAGCCGTTATCCTCAATGAATGAAAAAAATGCCGAAAATCCGTCCTTTCCTCCAAGGGAAGACGCAGGAGAAGCAGATGTATCAACCTTATTTTCAATGCCGTTGTCAGTCCAGTTTTTGTAGGACACAACGATGTTTTCAACTCCGCTTTCCGCCAGATCGTTGAGAATTTCCCTGCCTTGACTAAAGCTTGTCACAGGAGTTTTCATCGTCACAGGAATGCCAAGCACAGGCTTTTTCTTCTCCACACCGCCGTAAAGGGAAACATACATAGGAGCCTGCTCCGAAGCAGTCTTTTTTGCAAGTCCCATTTCCTCGGTGAGATATTGGCGGTATTTTGCCGCAACGTCCGTATAATCGGCATTTTCGGCAGATATGGGATAGTAAAGCAGTTCGATATCCTCTGTTTTTATATCCCCTGTTTCGAATACGGTAAATTTATCATTGCTGCCCGACATATAGAATGTATCAGTTCCGCGGAGGGTAAAATTAAATCCGCAGAGGTTATAGCTGCTGTTGGATTGTTCCGATACGCTGACGGAAAGATTAGCGTTTGCATCGCCCTTTTCAGCGATAACAAGCATAGCGTTATCCTTTTTTACAATACCGTATACGGGGAGGTAAAGCTGTTCAGTGACAGCGCCCTTGTGAGTGGGAACAGCGGTAATATCCCTGCCGTAAACAGGCTGAGAGTATGCGTCTGACTCCGTAGTTTTCCTGTTATTGAAGCGCACGAGAGCGCCGCAGCCGTCGGGGATGATGAAATACCCGTTTTCGGACATATCAGCCGCCCCGAAGCTGCTCATTATGTTCATTTCGGTAATAATATTCTCGTTGTCAGGCTCTTTTATATCGCTTATTTTAAGCCTTGCGCGGATGTGGTCGTTTTCCAGGGTATACTCCACAGGGACTTCAAAACCCTTTTCGTAGCTGTATGTGATACGTACACCGTCCTTAATATCTTTCACGGATATTTCGCAATCCTCCGTGGCTGAACGGAGTATGGTTGTGGAATGCTTTGAGGGAGTGCCGTAGGTCAGCTTATTTGCAGAGCGAAGCTCATTTATAAGCAGGGGAGTAGCCTTTGTGTCACGGGATGCTCCAAGCGGCGCAGACCACCATATATAGCCCGTTTTCTTGTTTTCAACGGCTATATTTCCCAGTCGGTCATCTATAAGAAGGCGGAAATCCTCACTTTCAGCGCATACCCTTGAAACCGCAATGACTTGTTTACTATCGGCAGTAAGCCAGGCAAATCCCTTTTTGTCAGCGGTGTAAAATACGGCTTTTCCGTCCTCAATTCCGCTTTCTTTATAGGTGAAAAGGATATTTTTATAGTCCTTATCCATAAGCTCCAGTGTCTTTCCGTCAAGGGAGCTGAAAAGGAAGGGATTGTCAATAGTTGAGATAATCTGACGTATATTCAACGGTTTTGTCATATCCTCGTTTATATAGAGGAGATAGCGTCCACCGCCGCTGAGGTATACCTTGCCTGTGTCGCATTTTTGCCCTTTTTCAAAATCTGCAAGGACTTTTTTCGCCTTATCATCAACAGCTATGAAGTCCCCCAGCTTTTTTATATCAGCAATTTTATCCGCAAGCTGCTCCTGTGCAGGGGTATAATCCGACTTCTTATCGGGTTTACCACCGTTATTCTCCCAGATTATATCATCAATATTTTTATCCTTGAAATAGATGTCAATACCCTCAACAGTGCCGATTTTTTGCAGATATTCCGTAATATCGGCATAGGGAACATCAACCTTTTCAACGCTTTCGGCAAGCTTTGCAGAAACGGAGGATTTTTCTTCTTCTGTTTCCTCAATGGAATTATCGGGAGCAGAAAAATCCTCATCAGCAAAGGAATTGCCCGATACAGCGGCAGTAGATACCGCAAGGAGACAGAGGAGGAATATTTTCAGTTTTTTCTTCATAATCCGCCCCCTTTAATCTTTTATCCTGTAGGAAATTTCCATAAACAGGGTTGAGAAGAAAATAACCACCTGCTGAATGAGAAACAGGAGGAGTATCAGCAGAAACAGCATTATAAGCATAGCGGCAATTGTCAGAAGAATGGCAAAAACCGTCTTTAATGCGGAATACTGATGCACCGACCGTATAGCCGAAAACAGGAGTATAGCCGACCAACCTGTGCCGATTACAGTGATAATGGTAATGAAAATTGACTCATCCCGTATGAGAAAGTGTGAAAGGAGCGTATTTATAAGCATCTGCGCCACATAGGGTATAAGGGCATAGGCGCTGTAAATGCAGATATTTTTCATAGTGCCTTCTCCGTCAAGGAGGGTACACACTGCCCAGTTGCCCACCGTCCACGCACCGAATAATACAAAGCTTCTGACGATATACGGAACAACGTTGAATATTTTATCGTAGGGGACATAGTGGTTGAAGCCGTAAAGCCGTTCATTGGCTATATTGGCAAGGAACAGCATACACACTATGAAAAAGGCTATTTTAAGGGAGCCTGATTTTTTCCAGCGCATATCCTCAAAGCCCTCAACAGGGTGAGTTATGGCGTGCATTACCCACTGAACAGGTGTGAGTTCCCACATATGCTATTCCTCCTTTTCGTCAGTTTTCTCCTTTTTCCTTTCAGCGGCAAGGGCAGCCTTTTTGTCTCTGCGGATTTTCACAGAGCCTGCAATGGCGATTAAGCCGAAAATAACTGCAAGAAGTATCGGCTCAAAGTTATTTTTTATAAATTCCATACGATAGCCCTCAAAGGCTTTATCGTAGATTTTTCCGGCGTCCGCAAGCTTAGCGTATTTCATAGCTTCTTCATAGTCGCCAGAGCGGAGCTTTGCGGCTGCAACGCCGAGATAAGCGCGGTTGTATGTACCGTCATATTTCAGCACCTCCAGCCAGGGCAGAAGCGCCTCCTCATAGTAGCCGTCATTGTGGAGCTTTGACGCTTTGTGAACAGCTTTACCAAAATCCGTTTCTTTGAAGATAGTCACAGTATTTTTCATTGTATCAGTGACATAGAGCCTGTCACCGCAGGATTCAAGAGCCGCCGCCTGTTTGAAGCCGCCCACCTGACTTGCATTTGTACCTACGATAAACAACAGATTACAGTCCTCATCGTACTGGAAAATACGCCCCATTGTAAGGTCAAGGCAGTTGATATTGCCGTCCTCAGCGATGTCAATATCAACAATAGCGGAGGCAAGCAGTCTGTTCTGGGATGTATCATACATAGGGGAATAATCCCCGAAAACAGCCTCATTATTGGCAAATATATTTTTACCTGCGGAGTTGAGCTTTTTTACTGTGTCCGTAGTCTGCGTAGAGGACGAGGTGCAGGTATAGATAAAATCTCCCTCAATGTCAAAGCTTGTGATACCCGAAGGGACGTTTCGTGTACGTCTTGCACGCTTTTCCTCTGACATAAAAAGTCCCGAAATGTAGTCCCCGATAATTTCAGCAGTAGGCTGAACACGGTTTGCGCCGTAAAATCCCATAAATTCGCCCTCAGGGGAGAACATAGCCGCACCTGTGGTGATATTGTTCAGCACGACATAGATATTTCCCGCTTTATCGGCTATAATACGCTGCGGATTGAATGTACGCTGTCCGCCGTATATTTCGGAATCGGGCTTTGTTATCTCTCTTACAACCTTGCCCGAAAGGTCAGATACAAGTACACGAGAGTTATCCGTATCGGCTATATACATAAGCTGATTTTCAGCTGATATAAATATACCTGCTGGTTTTTTCAGCGTAGTTTTCGTGCCGTCGGACATAGTGAAGCTGTCATATACCCTTACGGATTTTGTAAAGTCGCTGTTAACGGCGATAATACGGCTGTTTCCCGTGTCGGTGATATAGAAATTACCGTCAAAGGCGCAGAATATATCAGAGGGCATATCAAAGGCTCCTACGCCTAAATCATATCCGGATACGGCACGTTCAGCGGTATAGCCTGCCTGTGAGGGTATAGGCTCACCCCAGCGGTCGTAGTTGTACACATCGTAAGGTTCTTTTGCGGACGCGGTTAAAACAGCTGTATATCCGCATAAAATCAACGAGAGAGCAGCCGTGACAGCTCTTTTGAAAAGTTTTTTCATAGCCGTCACCTCAATCCTTTATACCCGAATGAGCCATAGTTTCGATAACCTGCCGCTGAGCAAGGATAAACACGATAACAGGGGGGATAAGCATAAACACAGCCGCCGCCATAGCAACGCCTGCACGGGCAAGTCCCGAAGCCGCCGCCTGCGTCACAACAGTGGGGAGGGTTTTATACTGCTCCTGAAATACAACGGAGCCTGCCTGTATATTCCACGCGCCCTGGAAAGCGAATATAATAAGCGTCATTAGAGCGGGTTTCTGATTTGGCATAACAATCTGCCAGCATATGCGGAAAAGTCCTGCACCGTCAACCTTTGCGGCTTCAATCATAGAGTCGGGAATTTGTGAAATCGACTGCCGCATAAGGAAAAGTCCCATAGGCGAGGCAACAGCAGGGAAAATCAGCGCAAGGGGAGTGTCGATTATTCCCATTTTTGACATAACCATATACTGCATAATGTAAATTACATTGCTCTGATAGAGCAGTGCGACAACGATAACGCTGTTGATGAGCTTACTGCCGGGAAATTTGCATTTTGCAAGTACAAAAGCCGCCATAGAGGCGAAAAAGCACTGTAACACGGTAACTGATACCGTAACAGCAACGGAGTTGAATACATAACGTGAAAAGGGAACACGGTTGCTTTTCAGTACGTCAAACATATCCCTGAAATTGTCGAGAGTAGGGCGGAGTGTATAGAGCTTCGGCGGGAATACAAAAAGCTCCTCCACAGGTTTTAGGGACATAACAACAGTGAGATAGATAGGCAGAAGCATAAAAAGCCCTGTAATAAGGAGCAGGATAAATACAGCTATAGTGCCGCCGTGTTTTCTTCCTGCCTGACGGCTTGTGCCTTTTAATTTATCTGTGCTTTTCATACTTCACCTTCTTTCATTAATTCTGTAGTGGCGGATATTATCCGCCAGCAAATTCGGAACTATACGTACACAGGCGGATGCTATCCACCCCTACAAAGTAATACGTATACCCTTATTCATCATTGCTGCCAAGAATTTTACTTATCACCTTATTGCATATAAACATAGCCACAAAGAGAATCATACAAATAGCCGAAGCATAGCCCATTTCAAAGCGTACCCAGCCGTAGTCATAGGCGTGAGTCATAATGGTATGGGCCTTGTAGTCGGTGCTTGGGAATCCCACAAGATTCTGCGCCACCGTACCTGCCGTAAACGAGCCGACAATCTGCATAACCGCCGCAAAGAGCAGCTGAGGCTTCATTGAGGGGATAACGATATATATAAGCTCCTGCCATTTTGTGCGTATACCCTCAATTGCTCCTGCCTCATACAGGGTTTTATCGATATTCTGAAAGCCGGCACGGAGGGCAAGAAAGCCTGCACCGAGGGAAATCCACAGCTGAACAATGATACTGACCCCAAGCACATACCGCGAGTCAGTAAGCCATTGCACAGGAGCGTTGAGAATGCCCAGATTTACGAGGAAAGAGTTAAGATAGCCGTTTATATCGCCGCTGAAAATAAGCTGCCAGACGGTGTAAACGCTTGCCATAGAGGGGATATAGAATATCAGGGTAAAAATAGTCTTAAGCTTAGAGGGAAGGCTGTTTATAAGCCAGGCAAGGAGAAAGCACAGCACATAGCTGACAGGCCCCGTAAAAAGAGCAAAAATCAGCGTAACCCGAATGGACTGTATAAACACCTTATCCGAGAGAAAAAGGGCAGTATAGTTGGAAAGACCGACAAATTCGGGAGCCTGAGCCATATTGAAATCTGTAAAGCCCATAGGCAGGGACATTACAACGGGAATAACCGTAAATATGATAAAAAATATCATAAATGGGGCAATCATAGCATAGCAGGCTTTATTCTGCTTAACTGAGCGCCACATAGCTGCCCGTTCTTCTTTTTTAGTACGTCTGCCGATTTCCTCGGCTGTCAGTTTAGCCATAACTACCTCCTTTCAGGTATTAATCCTCATATTTCTCAAGATTTTCCCGCTTACGCTCAATTTCACCGTTTATATCGCGGTTGTACCAAATCAGCGTATCACGGGGATTTTCGCCCTCGTTTACCGTTTCGCGGAAAGCATTCATAATATTTCTTGTAACGGCATAGGAGGAGGGGAGAACAGGTATTTCCACAAGCTCATTCTGCTGTGCATAGAGGCGGTCAAGTTCCTTAGCTGACCAGGAAAGCTGCGAAAGCGCCTGTTTATTAGCTGTATCAAATCGTCCGAGAGTGCCGAGAAGTCCCTCGGCGCGTACAGCATATTCAGCCTGAGTATCAGCTGATGTAAACCATTTTATAAATTTCCACGCACCGTTTTTATTTTCGGCGCTGCTGAAAATCACCGCACCTGAGCCGCTTGAATTTGCCGCGTGGGATATGGTGCCGTCAGCCTGTTCCGTACCAGGGACAGGGAAGAACTCCCATAATCCCGATATTTCGGGAGCAGCAGCTTCAAGCTGATTTGCAAAGGTATAATTTTGTATAACTATGGGACATTCACCCGTGCGGAAACGTGTAAAAGCGTCATAGCTCTGTTCAAAGCTGTATTTTGTATAGAAATCCGTCCATTCCTCAAAGGACTGGACAGCCTCAATGGAGTCAAAAGTTGACGCTGTAAGCTCGTTATTGTAGTAATTTCCGCCCTTTTGCAGCAGAAGCATAGCGAAGGTATGCCCCGATTCTGTAGCAGGGGATATATTGGCAGGGGGCAGAACAAGTCCCACATTCATATAATTCCGCTGTATAGCAGGGAGCATATCAATAAGCTCCGCCCAGGTTTCGGGAGGGGAGGTATACCCCAGCTCTGCGAGTATATCAGTACGGCAGAACATCATAGGAAAACTCTGACTGACAGGCAGACCGTATGTGCCGCCGCTGTACTCATAGTGAGTGAGAGCATTTTTCTGAAATTGCTCCGATACATTGTTGAAATCGGGGAATCGTGATACGTCCACAAGAAGGTCACGGGCAGCCAGATTTACAGGGAATTCGCCGCCCAGGAAAAGTGCCGCGTCAGGGCCTTTTCCTGCAAGGGAGGCCTCTACAATGCCCCCTGTTACAAGATTTATGGAAATTGGTATATCATATTCGGGAATGAATTCATTTTCCGTCATTTCCTTTATAATCTGAGCCTGGTCACGTCCCAGTGCAACCCAGACTTCAATGGCTTCTTCATCCTTTACATCGGAAAGAGTGGTATAATCCTCAAAAAATGAGCCGAAAAAGCTTTTCAGCCCGAAAGATATGGATTTTCCAAGCTTTTCATCGCAGTCGGTGAAATCTGCGTCCTTTCCTGCAAGCTCAATATAGTCCAGTTCAAGGGGCTGACCGCGGTATTCCCGTACCCAGGCAGTAATTGAGCCTATATTATTCTTGATTTGCGAGAGATAATCCGGAATTTTCAGCGGTTTTTCAATACATTTGTCGAGTATAACCGCCGCTGAGTCAAGAATAGCCGCCTCCGAGCCTGATGTACCCGAAAGAGCCTCAATATCAGCCTGAACAGCCTTTAATTCGGCGGAAATACGCACAAAATCCACAATAAGTCCGTCGATTTTCTCGTGAACGTAGTAGTCAGTGTATTTATCGGGCGAAGGCCCAGTAATCATAATGATTTTTCTATAGCATTCATTAAGTTCATCAACGGCATTTTCAAGGCGAAGGAGAGAGTCACCGATTTCCCCTGTAACGCACTCCATAGTAATGGTGTGAGCCTGCCCGCCTTCAAGGTATACGTATACATCATTGCCGTTTTCCGTCTGAGGAGTTGTAACGCTCCAGTCGGTATCATAGAAGAATTTAACGCAGTCAAGCTCCCTGCAGGGAACTTCCCCGTCAATGTATATACGTCTGTTGGAGAAAAATCCGCGCATTTGATTCTGTCTTGCCTTTATACCGAGCTTGAACCAGCCGCCGCTGCCGATTTCTTCCTCTGAAATCTCCCAAGTGACGGTCTGCATAGCCTTTTTCCAGCTGTCCTTACCAATAGTATTGCACAGGAGCTTTACAGGGTCAGAGGGTGATGTGATATAGCTTGTATTGTCCGAAGCAGGTGAAAGAGAAGCGTCCGATTTATACAGTGCAGCTTCACCCTCAATGCGTATAAGCCGCGTGTTATTGCTGTCGGGAGCATTAACAGAGCTTTTGTATTCCTCATATGCAGGCAATTCATCGGGAGTGAAAAATCTTAGGTAATCAATGACAAATTCCGCCCGTTCCGAGGTGAAGCTTATTTCGTGGCTGCCTTTTTCGAGGAAGAACAAAAGGGGCTGAGAAAAAAGTCCGTCAGGGTCGCTTATGACGGTTTTCTGCCACATAGAATGCTGAATCTGAGCAGGACGTATCTCATTTCCTCTTGAATCCGTCTTTATATCCGTTTCGTTGACCCATACCCTGTTAAGAGTAAGCCGCGAAGCCGAGTCAAAGGGGAGTTCACCGTCGATTTTCATAGAAAGCTCAATACGGCTGCTGTTGGAAATAAGCGGCGCATAGCTTATTTCAAGGGCATACAGCCCATTTTGGGGAACATTTACGGTATAAGCGACATTTCCGCCGCTGCTCTCCCACATAAGCACGTCATCCCGTGCAATTCCGCCTGTGGTATAGCCGCCTATGGAGAAGCTGCCGTTTTCAGTTGAGGAAAACTCAGTTCCATTGAGAAGTATCTCATATTCAGGGCGGTTTTCATTTGCGTACATATTGCAGTAATCGCTGTATGAGGGAATATCCGTATTTAGGGGTTCAAAGGAGTAATAACCGCTGTTTTCGGTGGCATAGGCAGTTGATATGCCGTCGGAGAGAAATTCTCCGTTAGCAGTCAGAGGGGCGGAAAAAACAAGGCAGGACAGAGCCGCAGACATTATTTTTCTACAGAAATTATTAAGTTTCAACGCATCACACCTCCCTAAATAAAAACAGCAAACTGCATAATACTTTCCATATAATTATAGCAAAAATTCAGCTTTTTGTCAAGGAAAAAGCAAGGACATACGGAATAATAACCCGATATATGGACATATTTCCTGTTAATGCGTAATTTACGATATATCGTTATTTCCTTTGTTGGGGCGGATATTATCCGCCCGAGGTTGTCGATAAACCTGAATTTCGTTCCGAAATTGCGGGCGACCAATGGTCGTCCCTACACAAAATAACGCAATATAGCCAATTGTAGGGGCGAGCATTGCTCGCCCTTAAATAAAATATGCCTTTTTATAAAGATTGAGGGGCTAACAGCTTGCAAATGGTGAATTTGCACAAATAGAACCGATTTGTTTTGTGCATTCATACAAATTTCAAAAAACCTATTGACAATCTACTAATTATGTTCTACAATATAAGTAGAACATAAATCAACCATTTATAACCGAAAGGGGAAGACTATGAAAAATATGATAAAGGATTACAAAGTAAGCTGTAAAATGGTTTCAGAGCGTATAGGAGAGCTGAGATTTCAGCGGAAAACCCTCCGCAGAGAGAAGAATGAGGCTGAGATAGAACAGCTGAATTTAGAACGGCGTATCCGCCTGCTGCATATGGAATACAAGCAGGCACAGAGGGTTATCAGAGAGCTTGAAAGCTACGAGAGGAGCAGAAATGTATTGATAAGGGGATGATATATTGTCAAGACGAAGAAGCTACAATGACACATCTACAGGAAAAGCCGATAGCTGTATAAGGCACTTTCTTGCAGATGATGAGGATTTGGGAAAGAAGAAAATAATATTAAATATTATAAAAAACGAGCTTACAGCAAGACAAACGGAAATAATTATGTTATACTATATAAAGGAACTTTCGATAAGTGAAATATCAGCGGCAAAAGGCGTAACTCCGCAGGCAATTTCAAGGGTTATGGCTGCAGCGAGAAAAAGAATTTTCCGATATATGCAGTATACTTTTAAGGAGCTTTTATGAATACACCGATTTATGATTTTTTACGGAAATACAGCGAAAAAAACGCCCTCAGATGTCATATGCCGGGGCATCACGGATATCATACAGCAGAGGAATTATCGGAGCTGTACCGCCTTGATATCACGGAAATAAGCGGAGCAGACAGCCTTTTCGAGGCTGAGGGGATAATCCTTGAAAGCGAGGCGAATACTGCTGACCTCTACGGCAGCGGAGCAGTATTATTTTCCGCAGGCGGCTCAACAAACTGCATACAGGCGATGTTAGGTGCAATGCGCCTTGAAAACAGACGTATTATAGCCATTCGCAACGTCCACAGAGCATTTCTCAACAGCTGTGTCCTGTTAGGACTTGATGTAGAATGGATAATGCCCGATTACACCGATGGGATTTTGTCGGGAGTTATAGATATATCAGCGGTTGAGAATGCATTAGCTGAAAATCCCAACAGCTGCCTATATGTCACATCACCTGATTACACGGGCAGAGTTGCCGATATATCAGCATTGGCGGAGCTTTGCCACAGATACGGCGCAAAGCTTCTGGTGGATAACGCCCACGGCGCTCACCTGCATTTTCTCCCGAAAAGTATGCACCCTATGGCATTAGGCGCCGATATATGCTGCGATTCTGCCCATAAAATGCTGCCAGCCCTTACAGGGGGAGCATATCTCCACGTAAAGGATAAGCGATACAAGCCGATTTTAAAGCAGACAATGGGAATGTTTGCCTCCACAAGTCCGTCATATCTGATTATGATGTCCCTTGACCTGTGCAACAGGTACATAACGGAGAAAATCCGCGGCGATATTGAGGACAATCTGCGGTATATCCGCGATTTCCGACAGCAATTTTCGAGCAGGCTCATATTTGCGGAGAGCGAGCCGTTCCATATCACCATAAAGGCGGCAGAAAGCAGCTTTGACGGTGAAGAATTTGCGGAAAATATGCGAGAAAACGGCGCAGAATGCGAATATGCCCACAGGGACACAGTAATTCTGCTTATGTCGCCGCTGAATACAAAGGCTGACTATGAACGGCTTGGTGATATAGTTGAAAAATCTCTTGAAATGACGAAAAAACGCGATATACAGCCGCTGAACGTGCCGCCTGTGCTGCCTGTAAGGGCAATGAGCATAAGGGAGGCGGCATTGGCTGAAAGCGAAGAAATCCCCATAGAACAGGCATTGGGGAGGGTATGCGCCTCAGTGAAAGTACCCTGTCCCCCTGCTGTACCTATAGCATCCAGCGGAGAAATAATTGATGAAAACTGCGTAAAAATTTTCAAAAGCTATGGCATTTCTTCTGTAATTGTGGTAAAATAGTAGGGGCGGATATTATCCGCCCGCGGACTGCCAAAGGCAGCCCCTACGTAAGATAACAATATACCGAAAAAATCTACCGCACACAAACCTAACGGCTAATGGCTTATTGAAATATAAATTTCGTTCCGAAATTTCGGGCGGATAATATCCGCCCCTACACAGAATTACGGTTTTCGATAAAATTGCCGTACCAAAACCTAATAGCTAAAGGCTAACGGCTTAAAAGGAAAATATTATGAAAAAAATATATGGTAACAGGTACCTCATTGGTACATTGAATAATATGCGGAAAAACAACCGCCTTGCACAGTCTGTTATATTCTACGGCGAAAAGGGCAGCGGCAAGAAGCTTTTTGCGGATTATTATACATCTCTGCTCCTTTGCGAGACTCCCGACGGTGACGCTCCATGCGGAAAATGCCCTGCCTGCCGCACAGTTGACGGTCACACAAACCCCGATGTGCTTTACGTCCCCACCGAGGGCAAGCTGGAGGGCTATACCGTAAAAATCGCACGAGCAGTAAGCAATGATGTGTGCATCAAGCCGAATAATAAAACGGGTAAAAAGGTGTATATCTTCCGCGACTGTAAAAATATGAATGCACAGGCGCAGAATGCCCTGTTGAAGCTCATTGAGGAGCCGCCCGAGTATGCCTGCTTTATATTCACAGCCGAAAGCAAAAGCGAATTCCTCCCCACAATAATCTCTCGCTGTGTATGCTTCGGAGTATCAACCTGCACCGAAGAGGAGGCACGCCATTCCCTCATAGAAAGCGGATTTCAGGCTGATGAAACAGCGGCGGCTATAAAATGCTTCCACGGAAATATCGGCAGATGTACAAATTATATCATCGACGAAAATCTGAAAAATCAGGTGGATTTGACAAAACGCATCGCAGATAGTATAATAAGAAAGGACGAGTATGAACTCAATGCTGCATTCTTTACTGTGGGAAGTGGCAGAAATGACATTTACAACATACTCTCAATGATTGACAAGCTTGCAAGGGACGCGGCTGTTCTCGGACGTGACGAAAACGCCCCCGTTATAGGCTGCTACAAGGAGGCTGCTGTGCGGCTTTCAACGATGATTACAGCGTATCAGGCTGTCAATATCCATAATGCTATAGAAAGAGGCTGCCGCGCCATAGATGCTAACGTAAACAGCTCCCTTGTGCTTGCAGGGGTATGTGCTGAAATTATGGAGATTATGGCATAGGCAAATCAAATATTAAAGAGGTATTTTATATGAAAGAAATCGTAGGAATCCGTTTCAGAAAAGCGGGGAAAATATACTATTTTTCGCCAAATGATATAAAATTTGAACAGGGCGAAAGTGCAATTGTTGAAACTGTAAGAGGTGTGGAGTGCGGCGAGGTTGTACTGGAAAACCGCGAAATAGCTGATAATGCCATATCTTCACCCTTGAAGTCAATTATCCGCAAGGCTGATAAAAACGACTTGAAAACAGTTGAAAAGAACAGAATAAGAGAGCAGGAGGCTTTCAAAATCTGCGTTGAAAAAATCGAGGCAAGAGGACTGAAAATGAATCTTGTTGACGTTGAGTGTACCTTTGACAACAATAAGCTCCTGTTTTACTTCACAGCAGAAACGCGTATTGACTTCCGTGAGCTTGTAAAGGACCTTGCTGCTGTATTCCGTACACGTATCGAGCTGAGACAAATCGGTGTCCGCGACGAGGCAAAGGTGCTTGGCGGACTTGGTATCTGCGGGAGAGAATTCTGCTGTAAGGCACATATGGGGGATTTCAACCCCGTGTCAATCAAAATGGCAAAGGAACAGGGACTTTCCCTCAATCCCACGAAGATTTCAGGCACCTGCGGCAGACTTATGTGCTGTCTTAAAAATGAGCAGGCGGCTTATGAGGATTTACTTAAAATCACACCTAAGGTAGGCGCTGTTGTGGTAACTCCCGACGGCGACAAGGGCAAGGTTATCGATGCCAACCTTATAACGGGTAAACTCCGCGTAAAGACTGAAAAATCGGAAGTTCCCGTAACTGTTGACAGAAGCGAGGTAAAGCTCCTTAAAGACGCTGAAATCAAGCTGAATAAGGAAGAGCTACGCGCGCTGAAAAATCTTGAGGATAAGTAATGGCTAAAACAAATTACGGCAGAATCCTTGATGATAAGCTGACAGAGCTGAAAAATTCGGGGATAAAACCTACTTTGCTGCTCCATGCCTGCTGCGCTCCCTGCAGCAGTCACACCTTGCTGTATCTCTGTGATTTTTTCCGTATTACGCTGTATTTCTTCAATCCCAATATTGCTCCCGAAAGTGAATACATATACCGCCGTGAGGAGCTTAAACGACTTGTATCAGAGCTTGGACTTGATGTGGATATAATCGACGAGGACTACGATTCAGCGCCCTTTTATGCCCTTGCAAAGGGCTATGAGGACTTGCCCGAAAGGGGAGAGCGATGCCGCAGATGTATTGAGTACCGTCTGCGTAAAACTGCGGAAAGGGCAAAAATGCTCAATTCCGACTATTTTACCACAACTCTGACAATAAGTCCCCATAAGGACTGCGAATTCATTAATCAATGCGGCGGAAAATTATCGGAGGAGTTTGGAATATCCTATCTTTTCTCCGATTTCAAGAAGCACGACGGATATAAGCATTCTATTGAATTATCGAAAGAATATAATCTCTACCGACAGGATTACTGCGGATGCGTCTACAGCAGGAGGGCAAAGGAAAATGGCTAAGGAGCAGAAAACCAACGCTATGCGTTTTCTTGAAAAGTGCAAAATAAGCTATACCGTTCAGACATATGAGTGCGATGAGTTTATAGACGGCATACATACCGCTGAAAAGCTTGGTCAGCCTTTGGAGGAGACCTTTAAAACCCTCGTAGCTCACGGGAAATCGGGGGCATACTACTGCTTTCAGCTGCCTGTTGCGGAGGAGCTTGACCTGAAAAAAGCGGCAAAAAGCGTCGGTGAGAAGTCCGTGGAGCTTATTGCCGTTAAGGATATTACTAAGATTACAGGGTATGTCCGCGGAGGCTGTACTCCTATCGGTATGAAAAAACAGTTTATGACTGTCGTACATAATACCGCCGAAAATATGGAGCTTTTCTATATCAGCGGCGGAAAAATAGGCGTTCAGATTCGCCTTTCACCTGCGGAGCTTGTGGCGGCTATCAGGGCAAAGTTTGAGGATATTGTTTTGAATTAATGCAATGCATTGCCGGCTTTTAGTCGTTAGCTATTAGCTGCGGTACGTCAAAATAACGTGAAAAAAGTGTGCGATGAAATCACCACACACTTTGAGATTGTCGAAAGATCTGAATTTCGTTCCAAAATTGCGGGCGACCAATGGTCGCCCCTACACAAAATAACGCAAAATAGCCAATACGTAGGGACGAGCATTGCTCGCCCTTAAATAAAATATGATTTTTCTACAGACTGAAGCGTGCGATGAAATCACCGCACGTTTTTTAAATTCTCAATTCATAATTCTTAATTAACTATGAATTACATCAAAAAGCTCCTTTGCCGTTTCAAGGGATATTCCTGCTGTTGCAGCAAGCTCCTCTACGGTGGCTTTTTGGAGATTTTCCTTTGTCTTGTACTTTATCAGTATCTTTGCAGCCTTTTTTTCGCCAATTCCCTTGACCGACAGCAATTCGGAGCTGTAGGTCTTTTTTTTGTGCTTTGAGTGCATAAAGCTTACAGAGAAACGATGCACCTCGTCCTGTATCTTAGTCACAAGATTGAATGCCGCCTGCAAATTATTTATCTGTATCTCTCTGCCGCCTGTAGCTATTGCCCTTGTGCGGTGTTTGTCGTCCTTTACCATACCGAAAAGGGGGATGTCAAGTCCAAGCTCCTTTAAAAGCGGCTCAACAGCGTGTACGTGGCCTGTGCCGCCGTCAAGGAGTATCAAATCGGGTGTTCGTGTGAAATACTCGTCGCCCTCCTGGTTTACAATGTGGAGAAGCCGTCTTTTCAGCACCTCGCGCATACTGCCGTAGTCGTTCTGGTATTCCTGTTCTTTTACGGTGAATTTCTTGTATGCCTTTTTCTGCGGTCTGCCCCCTGCAAATACTACCATACCTGCAACCATTGATTCTGAGGAAAGGTTTGATATATCGTAAGCCTCGATAATTTCGGGAGGTTTTGCCAGTCCCAGGCATTTGCCAAGCTGTTCAAGGGCGATGACTTCTTTTCCCGTTCTACTGCTTTTAAGTGCCGCATACTCCGCGGAATTGTTCTTTGCAAGCTTTATAAGGTCGAGAAGCCTGCCTCTTTGCGGCTGGTAAAGCTTTACGCTTCTGCCTGCCTGATTGTCAAGAAGCTGCTGTATAAGCTCTGTTTCCGAAGGCATAATCTCAACGGCTACTGTTCGCGGTATATCCTTTCTGCCGTGATAGAACTGCACCATAAAGGCGCTGAGGATATCCTCGTCCTCTTCGTTTTTTTCAATGTCAAATACAGCCTTGTCGTAAAGGCGGTTATCGCGGTACATCAATACGGAGATATATACTCCGCCCAGATACTCGGCAATGCCGATAACATCGGCTGAATCTACGCCGCTGTCAACCATTTTCTGCTTTTCCGAAGCCTTTTTAACTGCGGCTATACGGTCGCGGAGCATAGCGGCTTTCTCAAATTCCAGCTCCTCTGCGGCTTTGTTCATCTCCGCTTCCATACGCTCAACGGAGGCGGCTCCTCCTGAACGTATAAATTCCTCAGCTTCTGCGATAATTCCCATATATTCGGGAGAGGCTATCTTACCTCGGCATACTCCCATACACTGCTTTATATGGTAATTCAGACAGGGACGCTCCTTTCTGAAATCACGGGGGAATTTTTTATTGCAGGTGGGCAGCATAAACACGCGGTTAGCTTCGTTTACAGCCTCTTTTGTGATGTAAGAGCTTGTATAGGGACCGAGATATTTTCCCTTTTCTGTTGTGTTCTTTTCTGTGGTGATACGCGGATATTCCTCGTCGGATATGCGGATATAGGAGTAGCCTTTGTCGTCTTTAAGCAGAATGTTATACTTCGGCTTATGCTGCTTTATAAGGCTGCATTCAAGGACAAGAGCCTCAAATTCGCTATCTGTGACGATAAAATCATAGTCATTGACTTTTGAAACCATAGCCGCAACTTTTGGCGTATGGTCAGGATTTTCTCTGAAATAGCTTGTAACGCGCTTTTTCAGATTTTTCGCCTTGCCGATGTATATTATGCCGCCCTCGCGGTTTTTCATTATATATACTCCCGGAGAGGCGGTTAATTTTGAGGTTTTTTCCCTCAGATAGGGTAAACGTGGGTTCATTTATTCTCCTTTTGTTAATGCTGCGTTTCGCTGTGCTGCACTTCGCAAGCCATTAGCCCATAGTCGTTAGCCTTTAGCTATAAATGATAAAGCCGTTAACTGATAGCTGACAGTCGCCAGCTAATGAACATATCAAAAGCTAATGGCTAATGGCTAAAAGCTAACGGCTGAACCGCTATTGACGATTAAAATAATCTATACCTGCACTGGGACGGAAATATGTGCGTATATATCCGTCAGTGGAAAGTACAACAAATTCGTTTGTTCCCTCGATGTAATACACGTGGTCGCCGTCCTCGGCTTCGGTTTTGTACAGGGCATCGGGGTTGTTTATAACATCGCTGGCACCTATTTCGTAATCCTCGGCGGTTTCATAGTTGAAATCACCGTCAAACTCATGACCGTGCTTTGCGAAATGCTGGTCAAGCTGATTTTGTGAACGGAAGTAGTATTCAATGTAGCTTTCGGGATATGTGGATTCAATATGCTCCTCAGCAAATGGCTCAGTGATATCCACTACAAATATATCCGTTGCAGCTTCTGTTTCCTCAACAACAGGCGCTTCTGTGGCTTCAACGGGAGCTTCTGTCTGAACGACTTCGGGAGCTTCCGTTTCCTGTACGGCAGGGGCTTCTGTAACATTAGATTTATCTACGATATTTATGGAATATTCGCTGCCTGTGCCTGTGGAATCATATGAATATTCGCTTACGGTACAGCCTGTGAGGGCAAATGCTGCCATTAAGGCAATTGCTGCTTTTGAAAAGATATTTTTCATATTTATCACCCGATTACTTGTTCAATGTTCCGTGTGAGAGGGATTTCAGATATGCGTTGATAAATCCGTCAATATCGCCGTCCATTACAGCCTGGATATTTCCGTTTTCAAAGCCTGTTCTGTGGTCCTTTGCGAGGGTATAGGGCATAAATACGTAGGAGCGAATCTGGCTTCCCCATGCAATCTGGTTCTGAACACCCTTGATGTCCTCGATTTTTTCAAGATGTTCACGTTCTTTAATCTCAATGAGCTTTGAACGGAGCATTTTCATTGCGTAATCCTTGTTCTGGTACTGGCTTCGTTGTGTCTGGCAGGATACAACAATGCCTGTAGGCTTGTGGATAAGACGTACAGCTGAGCTAGTCTTGTTTACCTTCTGACCGCCTGCACCGCTGGAACGGTATACTTCCATTTCGATATCCTCGGGGCGGATGTCAACCTCGATTGAATCGTCAATTTCGGGCATAACTTCAAGTGCCGCAAAGGATGTATGTCTTCTTCCGGATGAATCGAAGGGGGAGATACGTACAAGGCGGTGAACTCCTGATTCTGACTTCATATAGCCGTAGGCATTTTCGCCCTCAATGAGGATTGATGCGGATTTTACGCCTGCATCGTCGCCGTCAAGGTAGTCCATAAGTGTAACCTTGTAATCGTGACGTTCAGCCCACATATTGTACATACGGTAGAGCATTTCTGTCCAGTCCTGCGCCTCTGTACCGCCTGCGCCTGCGTGGAATGTGAGAATAGCGTTAGAGTTATCGTATTCCCCTGTGAGAAGTGTGGAGAGCTTTTCTTCCTCCAGTTTCTTCTTGAAATCCTCAGCCTCAGCCTTGATTTCCTCAACGGAGCTTTCGTCCTCTTCTTCGATAGAAAGCTCGATAAGAGTTATAACGTCCTCCAGCTGATTGTTCAGCTTGTTGTATTTCTCGATTTTACGCTCCAGAGCCTTTGTTTCCTGTAAAACTTTCTGGGAGTTCTCTAAATCGTCCCAGAAGCCGTCCTTTGCGGTTTCTGCGTTGAGCACTTCAATACGCTCCTGTGATGCCTTTATGCTGAGAACATCTGCAAGCTCTTCCATTTCCTTACGGCAGCCTACCAGTTCAAGTCTTAATTCGTCAAGAAGTATCATATTAATTTTCCTTTCTGTAATCGTCGTTTCTGCATACATTTTTATTATATCACAGAAATATGGCATTTGTCAATGTTTTGCGGAAAAATCATAATGCGGTCTATATTGCTCCACAAACTAACTCTTGAAGAATTATATGAAGCTTGGGGAGCAATATTATGGGGTGTTTATTTTGCCCTCTATATATACATTCAAATGAGGAGCAAAAAACGGACACGAAAATGCAATATTTTTTTATTTTAATTATTACGTCTGATTATATTTGTTCCTCTATATAATACATTCGAGTAAAAAAGGAAAAAACGGACACAATTTTTGCTGTTTTTGATATATTTTTATTATTTAACATAAAATATGATGTTTTATCGGGAATTTCGGAGCGAAATTCAGTTTTTTCGACAATTTCATATATATTTCTACATTGCCGCCTTAAGCATAGTAACCATAAAATTTTATTATTTTTATATAAAAAGGATATTGCAATAGTACTATGGTTTGTGGTATAATAATAAGTAATATGAAATATTATGGGATGTTGTATCTCCTGAAACGGAAATAGGTATGAAAAACATAAGAATATTGGGCATTGATCCCGGTTATGCAATCGTGGGATTCGGTGTAGTTGACTACGACGGAAGAAAATTTACTCCCGTGGAATACGGCGCTGTCCTTACAGAGGCGCACACTCCCTTTACAAAGCGGCTGAATGACATACATACGGATATTGAATTCATTTTTGAAAAATTCCACCCCGATTGTATGGCAATCGAAAAGCTGTTCTTTACCACAAACCAGAAAACAGCCATAGATGTTGCACAGTCAAGGGGTGTTACCGTTCTTTCGGCGGCAAAAAGAGGTGTACCCGTTTATGAATATACCCCATTACAGGTGAAATCCGCTGTGGTAGGCTACGGAAAAGCCGAAAAACAGCAGGTTATGGAGATGACAAAAAATCTCCTCGGACTTGCGTGCATTCCCCGTCCCGATGACGCTGCGGACGCTCTTGCAATTGCAATTTGTCACGGGCATACGGTAAGATGGTCTGATTTAGGATAGTACAGAGGTAATATATGATTTATAGCGTAAGAGGCAGGCTTGTCCATAAAGAAACAGGCTTTGCCGTTGTTGAATGTAACGGTGTGGGCTATGGCTGCCGTACATCGTATAATACAGTAATGAAGCTTGGTGATACGGGCAGCGAGGTTATGCTCTATACTCACCTTGCTGTGAGAGAGGACGGTGTTGAACTGTTCGGTTTTGCTGATATGCAGGAGCTGAACTGTTTCCGCCTGCTTATATCCGTTTCGGGTGTAGGTCCTAAAGCGGCTACGGCTATTCTCTCTGACCTGAACACGGAGCAGTTTGCTTTTACTGTGGCTTCGGGTGACAGTAAAACTCTTACCCGAACAAAGGGTATTGGTACAAAAACAGCTCAGCGTATTGTGCTGGAATTAAAGGATAAAATTTCTTCCGATGCTTTCGGCGGAACTGCAGCAGATACATCGACAGGGGCAATCCCCTCGGGTATGGCAGGCACTCCCTCGGCGGCTGGAGAGGCTCTGGAAGCACTTATGGTGCTTGGATATTCCCAGGGCGAGGCGGCGGCTGTACTTCGCAGGCTTGACCCCTCCCTCGGTACGCAGGAGCTTATAAAGGAAGCTCTCAGAATTATGGCTTCTCACGAATAACCTCAGTATTTATATTATTTATTATTTATTTTATTTCATTTGAAAGGACGAAATTCTTATGATGAATCTCGATGAACTGCTCAAAGCGGCAATAACAGATCCGTCAAAACGCTCTTTGTTCTTGCAGACGCTTATTAAAAGCGATGTTTATGTTATCTGCAAAAATCCTGTAAGACAGGAACGCAGCAGAGAAGAAGGCGGAATACAGCTTGAGCTTATCACCATTAAAAATCCCAACGGTGAAGTATTTATTCCCTTTTTCTCAAGTCACAGAGCTTTGCAGCAGTTTGCTAAAAGATATGTTGACTACTACAAAATCAATTGTCTCAGACTTTTTGACCTGATACAGTCAGCTTCTGCTGTACTTAATCCTAATTCCTACGGTAAGGAGTTCTCATCTCAGGAGATGAAGAGTATCCTTATGATTGCGCGTAATCTCCGTATTAAGGCTATTTCCTACAACGAGGAGGAAATTATCGATTATCGCCGCTGTGAGAGGACTATGGGATATATCACAAAGGCTGCCAGCAAATTCTTCGCAAAGCAGGATAATGTTGACGCGGCATACATCCTTGAAATGGTCAAGGGCTGTGAAAAGCCTCAGCTTCTTATGGTTGTTGATATGATAGGAAGTACAAGAAAGCTCTTTGTGCCTCTTTCAAAATACCTCTCACGCTATACAAAGGCCGGAGATAACCTTTGCTTCATCTCAATGGAGGAGGATATGGGCAGAAAGGCCGCTAAGGTTACGGACGCTTTCTATGTCCGCAAAAAGCGTTATTTTGAGCGTTAATAGTTAATAAAGCTTTTAGCCTTTAGATCTTAGCCATTAGCGAATTTCGTACCGAAATTGCGGGCGGATAATATCCGCCCCTACACGAAATGACAGTCGTTAGCATTTAGCTATCGTATAAAAAAGCTAATAGCTATTAGCTAACTATTAACGGCTTTAACAAAAGGAGAACTGATTTGATACACACAGAAGATATGGAATTTGCTGCAGGAGGCTTTAACGGTAATTTTAACGTGATGTCTCCCGAAAATATAGCAGGGGATGGCGAGGCGGAGATTACTCTCCGCCCCCAGAGCCTTAATGAATATATCGGACAGGATAAGGTCAAGGAGAAAATTGCTGTCTATATCAAGGCGGCAAAGGGCAGGGGAGAGCCTCTTGACCACGTTTTGCTGTATGGCCCTCCCGGATTGGGAAAGACTACGCTTTCTTCAATTATAGCTCACGAGCTTGGCGTAAATCTCCGTGTGACAACAGGTCCTGCAATTGAGAAACCCGGCGACCTTGTATCTTTGCTGACAGGTCTCAATGACAACGATGTGCTTTTTATTGATGAAATACACCGTCTATCGCGGCCTGTAGAGGAGCTTCTTTATCCTGCCCTTGAGGACAGGGTTATTGATATTATTATCGGCAAAGGCCCCTCTGCACGGTCTATTCGTATGGATTTACGTCCGTTTACCCTTATCGGTGCTACTACCCGTGCAGGACAGCTTTCTGCACCTCTTCGTGACCGTTTCGGCGTTATTGAGCGACTGGAGCTTTATAATACTGAGCAGCTTACTGATATCGTCCGCAGAAGCGCGATGATACTGGGGATTCCCTGTGAGGCTGACGGTGCTGAGGAAATCGCAGGCAGGGCAAGAGGTACACCACGTATTGCAAACCGTCTGCTGAAAAGAGTCCGCGATTTTGCCGATGTTATGGGAAATGGCAGTATAACGAAGGAGATAGCTTCAATTGCTCTCAGCCGCCTTGAAATCGACAGACTGGGACTTGACAGCCTTGACAGACGTATGCTTTCTATGATTATAAAGGGATACGGCGGCGGCCCTGTGGGACTTGAAACCCTTGCGGCGGCTATAGGCGAAGAAGCTGTTACTATTGAAGATGTGTGCGAGCCTTTCCTTATGCAGCTGGGATTTCTTGGACGTACACCCAGGGGCAGAGTTGCTACACGGCTTGCTTATGAGCATCTTGGTATACTTCCCCCTGAACAGCAGACTGCTACAGATGAGGGACAGCTAAGATTATGATAAACGGGCAGAATATGGGAGATGTTGCAAAGATACGCTATGGATTATTCCCTATGAGCTTTAACGGCTGTGAGGTAATATCCGTATGCAATGCCCTTGAATATTTTGGAAAACCGCATGCTGTAAAGGCTGTGGCGAAATTTATGTTCAGATATTCAGTGCTTTTCGGGCTTTTTGGCTGTAATCCTTTCTGCATAGGAAGGGCATTGAAGCATTTTGGCATACAAAGCCGCAGATGTGATATAAATTCGGCAGGAAATGCCTTTATACTGTCATCCTGGACGGGCAGACCGTTCCTTTCTACCATACATACCGTGTTCTGCGTCCGCGAGGAGGGCAGGATAAGGGTGTATAACAGATATAACGGTACAACAAGTGAAAGATGTTATGATTCTATAGAAAAAATTTTTGCGAATTGCAGGATAATAGCTATATATAGTCTTTAGCTTTTAGCCATTAGCCGATAGGTGCGGTGAATTATAAGCAGCACGTTGATTTGTAGGGGCTGCTTTTGGCAGTCCGCACGACAGAATGTCGTGAATAACTAATAGCTATAGTCTAACGGCTAAAGGCGCAAAAGAGAAAACGAGGTGATTTCAATGGGAAGAATATTCGGAAAAAACGGAATAAGAGGTCTTGCGGTTACGGAGATAACCTGCGAGCTTGCTATACAGATTGGCAGAGCTGTGGCTAAGCTTATGGCTGCTTCAAACGGCAGTACGAAAATCCTTATAGCAAGAGATATCCGCCATTCCGCTGATACTATAGAAGCTGCTGTATGTGCAGGTCTTTGCTCTGCAGGCGCTGATGTGGAGCTTCTGGGCGAGGTTCCTACCGCTGCTCTTGCGTGGCTTATCAAACGCCGTGAGGCACAGGGCGGTATTATGATAACAGCCTCTCACGTAGGTGCTGAATTCAACGGTATAAAGCTGTTTTCATCATACGGCTACCGCTTACGCGATGACCGCGAGGAGGAAATTGAAAGGCTTATCCTTGACGTTCCCGATGAAATTGAGCCTGTTCAGCTGAAACGCTATGGCAGCATATCACGCTGTGAAAATGCTGTTAATGAGTATATTGAGCATATTCTTGAAATTGCATCCGCTGATTTAAGCGGACTTAAAATTGCCATAGACTGTGCAAATGGCTGTGCATCTCATACAGCGGAGCAAATCTTCACAAAGCTTGGTGCGGAAGTGTCTATGCTTGGGAATACTCCCGACGGTACAAATATAAATACCAGCGGAAGTACAAGAATAGATACCCTTATGGAATATGTGGCTGATAATAAGCTTGATTGCGGAGTTGCCTTTGACGGTGGCGGTGAACGCTGTCTTGCCGTTGACGAAAATGGTTGTCTTGTGGACGGCGATGTTATTATTGCGGCCTGTGCTATGTATATGCAGGAGCAGGGGACGCTCCACAACAATTCCATACTTGTGACACACGCCAATAATATGGGGCTTATCCGCTTTGCAAAGGAAAGAGGCATCGGTACAGCGGCTGCTCCTACGGGAGAGAGAGCTATGATGCGCCGTATGCTTGAATGCGATTTCAGCATTGGCGGCGACCCCTCGGGACATATACTTTTTCCCTATGATATGCCATCAGCTGACGGTCAGCTTACGGCTATAAAGCTTCTGGAGGCTATGAAGTCTTCGGAAAAGAAGATGAGTGAGCTTGCGGAAATTATCGAGAAGTGTCCGCAGGTTATGCTCAATGTACCCATTGAGAAAAGATATCGTGAGGTGTGGAAGAATAACCGCACAATCACCAGTCTGATTGACGAATTTGAGAGTATGCTCGGCGATGAGGGACGTGTTATCGTTCGCGAAACAGGTGCAGAGCCTGTAATACGTATACGCATTGAGGGCAGAGATTTTTCTGCCATAAATACAATGGCTTTACAGCTTGCTGATACCATAAGGGAGCAGCTTTCAGAATAGGAAACCTAATAATTAATAAAGGATGTTTTAAATTTGAGAACAGCAAATAATTGGCGCGATTATATTATACTTGACACCTCGGAGGGCGAAAAGCTTGAAAAATGGGGTGATATCACCCTTGTCCGCCCCGACCCGCAGATTATATGGAAAACGGAGAAAAGAGAGTCAGGCTGGAAATTCGCTGACGGCCACTATCACCGTTCAAATCAGGGCGGCGGCAAATGGGAGTTCAGACGTTCACTTCCTGACGGCTGGCAGATAAACTATAAAAATCTCACATTTAATATAAAGCCTACAGGCTTCAAGCATACGGGATTATTCCCCGAACAGGCGGTAAACTGGGATTATATGGCTGATAAGATTCGCAATGCAGGCAGAGAAATAAGCGTGCTTAATCTCTTTGCATACACAGGTGGAGCTACTCTTGCCTGTGCAGAAGCAGGTGCGTCTGTATGCCACGTTGACGCCTCTAAGGGTATGGTGCAGTGGGCGAGAGAAAACGCTGCAGCATCGGGGCTTTCTGATAAGCCCATACGTTGGATTGTGGATGATTGTGAAAAATTTATCGCCCGTGAAATACGCCGCGGCAGAAAGTATGACGCTGTAATTATGGACCCCCCAAGCTATGGACGAGGCCCTGGCGGTGAAGTATGGAAGCTCGAAAACTGCGTCTATGACCTTGTAAAGCTCTGTTCGGGAGTGCTTTCGGACAATCCGCTGTTTTTCCTTATAAACAGCTACACAACAGGACTTTCGCCGTCGGTTATGGGATATATCCTCGGCTCTGTGCTGACGGATAAATTCGGTGGAAATGTAACCTTTGACGAAATCGGACTGCCTGTAAAATCAACGGGTATGACTTTACCCTGCGGCTCTACAGCAATATGGGCGGGGAGTTCCCGCTGACATCTGTCCTGCCCGAGATACTGTTCATAGCTAAGGGCGAGGGGAGCCATTAGCAAATGGGTGACTGTCGTTATTTTGCAGGGGCGGATATTATCCGCCCGTGGTTTGCGTACAAAATAACAATAGAACATATTAGGAACGCATTTTTTGCGTTTGCCATAAATTTCGTTCTGAAATTTCGGGCGGATAATATCCGCCCCTACACATAAAGGATAAAAATGAAAAATATTATTGAAATTGAAAATCTTTGTTTCAGTTACCCTGCGGAGGAGGATGAAACTCCCGTACAGGTGCTGAACAATATCAACCTTGAAATAAAAGAAGGCGAGTTTATGGCTGTTCTCGGGCATAACGGCTCGGGAAAGTCCACTCTTGCCAAGCATATAAACGGTATTCTTCTCCCCACATCGGGAACTGTAACTGTTGACGGTATCAGTACAGCCGATGAGGAGAAGATTTTTGACCTGCGCTGCCGTGCAGGTATGGTATTCCAGAATCCCGATAATCAGATAGTATCATCTGTTGTTGAGGAGGATGTTGCTTTTGCCCTTGAAAATCTGGGCGTACCTTATGAGGAAATGCGCAAGCGTGTTGATGAGGCGCTGAAAGACGTAAATATGTATGAGTATCGTCATCATTCGCCTGCACAGCTTTCAGGTGGTCAGAAACAGCGTATTGCCATTGCGGGAATTATCGCGATGAAGCCGAAATGCATCATTCTCGATGAGCCTACGGCTATGCTTGACCCACAGGGAAGAAAAGAGGTAATGGCGGTTATAAAGCGTATGAATCGCGAATACGGCATCACTATTGTGCTTATTACCCACTATATGGATGAGGCGGCACAGTGTAACCGCGTTGTGGTTATGGATAAGGGAAATGTCATACTTGACGATACCCCGAAAGCCGTATTTTCCCACGTGGAGCAGGTTAAGGCTATCGGTCTTGATGTGCCGCAGGTTACGGAACTTGTCTGGGAGCTGCGAAAGGCAGGATATGACGTACCGCAGGATATAATCAGCGAGGAAGAATGTGCTGAAGCTATAAAAGGTCTTTTTGAAAGGGAGTAAAAATTGGCTATTCTTGAAACACAGGAACTGACATACATCTACAGTGAGGGTTCACCATTTCAGAAAACAGCTGTGGATAATGTCAATCTTAAAATAGATGAGGGTGAAATGATAGGCGTTATGGGGCATACAGGCTCGGGAAAATCAACGCTTATACAGCATTTCAACGGTCTGCTCAAGCCTACCTCGGGCAGGGTTCTTCTTGACGGTGAGGATATATGGGCAGACAAGAAGAAAATCCGCGATGTAAGATTTAAAGTGGGACTTGTTTTCCAGTATCCCGAATATCAGATATTTGAGGAAACGGTTTACAAGGATATTGCCTACGGTCCAAAGAATATGGGACTTGACGAGGCGGAAATAAAGCGCCGTATACTTGAAACGGCTCACGATTTAGGGCTTAAAGAGGAGCTTCTTAAACGTTCTCCTTTTGAGCTTTCAGGCGGTCAGAAGCGCCGTGTTGCCATTGCCGGTGTTATGGCGATGAATCCTCGTGTGCTTATCCTTGACGAGCCTACAGCAGGACTTGACCCTGCAGGCCGTGATAAGATACTGGGGCATATAAAGCGCTACCACGAGAGGACGAAGAATACTATTCTTATTGTATCCCACAGTATGGAAGATATCGCAGGCTTTGCGGACAAAATACTCGTTATGAACAAGTCAAAGCTTTTCTGCTATGACGAAACGGAAAAGGTTTTCGCCCGTGCAGAGGAAATATCGCAGATAGGGCTTGATGTACCTCAGATAACAAGGGTATTTTTAAAGCTTAAAGAGCAGGGACTGGATTTCGGCAAGGATGTTTATACTATGGAGTATGCAAAAAATCTTCTGCTGAAAAAGCTTTCCGAAAGGGGAGGTGTCTGATATGCTCAAAGATATAACAATAGGACAGTACTTCCCGGGCGACAGCATCATACACCGCCTTGACCCACGATTCAAGATAGTTATAACACTTATATACATTCTTATGCTCTTTGCTGGCGACCATATCATATGTCTTGGCGTAGGTGCGGTATTTACCCTCATAGCGATATTTCTTTCAAAGATACCGCTGAAAATGTTTCTGAAATCCATTAAGCCGCTGCTGCCGTTTCTTTTTCTTACGGCATTTTTCAACCTTGTATTCGTAAAAAGCGGCGATGTGATTTTTAAGTGGAAATTTATAGAAATAACAAACGAGGCTATAAGTATAAGTGTATTTATGTTTGTCAGAATAATTCTTCTTATCATGGGAAGTTCTCTGCTGACATACACAACATCGCCTATAACGCTGACAGACGCGATTGAACGGCTTTTATCCCCTTTAAAAAAGGTGAAGCTGCCTGTTCACGAGTTGGCTATGATGATGTCTATTGCACTCCGATTTATACCTACTCTTATTGAGGAAACGGAGAAGATTATGTCAGCGCAGAAGGCAAGGGGTGCCGAAATCGACAGCGGAAGCTTTATGACAAGGGCAAAAAATATGGTTGCTATACTTGTACCGCTGTTTATATCCTCATTCAGACGAGCAGACGAGCTTGCAACGGCTATGGAATGCCGCTGTTACCGCGGAGGCGAGGGCAGAACAAGGCTCAGACAGCTTAAATCAGCTCCAAGGGATTATATTGCTCTTGGGATATCCGTTATTTTTTACGCAACAAATATTGTAATTGGTATAATTATGAAATGACAGCCTGAAAGGATGATTAATTGTGGAAAATAAAAGCAGCAAATCTGCTGTAAATTTCGGGGAACTGAAAAATAATAAAATATTGAATATTTTGTACGAAAAGGGAATACTTTATTTCTTCCTTTCCTTTATTATCCCTTTCGTGATTATGCTTATTGCATTTCATAAGGAAGATATCCATATGCTGTGGTTTACCGACGGTAAATTGCAGGAATCGGGAGCGCAGCAGTTCCTTGTTGTTGACCTATGGCACCAGTATTTCCCATTTTTCCGTGTACTGAGGGAAAAGCTTCTTACAGGCGGTTCATTTCTCTATTCTTGGGATAACGGTATAGGCACAAACTTCATTGCTCTCATAGCCTACTATGCTGCAAGCCCACTTAACTGGATGTCGATATTCTTTGACGAGGCTCACGCCCGTGAGGCGCTTATGTATTTTCTTGCTGCGAAAATCGGCTTCTGCGGAGCATTTTTCAGCTGTTTCCTGAGATATACTTTCGGCAGAAAAGATTTATCCATTGTCGGATTTTCTCTTATGTATGCTCTTTGCAGCTATATGCTGGGATATTACTGGAATGTAATGTGGTTTGACACAATTGCTATTTTCCCTCTTGTAATGCTGGGAGTTGTGGCAATGTGCCGTGAAAAAAAGTGGAAGCTGTATACAATAGCACTTGCTTTATCTCTTATAACAAATTATTATATAGGATTTTTCACTTGTATATTCACAATATTTATGTTTGCTGCCTCTGCAATAATCGAATGGCAGGGCTTCAAGGCATTTTTCAACAGATTGTGGCTTATTTTCCGTTCATCTGTTATCGGCATAGCGCTCGGAGGATTTATACTTCTCCCTGCATATAAGGCTTTACAGCTGACATATGGCGTAAACAATGAATTTCCCAAGGAAGTTGTATGGGAAAACAAGTGGCCTGATTTATTTGCAAATCTTCTTTCCTACAGCCCACCCACCTCAAAGGAGGGACTTCCTAACTTTGCCTGCGGTATGCTTGCAATAGCGCTTATAGGCGTATTCCTCTTTGCGGCAGGCATAAAAATCCGTGAAAAGATTTCCGCAGTGCTTCTTCTTGCACTTATTGCAGTAAGCTGCAATATGAATCAGCTTAACTTCATATGGCACGGCTACCACGTAACAAATCAGCTGCCTTACAGATATTCGTTTATATTCAGTTTTGTTCTTGTGGTAATAGCTTATCGCGCATATGATATTATGACTAAAAAGGACATAAAATTATATCAGCTGCTCCTGCTTGTAATAGGTCCGGGAGCAATTGTGTATATGTGTTACCTTTCAGCCAAGGCTGCTGATAAAACATTCGACATCAATGACGCAGAGCTTAAAAGTTCACTTATCATAACAGGCGCATATGTACTTATATTTATTTGTATGAAGTTTATCCCCATTAAGGATAAGGCTATGCACAGAGCTGTCCTCAATATTATGGTTACAATTGCTATTGTTATGGAAATGTCAGCTAATTCCGTTATTGGCGTTGATACTGTAGGAAGCTCCGACTATGGCAGCTATCCCTCATATAACGAGGATGTTCAGAATGTTATTGAGAAAATGGAAAACCGCGAAAATCCGCTGTTTTATCGTGCCGAAATGACATCGACATACACTCTCAACGATAGTGCGCTTTATGGCTATAGAGGAATTTCTCAGTTCTCATCATCGGCTAACGTTTCTGTAACAAGATTTATCCGAAATCTTGGTATGTATGGTTCAGATGCAGGAAACCGCTATTACTATCGTACAGCAACTCCTGTTGTAAATTCAATATTAGGAATGAAATACGTTATATCCAAGCTTGGAACAATGAACAGCTGCTCTGCATTTTTAGAGCCTGTTGAGTCATCAAATTCCGTAAATCTATATGAGAACAAGTATCCTCTTTCTCTGGGCTTTATGATGAACAGAGAAGTGACAAGGGTAGACGCAAAAGATCATAGAAACCCCTTCGAATTCCAGAATTCTATTATGAAAAAGGCTTCAGGACTTGATCTTGACCTTTTCACAGCTCAGCCTGTTACTATGGCATCGCATAATAATGTAGACACATTAAAGGACAGTTATGGCGAATACAGATACAACATCACTGACAAGGAAAAGTCTGCAAACTCGGATTTCTCCTTTGCTGGTGTTGACGGAGGCTACCTCTATGGCTATCTTGAGGGCAGAGGTATAAAGACAATCGATGTAAAAAACAATGCCGAAAATGTTGAGACAGGTATATCTTCAAGCGGCTATTCTATATCATTCCCTATGGGTGATATTCAGTCAGACGGCACAGCGACAGCAACTCTTTACTATGAAGATGATGCAACAAGCGGCTACTTTACATTTGTGGGATATGCAATCAATGAGGAAGTATTCGCACAGATGTATGAAAGACTTGCTGATGAACAGCTTGAAATCACAGATTTTTCAGATACAAGAATCAAGGGAAATATCAACGCTGAAAAGAGCGGAGTACTTTATTTCTCAATTCCCTACGAAAAGGGCTGGAGTGTATATATTGACGGCGTAAAGGCTGATACATTTGATGTATTCGATGCTATGCTCGGAGTTGAAGCTCCTGCAGGACAGCACGAAATTGAACTGAAATACACTCCCGAAGGCTTTGTTGTGGGAGTTATTGCAAGCGGCGGTGCACTTCTCCTCTTTATAGTATTTGCCTTTATCGATAAAAAGAAGAAAAATAAAATTACAGCTGAGCCAGTAAAGCTTTCCGCAGATAACGGCAAGATGGAGGATTTAGGCGATACAAAGGCTGTAAATGACCTTGGTTTTGCCGCAAATATTCCCCTTGAAGTTGATGAGCCAGAGAAAACTGAAGCGGCTGAGGATGCTGTGAAAGCAGAAATATCTGAAAGTATGGAAGATACGGAGGAAAAGGATGAGAAATCTGAAAGTCCTGACAGCATACAGGGGGACTAATTACCACGGCTTTCAGCGGCAGAACAACGCAATTACCGTTCAGGCAGTGCTGGAAAAGGCAGTATCAAAGGTGCTTAACGAGCCTGTGACGATTATCGGCTGTTCAAGGACAGATACAGGAGTTCACGCCAATGAGTTCTGCTTTAATGTAAAGACGGAAAGTAATATACGGACTATCGGTTTTTGCAGGGGAGTAAACGGCGAGCTGCCTGATGATATATCAATTCTCAGCTGTGAGGACGCTCCCCTCGATTTCCACGCAAGATTTGACTGTAAGGGCAAGGAGTATATTTACAAGATGCACTGCAGCGAATCCAAAGACCCTTTTGGCGCTGACCTTGCCTATCATTACCGCAGAAAGTTTGATATTGATGCCGCAAGAAAGGCAGCTGCCCACCTTGTCGGCACTCACGACTTTGCTTCCTTTTGTGCTGACTGTACATCTGTTTCCACAACTGTGCGAACAATTTATTCTCTTGAAATAGAAAATAATGGAACTTCTGTGATAATACTTGTAAAAGGCGACGGTTTTCTGTATAATATGATTAGGATAATTGCAGGAACGCTTATGGATGTAAGCGAAGGGCGGATTTCCCCCGATGATATACCTGCTATCCTTGAAGCAAAAGACAGGCTCAGAGCAGGCAGGACTGCTATGGCTCACGGGCTTTATCTTAATAAAGTGTTTTATTGAGATTTACAGATAAAGATATATAGTACGTGATAAAAAAAGAAAATAAGGGATCTCAAAAGGGGTTCTCTAAAAACCGGAACACGAGCAGAATTTCGTATATGACAAATATCAGTTGCAAGGCGACAAACCGCAGTAATACTTGATGTATTGCAAGGTTTGGCAACGAAGCAAATGATATTTGTCATAGAAATTCAGCCGTGAGGGAGGTTTTTAGAGGTTCCCATAATTAATCGGTAATACGGAGGAATTTTATTATGCCTATGTACGAAACCGACGACATAGTTGAAAAAAAGAAAAGGCAAAAACGAAAAAAGAATTTAATACGCTTTATCATTATATTTATTGTATTGGTAATAGCGGCGGTGATAATTGTCACCTATGAAATATGGCTTCCCAAGCTCCGCGGTCTGGGTAAGCAGTACACCACAATTGTCAATGATGGCCGTCTTGCAGAGGGTAATTTCCCCATTGAAATAAGCGACAGCGAAAGCTTTCAGGCAGCTTGTACAGAGAATATGCTTTGTGTACTCAGCGATGCAAGTGTGTATTTTTACAGCGAGGAAGGCGGACTTATCAAAAAGCGTCAGCACGCTTATTCAAATGCTATAATGAATACAGCAGGGGAGCGTATACTCCTTTACGAAAGCCGCGGCTACCGTTTCAGCGTTGAGGATAGGAACGATATTATCTACACAAAGAATTTTACAGAAAATATTATGTTTGTTCGTCTCAGTGCTGAGGGCTATACTGCGGTGGTAACTACATCTCAGAATTATGATTGTGAAATCAATGTATACAACCGTGATGGTGAACGTATATATAACCGCAGATGTGTTGAAAGAGTAAGCGATATATGCTTTACAGATGAAAGCAAAGGCTGTGTTATCAGCTACATATACGCTGAAAACGGCTCTCTTGTAACTTCGGTGCAGGAAGTAGCCTTTACGGAGAAAACCGAAAAATGGACTTCTAACGGACTTGATACCGCAGGAGTTCAGGTCTGCGGTTTCAGCGGCGGCGCAGCTCTTATAGGCATTGATGCCTGTGGTTATGTTGATGAAAACGGCAATATAACCTCTATGTACCACTATGACGGTGAATTTGCAGGAGGTGCCTGTGAAAACGGCAAATCCGCAGTTATTATAAACAGCGATGATACAAGAAAATACACAGCAGCACTATTCAACGGAAATGGCAAGGAGCCGCTGGAGCTTAGTTTCGAGACTCCCCTTGTGGATGTTGCAGTACAGGGAGGACTTGCGTACATTATGACGCAGGATTCCGTAGTTGCTTATGATTTCGACGGTGGTCTGAGGTCTACAGCACAGATTAGCGATTCCTATACGGGATTTTCGAGAACAGACGGCTATGTATTTCTTAAAGGATTTGATAAAATCGACAGAATTAATTATGAAAGTTGAGGTAAAAAGATATGGGATCTCAGTTTGGATGGTTTTATGATGTAATTGCAGCTGCAATTGTACTTATATGCATATTTATAGGCAGTAAAAAGGGTGTTACAAAAAGCGCTTTCGGTTTTGTTGGTATTGTATTAGCAGCACTACTCTCATATGCTTTAAGCGGTGCTGTAGCTGATACAGTAAGCGGAAATATGGTAAATGAAAGCAATGCAAAGAAGATATCAAGTCATCTTGATGAAGATACATTTACAGATATGTATGCCAATTATCTGAGCAATATGGGCTATAGCCTGAATATCAACAAAGATAAGCTTGGAAAGGCTCTTGATTCCACAGAAAATATTGAAGAAGCGGTAGCGAATTATCTTAACAATATCAACGGACGTTCCGTTGATGAAAAGGAAGTGCTTCTTGAAAAAATTCGCGAGGGATATGCTGTTGTAATCAGCGATATTGTATCACGTTCACTCAACAAGTATGCCTCTGAAACAGCAGGTTCACTTATCAGGAATGACAGCAGTGGTATGGCAGAGCTTATTCCTATGATGCGTGATTCCGACCGTATTCACGCGTCTGCTATGTACATTTCAGAAAATTATGTTGCACCTGCATATAGTGTTATCGGAAAGCTTACAGCATTCCTGATAATCTTCGGAATTGCTGCACTTGGCTTTGTATGCGGTATAAATGCATTTTTCGGAAGAAAGAGCGTGGAAACAATCGGAGTTGCTTCTCATATTATGGGCGGCGTATTCGGTATTCTTTCCGCAGTTGTACTGGTATTCGCAGTTGCTGTAGGTGTAAGATTATCGGCTGTAACAGGCGATAACGCAATGCTTTTCTTCAACAATGACGTTGTTGATAAATCTTATGTGTTCAAATATTTATATGATTTTGCAATGAAGCTGTAACATTGTAACATTCAGTTACTATAATTATAGGGTAAATATGATATTGATTTAACGGGAGGAAAATGACAGATGATAATGTGCTGCAAATGCAACAAGCGACCTGCTGTTGTATTTATAACATCAATGAAGGGCAACGAAAAGAAAAACGAGGGATATTGTCTGACCTGCGCCAAGGAGTCAAATATACCACAGATTTCCGAGTATATGGAAAAACTTGGCATTTCCGATGAGGAAATGGAGCAGATTTCAGAGCATATGACAAATCTCCTTGACGGCGACGCTTTTGAAATGGGCGGCTCAGGGATAATGCCTGATTTTATGTCAAAGATGTTCGGCGGAATTGGTGATTTCCAGGAAGTAGAGTCTATTTCCGATGACAGTGACAATAAGGCTGAAAAGAAATCCAAGGATAAAAAGGACAAAAAGGATAAGAAGAAAAAGGAGCTTCGATTCCTCAGCAGCTATTGTACAAATCTTTCACAGAAAGCTGCTGACGGAAAGCTTGACAATATCATAGGCAGAGATAAGGAAATTGCGCGAGTAGTGCAGATTCTCTCTCGCCGTACAAAGAACAATCCCTGCCTTATCGGTGAGCCTGGTGTTGGTAAAACAGCCATAGCCGAGGGTATAGCCCAGCGTATAGCCGCAGGAGATGTTCCATTCAACCTTGCTGATAAAAAGGTATACCTCCTTGACCTTACCGCCCTTGTGGCAGGCACACAGTTCCGCGGCCAGTTTGAAAGCCGAGTAAAGGGACTTGTAGACGAGGTTAAGAGCGAGGGCAATGTTATCCTCTTTATTGACGAGGTGCATAATCTTGTGGGAGCAGGCGACTCCGAAGGCTCAATGAATGCGGCAAATATCCTCAAACCTGCCCTTTCAAGAGGTGAGGTTCAGGTTATCGGTGCTACAACTTTCGGCGAGTACAGAAAATACATTGAAAAGGATTCCGCCCTTGAACGACGTTTCCAGCCTGTTACAGTAGAGGAGCCTACAATAGAGGATACAGTGGCTGTTCTTTCGGGTATAAAGAAGTATTACGAAGCATATCACAGAGTACACATATCGGATTATCTTATCCGTGTCTGTGCAGTGCTTTCAGAGCGATACATCACAGACCGTTTCCTCCCCGACAAGGCAATCGACCTTGTGGATGAAAGCTGCGCATATGCGAGCATACGTTCAACTGAGCTTGGTGACCATTCAAAAATAATCAAGGAAATCAAGGTTCTTGAGGATATGATACAGAGTATGTCCGAGGAAGCTGAGCCTGACTATGAAGCAATTGCAGAAATGCGCGGAAAGCTTATTCAGATTCAGACAAAGGAAAAGGAGCTTGCTGAAAAGGTTGCCGATATACAGGTAACAGAAGCGGATGTGACAAAGGTTGTAGAGCTGTGGACAGGAATTCCCGCAAGCAAAATTGCGGAAACGGAGTTCCTCAAAATTGCCCGTCTTGAAGAAGCGCTTAAAAAGCGTGTAGTAGGACAGGATGAGGCAGTATCCGTGCTTACAAAGGCAATAAAGCGTACAAGAGTGCAGCTGAGCAAGCGCCGCCGCCCTGCGTCATTTATATTCGTAGGCCCTACAGGCGTAGGTAAAACTGAGCTTGTAAAGGCTATCTCAGAGGAGCTTTTTGATTCCACAGAGCCGCTTATCCGCCTTGATATGACGGAATATATGGAAAAGCATTCAGTGGCACGTATGATAGGTTCACCTCCCGGATACGTGGGATATGACGAAGCAGGACAGCTTACAGAAAAAGTCCGCAGAAAGCCATATTCTGTAATTCTCTTTGATGAAATTGAAAAAGCTCACCCCGATGTAATGAATATCCTTATGCAGATTCTCGACGAGGGTAAAATAGACGACGCTCACGGTAGAACAGTTAACTTCGAAAACACAATAATCTGTATGACCTCAAATGCAGGCTCTACAGATAAGAGCATCGGCGTAGGTTTCAACCGTACAGAAAACGAAATTTCCGCTGATAAGGCAATGAAAGGACTCCGCGAGTTCCTCCGCCCCGAGTTTATCAGCCGAATTGACGAGGTTGTTGTATTCAGACAGCTTACAAAGGCTGATTTTGCAGATATAGCTGCACTTATGCTTGACGAGATGAAAGAACCTCTCAGCGAAAAGGATATAGTCCTCACATATGACAGAGAGGTGCTGGAGCTTATAGCTGAAAGGGCATACGGAAAGCCCTATGGCGCAAGAGATATCCGCCGCGTAATCCGTCAGGATATCGAGGATATAGTTGCAGATATCATCATAAATCAGGGCTATGATATAAGTGAAATTGTATTAAGCGTAAAGGATAACGAAATAAAGGCAGAGGGAAGAAAGAAGGAGAATTGAAAATGAAATTCAGCAGAATATTCGCAGCAGTTACAGCGATTGCTGCAATGATGTCAATGGCATCCTGCAGCGACGATAAAAAGACCTCAGAGGGAACCGGTGAAAACAGCATAATCAGATATGATAAACCCACAGAGGCACCTACAGCAGCTCCTACTGAGGCTGTAGAGGCAGCCTCAGACGGCCCCAGACTTTCCATAAAGGATACCACAGTAAAGGCAGGCGAAGTTGCAGAGGTAACAATCGCCATTGAAAATGCCGAGGCAGCCTGGAATATGTGCGGCTTCCACATAACATATCCCGAGGAGCTTATTCCTGAAATGATGAACGCTGAGGAACGCTTGGTCCGCAAGAAAATGGGCGAAGCATCTGAATATAACGCAGGCAGCGTAGCAATGGAGTGGGTAGATAATAAGACAGAGTACCTCATTACAAATAAGCTTGGCAGTATCTTTTTCACAGAGATATTCGATGCCGACTACGGACTTAACGGTGATGTTGTAACATTCTATCTTAAAGTCCCCGAGGACGCAGCAAGCGGCACAGAATACCCCGTTGACTTTATGTACATTGACGGCGATGTTTTCTCCAATGTTGCAGGAGATAAAGCAATGGAAAAATACGTCTTTGAGAACTGGAAGGGCGGAAAAATTATTGTTGAATAAGACGAAAATTGCCATGAAAAGCAAAAACGTCGCATTATATATTGACAACCATAAAAAAATGTGATAAAATGTCAATATAGGCATTATATATGCCATACTATAATATCAATAATTTATTGGAGGATAATCAAATGGATGAATTCAACAACGTAAACAATGTGGAGAACAACGAAGTTCCTGCAGATAACTTTAATACAGACTTCACACAGTCCAACGACTATGTACAGCCTGATGCAGTTTACAATCAGTTTGACGCAAACCAGTCCAAGGGCGGTAACGGTATGGCAATCGCTGCAATGGTACTTGGTATTGTATCAATCGTAGTTGGCTGCTGCTGCACACCTATCGGAGCAATCTGCGGTATTCTCGGTATTGTTTTCGGTATACTTGTAAAGAAGAAGGGCAGCGAAGGCGGCTCACAGGCTCTTGCAGGTATTATCTGCGGTGCTATCGGAACAGTAATTTCTATAGTTAATGCAATTCTCGGTGCTGCAATGGGCGACAGCCTTCAGTCTTATATGGATAAGGCTGCTGAGGTTTCAGCAATCTTTATGAATATGATGTAATCAATGAATAAGAAAATGAAAATTGCCGTGGCAGTAGCAGCTCCCACGGCAGTTATTTTAGCTTATATTTTCAAGGAGCAGATACTGGGAATATCTCATCATCTCGGAGTATGTACCTTTTATGTGCTTACAGGTATCTATTGTCCTGGCTGCGGAAATACCCGAAGTGTAAGGGCGATGCTGAATGGAGATTTTCTCCTTGCATTCAGGAATAATGCCTCTCTGCCCTTTATAGCTTTGTTGCTTCTGTGCCTGTATATCGAGCTTTTGGCTGATGTTTTCGGCAAAAAGATAAAGATACTACCCCGAAAACCGTGGATATGGTTTACAGTACTGGGCTTATTCGGCGTATATTTTATAGTGCGGAATTTCATTCCTGCCATAGCACCTGTATAATTATGAATTGATGTGTAATTCGTAATTATTTTTCGTCTATTTTATGTTATATTCTTGTAGGGGCGACCATTGGTCGCCCACAATTTCGGAACGAAATTCAGGTTTTTGGACAATCTGGGACGGAATATCCGTCCTTTTTTGTTAAAATAAAAAAATATCGCATTTTCGTGTCCGTTTTTGCCTTCTCGTTTGAATGTATATATAGAGGGCAAAAAAGGAACCAAACCGAATGTAATAATTAAAATAAAAAAATATTTCATTTTCGTGTCCGTTTTTGCTTTCTCATTTGAATGTATATATAGAGGGCAAAAAAAGGAACAAAACCGAATGCAATAATTAAAATAAAAAAATATTTGATTTTCGTGTCCGTTTTTGCTTTCTCGTTTGAATGTATAAGTATAAGGAAAATAATTCAGAATTTGAAAAAATGAACGGGGGAATTTTATGAACGAAGAAAAGATTGTTGATATGCTTGAAAAGAATCCGAAAAAAGCCCATAGCCTGTTAATAGAAACATACGGCAGATACGTCTATGCCGTTGTTGCTGACAAGCTCAGAGATTTATGCAGTAATGAGGACATCGAGGACTGTGTCAGCGATGTATTCGTTGAGCTGTTCACGGAAATTCACGGCTATGACAGCCGCAAAGGCACATTAAAGGCATATATTTCGGTAATTGCCAAGCGTATCGCAATAAATACATATAATAGTACAGCATACCGCATGAATAACACAATATCAACGGATTCCGACGAAGGGGTAATACTTAAAACAACGGAAAATCCCTGTGACGACTTAGATAAAAAGGCATTCAGACAGCGATTATGGGAAATTGTGGATTCATTAGGAGAACCTGACTCCAGAATTATCGTATGGCAGTATTTTTACGGTTTAAAATTAAGCGATATAGCCGAAAAAATGGTTATGTCCGTAGGGGCTGTACAGAAAAGGAGTGTCCGCGCAAGAAAGCGAATAAGACAAATCCTTGAAAAAGAGTATGGAAAGGTGAATTGCTATGAATGACAGAAACTATGATTTCCTTCGGGAACTTACGGAGGTTGACGATATGAAGATAAGCGAAATAGCAAAAAAATATCCCGTACCCGATAAAGCAACATTAAAGAGAATTAACGCAAAGTGTGAGGAGAAATTGAAGATGAGACAGAATGATATTAATGAAAACATCACAGAAAACAGTGAGCAGGAAAAAGTTGAGGTAATCCGCAATATGCCGTGGTATGGCAATCCCTGGCTTACATCGGCAGCGTGTTTTGCCGTGATTTTGGGAAGTACCATAGGAATTATGACGCTGTTCAACGGAAAAGAAAGAGTGCCGAATATCCCCGATAATCCGCCTATAGCTTCAGTTGAAACATCCACAACAGCAGAATCATCAGCTACAACAGAAAGTGTAATATCAGTTACTACAGCAGTTTACGAAAATGACAGCGAAAAGGTGGAAATGCCCGAACTTATCGGAAAATCTATCAGTGACGTTGAAAAAGATTACAGTGATTATTTCACAGTTGTTGCAGATAGCTATGAATATAGCGAAGATTATGAAGCAGGTATAATTATAGCACAGGATGTACAGCCTGATACGCATATATCAATAGGAAGCACTGTAAAGGTAGTTGTAAGTCAGGGCAGTAAAGTCGAGCCTACACAGTCGGCAGTGACAGAATTGTCAGATGAAGAACTGAGAGAAGAATTCTCTGATGAAGTGACGATAAGGATGTCAGATAGCTTATATGCTCTTGATTTTATTCAACAAATTATGTCAAATGGTCCGGAATTTGAATGTGATATGGATGATAATTTTACTGATGAGAGCGGTCAGCTCTATGTAAAAGTGACAGAAAGCGGATTTAATTCAATTGCAGATGTTGAAAACTATATCCGCAGCTATATGACTGATAATTGCATAAACAACGGATACAGCGGATTAATTGATAAAAACAGCGGAAAGTTTAAAGAAACGGAAAATGGTTTGTATATCCGATATGCACCAAAAGCAGCTGCATTTAATTTAATGGATAAAAAGATTTTTGCAAAGGTCAATGATGATACGTATATGGTTATTGGTTGTTATGACGATTATGGCGTTTTAAGTACAATTGATGTAAATTTTGTATATGATGGCTATAATTTGAAGATAGACGCCATTAAATTCAATGAATAATAAAATCGGACGGATTTCTCCGCCCGATAGATAAGTTACATAATTTCAAGTCTTTTTGAAAGCGGCTCCTGAGGCTTCTTTTTGGGAAGACCAATAACGAGTATGCCGTTTTTGTATTCCGCTGTGATTTCCTCAGCGTTTACATCGGAGATGCCGAAGCTTCTCTTGAAAGAGCCTACAGTGCGCTCGCGGCGGATATATCTGCCATTTTCCGCAGTATCCTCCTTTTCAGCCTTTTTCTCGGCGGAGATAACGAGGTAATCCCCGTTGATATCAATTTTGATATCCTCCTTTTCAAAGCCCGGGAGCTCAGATTCCATAATATATTTATCTCCTGCGTCGCGGATATCGGTGCGGCAGGTATTCATAGGCATAGTGCCGCTGAAAAAGTCCTTGTCAAAGTCATCGAGAGCGTTGAAAATGCTGAAAGCGTTTCTTGCGAATGGTGTCATTCCGTACATCATAATAATTTACCTCCAAAAAAATATCTGTGTGATTTGCGTATGTTTATTCTATGCGGTTTTACTTGTGATATACCTGTTCCATCGGAATCAGTCCTTTCTCTTTCGATGTATTTATAATACCCCTGTTTTATGTTTGTTTGCTAATGATTTTGTGAAAACAAAATGAAATTTAGCACTCTCGTAGTTAGAGTGCTAACACTCCACCGAAAAGAGTGCTAAACAAAACTGTTGCAATTAATCCATATTTATGGTATAATGAAAACGCAAATAATGTAACTGGAGTTGATTTTATTGTTTAAAAAAATAGTATCTGTTATTGCTTCATTAATTATTTCAGCGTCAGCTGTTGTTAATTGTATTGACTTCAATGCGTTTTCAGTAGGTCTGGGCGGAATTTTAGAAGAGGCGATGAATAAAAGCAAGTTCATAGTTCTTAATCACGGAAATATGCTGAATTTTACCTGTGTTGACAGTAACGGAGCAGCAATGGAATATTACAGCGCAACAATCAGAAATTCAGCAGGACAAACTGTGGGAATTTTTGCAAAAACCCACAAAGGCGGCGATGAATTCTTTTATAAAGATAATAGTATGGTTTCAAGCATAACTGACAGTTTTGATTGGGAAGTTCCAATGAAAACTTTCGGCGACCTTGTTTCGCCGTATATGCCTGTTATGGCAAGTGATTATACAATTTCACCTCGTCCCGGAGCTTTAACGTCATACGCCTCATATGTGAAATATGATCCCAATGTAAATGTAGTGCTTTCAGGAAAATACGAATCAGCTGAATGTGAACAGATGAAAATACTTGCAACAAATGCAGGTGAAACGACAGCATTTACAATTCCCGCAAATAAAGCAGGTATATTTGTTGATTCAAAGTGGAGTTCAAGAGATGGCGAGGGATATTATTACGTCGGCGAAGGCAGTAATAAATATTTTTCCAAAAAGGATATGATAGGCAAACTCAAAGTAATTTCACCTAAAAATCCCATTAGTCAGCTCGGTATCGGTGTTGACAGCAAAGTTGGCTTGTGCAGTTCCCTTTTGAACGATCTGGAATATCAGAGTACAACAACGGAATATGTCAAATGGACTATGAATCTTAAAGATATATTTACAGAATCAGATAATCCGCAATTCAGAGATGACGGTACATTCCTATTTGAAAATTCCGTCTGTGACCCGAAAAACGACAGGAAAACCACAAGTTCTGTAGTAGTTGTTTCAAGCGGTGTTTGTCTTACAGTGGCGCTGCCTGATGCAAATGGAAATATAGAATTTTACGTTGAAAAGAACAGCCGTAAATTTGATGCGGAGGTGCATTACAGAGTCAAGACTAACAGCGGAACTGTCACAAGAGACGGAGCATCTGACTGCAAAGAAATTCTTGCCGGCATGGAATACATTATTAACATCGGCGTGCCAAATGTTCCCAGGGCAGGTGCTACTGTTTTCGATGTGCCTGCTGGCAAGTACACACTTGAATTTACAAATTTGCCTGATGGATATATCAACCCTGGAATTGTATCATTTGATGTTGCTGAAACAACGAATTTACAGAAACAGGCTGTAACAATAAACTCCGCTCCCACAATAGCATTAGGAGATGTAAACGGAAGCGGCACCATAGATTCATCTGATGCAAGCAGTATTCTTGAATTTTATGCAAGACAATCTATAGGTGAATCAACATTTTTTACATCCAAACAGGAGGTTGCCGCAGATGTCAACAATGATTTTCGTGTAGATGCTTCTGATGCAAGCTGCATTCTCGGATATTATGCCTATGTATCGACAGGCGGAAAGTTATCTTTAAAGGATTATGCTAAGTCTTGACAAAAAGTTTAGGTTATGATATAATTAGCGTATAATATTAAGAATTGAGGTGGAAAGATGCGTAAAATTTCCTGCTAATAATTAATCGGGCGAATAAATTTGTGACGGTAGTACCGTCTGGTTTGTTATGCCCTGCAGGAAATATTACGGTCTTTTCATATAATACAGTCATTCCGTGGGACGGCTATATTCTGCTGTCTTGCGGGGCTTCCGACGTATAAATTATGAGCCGCAGTATATCCTGCGGCTATTTTTATACTATCTGGAGGTATTATATTATGTCTGTAATAAGTGTAGAAAATCTCACTTTCGGCTATGACGGAAGTGCTGATAATATTTTTGAAAATGTAAGCTTTCGTATTGATACGGATTGGAAACTTGGCTTTACAGGCCGTAACGGCAGGGGAAAGACAACCTTTATGAAGCTTCTTATGGGAGAACAGGAATATAACGGGAAAATTATTTCAAGCGTTGATTTCGAATATTTCCCCTTTCCCGTTGCTGATGAAAACTCCCTTGTTATGTTTCTTGCTGAGGAAATATGCCCAAATGCTGAAAACTGGGAGCTTGTAAGGGAGCTTTCACTCCTTGAAGTAAGCGACGATGTGCTGTATCGCCCATTTGCAACGCTTTCAGGAGGGGAGAGGACAAAGGTTATGCTTGCTATGCTCTTTCTCCGTGAAAACTGCTTTTTGCTCATAGATGAACCGACAAATCACCTTGACCGAAAGGGGAGGGAAATTGTAAGCCGCTATTTAAAGCGGAAAAAGGGCTTTATTCTCATATCCCACGACCGTGCGGTACTTGATGAATGCATTGACCACGTACTGTCAATCAACAGGACAAATATTGAGATTGAGCAGGGGAATTATTCCTCCTGGGAGAAAAATAAGGCAGCAAGGGATAACTTTGAAGCTGTCCAGAATGACAGGCTGAAAAAGGAGATAAAAAGCCTTGAAGCCGCCGCCCGTCGTGCCGCAGAGCATTCCGACAGAATTGAAAGTACGAAAATCGGCTTTGATCCCACGAAAACCGAAAAATCCATATCAAGGCGTTGTTCTGTTGCGAGAAAATCAAAAAAGCTGATGAATCGATCAAAGGCTATGGAAAACCGAATTGAAGCGGATATTGAGAAAAAGTCGGGACTTCTGAAAAATATTGAGAAAACAGCGGCATTGAAACTGCCTGTGTTGAAATTTCACAGCACAAAGCTGCTGAGTGTGAGAAATTTATCCGTAAGCTATGATGAAAGGGCGATTTGCAGCGGCGTTTCCTTTGATATAAGCGAGGGGGAAATTCTTGCTCTTTCGGGGAAAAACGGCTGCGGAAAGACAAGCATTATCAGGCTTATCTGCGGCGAGGATGTTCCCCACACGGGTGATATAACAATGAACCGTCAACTGAAAATATCGCGGATATCGCAGGATTTTTCAGGACTATCGGGAAATCTCTCCGATTATGCGGCGGCTCATAGCTTTGATGAAAGCCTGTTCAAGGCTATCCTTCGCAAGCTTGATTTTTCAAGGGAGCAGTTTGAAAAGGATATTGCCGATTTCAGCGACGGACAGAAGAAAAAGGTTATGATTGCTGCAAGTCTTTGCACTCCTGCACATCTGTACATATGGGACGAGCCGCTGAATTACCTTGATGTGTATTCACGTAAACAGCTGGAGGAGCTTATAATCGCCTGCAAGCCTTCAATGCTTATTGTCGAACACGATAAGACATTCTGCGAGGCGGTGAATGCGAGGTATTATGAGTTTTAGGCTATATATGCAAAAAGGACGCTCCTTATCGGAACGTCCTTTTTTATTAAGAAAAGTAATCTTTTGGTGCTTAGGTATTATCGTTAGGGAGTAACAATTTCGCCCAGAACCTTCTGTAAAGGTGTTAATGCTGTGGTAGATGAAAGATTGTTCTTATATCTGTTATATTTACTGATAAGAGTGCTGTCAGTAGTATTTACAACTCCGTCCATATTCACATCACCAATTGCGTAGTTTTTACCATTCAGCATATTGAATGTATCTTTGAGTACAGTATCGGATAAACCAACAAGATATGCTGTGTCAGCACCGATTTTATCACTACCAAGCGACCCCATCATAATTTCACCGGATTTTCCATAATAGGAATATGTGTATTTATAAAGGAGTTTATCAGATATTTCGCCTGACATACCGCTGCTACCGTCATAGAAATCCATAGCTCCGTACAGGTGAAGAATTTCGTGCATCATAGTACCTTGTGTCCCGTCATATATTGCACAGAATTCGTCAGCCGTACTTGGGTATAAAGTTTCACCTATATGAGTTTCATAAATATTCTTTTTACCTGTATTGAAATGATAAAGATATACTACACCATCAGCATCGTATTTATCTTTCAGATATTCTGTGTATTCAGAAGTGGATGCATTTTCAGACTTAAGAATACTTTTGCTCATTTTTGAATTCAACTGAGCTATCAGGGAATCTTCAGTTATTACATTTGACATTCCATTCTCTAAAACGCTGTGTAATTCACCGTTAATCAGTGATTTTTTTACAGCGTCTGATGTGCCGCGAGGAAATACATAGTTGGGATCAGAGGCTTTTAATGTGTCATCCCATGCATCGTATGTAATAAAAAAGTTTGTATCTGCCTTGTTGGTAACGAATTCAAGAGTCTTATTGTAATCCTTAGCCTGATTTTCAAGGTCTGTAAGTGCGGCGTCAACTGTGTTGAGAGTGTTCTTTATATCAGTTGAAGTAAGGTATTTACGTGTGCCTGTTTTAACAAGCTCTGATTCCTTGAAATTTGTCTTGCTGTAGTATCTGTAATCATCAAGAGATGTTACGCGATTGCTTGCGAAGCTTGTGGAAGATGATATTGATCCGCTGTTATCAAAGCTTGAAGCAAAGTTAAGGGATATGTCCTCTTTTTTAGCTCTATAGTAACCTGATGACGTTATATAGGGGGTTGAGTAGTAAAAAGTAAATTCTGTATTGGGATCAATTTCAAAAGAATCACTGTTCTTTATTTTTGTTTTATTCTTAACATAGCCGCTAATTTCGTTTACAAAAATGTTAACAACAACCTGTTTGCCTGTCATTGTTGCAGCAGCACCCTTGTTACTGCGGGGGTGAACTTCAGTTGTGAATTTGTTTCTGTAGAAAGGTGTGTTATAGAAAGCTGTTTCGTCAATTGTTCTGTTTGTCATATTGAAATCAGCCATCTGTAATCCTGAGTTGTAGAATGCATTAACTCCGATTTTTTCAATAGTATCAGGAATAGTAATGAACTTAAGTGATGAGCAGTTCGCAAAAGCATAAGCACCGATATTCTTCAATCCGCTTGGAAGAACAACCTTTGTAATTCCTGATGCCTTTCCTCTCCACGGTACTGCGCTTGCACTTCTGAAATCAAGCATTGTTCCGCTTCCTGAAATAGTAAGTGTCTTATTGTTGTTTGTAAGTTCCCAGCTGAGACCGTCACCTATACCTGTGCTGATAGCGGCACTAACGTTCATAACTGAGGGAGATGTGATTGTTTCGCCGGGAATAACAGGTAAAAGTAATAATGCACTTGCTCCTGCAGCGAGAATTCGTTTGAGATTGTTTTTCATAAAGTCCTCCTTAGATGTATAAATGTTGTGTATGCAACTTATATGTTACATATATATGATATACGATTTAATTATCGTATGTATCAATTATACAACTTAAATGTACTAAATGTCAATATACAATATATACAAACAATTATCCACATATATTTATTATTAATTGGGTTTGTATATATCTTTTAAGATTATATAAACATTATTTTACCAACAATATTTTTATCAGTAACAAAAATATGTTTTTTATTGTAATGCTTATTGGCTTGAATGCAAAAAGGACGCTCCGCAATGGAACGTCCTTTAAAATTATCTTTCAAATACAGCTGTGCCTATTTCATAAGGGTGATCGATGAAAAGTACATCCTTACATTCTGTCTTGTAAAGGAGCAGTTTCATGACGATGAATAAATCACCGCCGCCTCCTGCGATATTGAGGAATGAAATCAGCAGAAGAAGGGATGAGCCGCTGATTATTGCCGCTATTCCAAATCCGAATCCCAGCACTATAGTGGGCACCAATGCACATATAATCATTGGCTTTTTCTTTAGTGGCTGTAAGCAATTGCAGTAGGGACAGAAATATTTTGCGTTGAATCCGAAAGAAACGGATTTCCAGCCGTCGCTTGCAAATCGCGAAAAGGCTATGCCGTGCAGTGCTTCGTGGACTACTATCAATACAAGAAATGCTATAAGTGCTGTAAACGATTTTGCTCCTTCGGTGGTGAAATCATTGCCAAGAAGCAGGAAAGCTGCCAGAAACGGGAGCATAAAGGGTATTGCAATAAGAAGTGTGAGGACATTTATTTCCACAAAATTAAGCTTTATTATCTTTTGTGTGTATCCCTCAGCTGCAAGTCCCTCAGCCAGTTTTTCAAATGCTTCTTTTCTTTTTAATTCTGCTTTAGTTAGTTTACGATTGTTTTCGCTGCTCATATCAGATTGATTTACTCCTTTGGGATGCGGTTTTTGTGATTGTTTTTACTTCTTCTTAATCTTCATTGAAATATCAAAGCATTTTACTGAATGTGTAAGCGCACCGAGAGAGATTATATCTACGCCTGTTTCTGCTACAGAGCGGATATTTTCAGCAGTTACATTTCCCGATGCTTCAAGGAGTGCAGCGCCGTTTGTAAGCTCTACAGCCTGTTTCATCTCGTCGCAGGACATATTGTCAAGCATAATAATCTCAACTTTGTTTGCAAGAGCCTCTTTCAGCTCGTCGAGAGTACGGACTTCAACCTCGATTTTTACCGTATGACCGATTTTTTCACGGAGAGCCGTTACAGCTGCGGTAATTCCGCCGTATGCGTCAATATGGTTGTCTTTCAGCATTGCCGCGTCAGAGAGATTGTAACGGTGATTTTTGCCGCCGCCTACTGTTACGGCATATTTCTGCAGCGCACGAAGCCCTGGAAGTGTCTTTCTTGTATCGGTAACAGCGGCATTTGTGCCTGCCACAAGCTCAACGCATTTATTTGTAGCTGTTGCAATTCCTGACATATGCTGTAAGATGTTGAGAGCTGTTCTTTCGCCCTTTAACATAGTCAGAGTACTTCCCTCCAGCTCAGCGATAATATCGCCCTTTTTCACCTTTGTGCCGTCGGGTATGAGGATTTTAAAGGTCACATTTTCACCTGAAAGCTCGAAAACTCGCTTTGCGATTTCAATTCCGCAGACAACTCCGCTGTCCTTAGCAACATAATATGCGGAGCTTTCGTGTTCAGGTGGGATAAGATTATCCGCTGCAGCGTCAATATAGTTTATGTCCTCCATAAGGGCATTGGTGATTATATTGTCAATATAGCATTGTAAAAGTTTCATATCAAACTCTCCTTTACTGTATAACCTCGTTTAAAATAATATAAGCTACAGTCACGATAGACTTAGCAAGGACATAGTCAGCGTCAACCACGTATTTGCCGCTTAAAAGGTCGTTTCTGATAGCTGTTACACGTTTCAGACCCTCTGCTGCGGCCTCCTTGTCGGGGATTACGAAATAGCTGTTCTGCATAATCTTTCTTGTTTCTGTGCGGATACCTGCAGGTATGTGGTCATTGCCCAGATGTGCGTCAAAGCTTACTTCCTCAAAGCTGTCGGAAACTGTATCAAGCTTTGATATAATATTTTCAGCGGCTTTGCGTGAGAATACAAGAGCCTCAAGAAGAGAATTACTTGCAAGTCGGTTGCTGCCGTGAACGCCTGTATGTGAGCATTCTCCGCAGGCATAGAGGTTGGGCAGGGTTGTTTCTGAGTTGCTGTCAACGTCAATTCCGCCCATAAGGTAATGCTGACAGGGGAATATTGGCACAGGCTCTTTTGTCAGGTCATAGCCCTGTTCAAGGAGGTTTTTGTATATCATCGGGAAGCGTTTTTTCAGGAATTCGCTGTCCTTGTAGCTTATATCAAGATAGAAATCGGTGGAATTCTGCTTTCTCGATTCAAGGACGATTGAATGTGACACAACATCGCGGGGAGCAAGCTCTAAACGCTTATCGTAGTTGTGCATAAAGCGCTCTTTGTGGCAGTTGAGGAGATATGCACCCTCGCCGCGGACAGCCTCTGAAATGAGGAAGCACTCACGTGTGGCACGGTTATTGAATGCCGTGGGGTGGAACTGGACGTAGCTCAGATTCTTGATTTTTGCGCCCATTTCATAGGCAAAGGTTATACCGTCGCCTGTGGCAATAGCGGAGTTTGTAGTAAACTGGTACACACGTCCTATACCGCCTGTTGCAAGTATCATAAAGTGGCAGTTTACTGTGGAGTAGTTATCGTCCATATCCTTTAAAAGTGCGGAATAGCCTGTATATGTGCGTCTTGTTTCGCACATAATGGTATTTTCCAGTATAGTCACATTAGGCAGTTTACGGACGTTTTCAAGAAGAGCCGTAGTTATCTCTTTGCCCGTGGAATCAGCCTTGTGGAATACGCGGTGGTGACTATGACCGCCCTCAAGTGTACGGTGATATGTACCGTCAGGGTTTTTATCAAAGTTTACGCCAAGTTCTATAATACGCTCAATATCCTGTGCAGCCTCGCTTACAAGTGTATGAACAGCATCTACGTTGTTTTTGAAGCTTCCTGCAATGAGGGTATCATTCTGGTGATACTGGATATTATCGGTTTCTGAGTTGTACACGCCTGCAATTCCGCCCTGTGCAAGCATTGAGTTGCAGAGGGATAAATCCTTTTTGCAGAGAATGAGGATATTCAGCTCCTGTGGGAGATTCAAAGCGGCATACAGACCTGCTACACCGCAGCCTGCTATAATTACATCATAGTTTACAGACATATTTCACACGTCCTTTTAAAATGTGTTGTGCCATATCTATGGCTTATCTTTATTTTACCATATTTTCAAGTGATTTGCAATAGAAAAAGCAAATTAATTCTCATACAGCCTTACTGAAATATGCTTTTATATGCAGTTGATTTTATCTCTACTTATATTGTAGAACAAAATTATGTGTTTGTCAATAGGTTTTTGGAAGTTCTTTGTAAGTTTGTATAGTTGCACAAAACGACGGTGTATCATTTGTCGGATTTGCACAACAGATGTCGTGTGCGGCGATAAATTGATATTGCGGGCGGATATTATCCGCCCCCAGTCTGTATAAAAAGGCATATTTTATTTAAGGGCGAGCAATGCTCGCCCCTACAATTGGCTATATTGCGTTGTTTTGTGTAGGGGCGACCATTGGTCGCCCGCAATTTCGGAACGAAATTCAGGTTTTTGGACAATCTGCTGGCGGATAATATCCGCCCCAGTCTGTAGAAAAAGGCATATTTTATTTAAGGGCGAGCAATGCTCTCCCCTACAATTGGCTATATTGCGTTATTTTGTGTAGGGGCGACCATTGGTCACCCACAATTTTGGAACAAAATTCAGGTTTTTC
>JAZSEJ010000039.1:0-66216 GCA_045531615.1 Ruminococcus sp.
AGACTTGAACTTACAGGTGTTGATGAGGATGGTAATAAGATTACATTCGGTAAGAACTCAATTGAAGTTGGAGAAAACGGATATCTCATAAATGGTGTTGGTGAAACACTTGTATGGATCAGCGGAACAGAAAGTACAATAGTAATTGTTGAAAATGGTACATACACACTTCATGAAGAAGCTGCTCCAAATGGCTATCTTAAGGCAACTGATATCATATTTGAGGTTAAAAACGGCGTTGTAACGGTTGACGGTAAGGTTGTTGAATCAATCGATATGGTTGATGAGAGAGTTCCTGTAACAACAACACCTACTACCACAACTACAGTTGAAGCAACAACTCCAACTACAAAGGAAACTACCACAACTACAACAACCGAAGCAACTACTACAACTAAGGAAACGACAGCCACCACAACAACTGAAACGATAACTACTACAACAGAAGAGAAAACAACCACAACTACTACAACAAAGCCCGAAGCAGTGCTTGGCGAAGTTAATATAAGCAAGGTTGATACTAATGGAACAACTGTTAGCGGTGCAGTACTTGAATTGAGCGGTGTTGATAAGTTTGGTGAAACTATTAAGTTTAATAAGGATTTCGTTACTTTTGATGATACAACAGATTTCATCAGCGATGGCGAAAGTCTTGAGTGGGTAACAGGTAATGGTTCAGTATTTATCAAGAATCTTCCTGACGGTAATTATGTTATCAGAGAAAAATATACTCCTGAAGGATATAAAGCTTCTGATGATATTATATTTACAATAACTAATGGTAAGATTGAAGGTAATGCAGATGCAATAATCATTGTTCCTGCAGTAAAGAACGAGGTTACAACATCTACTGAGAAAACAACCGAATCCACAACAACAGAGACAACGACAACAGTAACAGAGGCTGAGTCCACAACAACAGAGACAACGACAACAGTAACTGAGACTGAGCCTACAACGACAGAAACAACGACAACAGTAACTGAGGTTGAGTTCACAACAACAGAGACAACGACAACAGTAACTGAGGTTGAGTCTACAACAACAGAGACAACGACAACAGTAACTGAGGTTGAGTCCACAACAACAGAGACAACGACAACAGTAACAGAGACTGAGCCTACAACAACAGAAACAACTACAACTGAATCCAACGTAACAACTACAACTACAACAACAACTTCTACTATCAAGAAGACTACTGCAAAGGCTGATGATGCTCCTAAGACAGGTGATGGCGGAACGGTTGTTCCTGTATTCATTCTGACAATTGCAGTTGCTGCAGCTTTTGCTCTCAGAAGAAAAAGAGAGGATGAAATGTAATCCTGAATTTATGCAGTAAATGTTTAATGACATTTTGAAAGAGTAATGTCGTTAAGCTGATACAATTCCCTATAAATCCTGTTAAACGGGATTTATAGGGTGCATATGAATGAGACCATAATTCAGTACAATTAAGCTGAAAAATAGTCACAGGATCAGTAAACTCATTTGTATTCTGTTAGGTAGACATTTCGAAAAATAAAATGTTCTATGTAATATCCCAAAGCAGTCTGTGCAATTTGTGCAGGCTGCTTTTTTTACCAGTAATACTAATCCCTGAAATAATAGTGAGAAAAGGAAAAAACTCACAGGAACAGATGAGTTTCTGTGAGTTTTATGAACTCGGTTTATGTTGATTCGCCATGTCCTGCATCCAGGACGATTACGGGTGTTTCCTCGGATATTTCCATAATTGATGTGGGAATGGCTTCGGCTTTATCAGTGATTATACTTCCGCCGACGATAGAAATAGCTGCACAGACAGAAAAGACCGCTCCTGTGATGATTTTTTGTTTTGCTTTTTTCATTGAAATTCTCCTTATAGCAAATAATGGGCGTACTGCTGAAACAATACATTAAAGGTCACCCCCTAAAAAATATGCATTTATTTGCTGAAAAAATGCCTGTTTACATAAAGGTTGCCTATAAATTATATTCGTCACACAAAACAGAACCCACTATACGACTATGCAAATAGTGGGGAATCAACTGTGAGATTACTTTTTCGAAGGTAACATATCAACAATGTGTTTGAAATATAAACGGATAGTTGTTTTTTGTAAAAAAATCATTGGTTGCATACAACGGGAAATTGTGTTATAATAGATACAACAGGGGATAATCCGGAATATCTCTTTAAAAACAATCACCCGTTGACTTATGAGGTGTTAAAATGGAATTGCAATTCAGTAAAAATTTAATGAAATACAGAAAATCCTGCGGAATGACACAGGGACAATTAGCTGCAAAGCTGAATGTTACCCCACAGGCTGTATCTAAATGGGAAAACGGAAGTTTGCCCGATTCGGAGCTTCTGCCTAAAATATCAGGTATATTAGGCGTTTCACTTGATGTTTTGTTCGGTATAAAAAAAGAAGAACCTAACCTCAATCTGGAGCAGCTTATCACTGAGAAAATCAGACAGACTCCCGAAAAAGAACGTGCGGATTTAATTATGAGGCTATACTATGCAGCTATCTCAGCTTTTAATGATTATACGCTGTCAGTTGCTAAATATCCTGAACATCTTGAACTTGAAACTTATGCCGAGCTGAAAACAGACAACGAATGTTCTATTGCAAGACTTAACGACGATTTGAAATATTGTTGCTTTGTTAAGATACCCGAAAACGGAGTTGATTCTTATACAGAGGTCTGCGATAATATGATTTATCTTTTTCAGACCCTTGCAAACAGAGATACAATCAATATTATTCACTATCTCGGCAGCTGCTATCGTAACAGAATGCAGTCGCTGGAGTATATCTCCAAACAAGTTGATTTGCCTGTTGAACGGGTAAAAAAGATTATGGACAACCTCGACAGACTGGGAATTGTATGGCGTGTATCAGCCGATATTACTGATACTCCTACTATAATTTATGGTTACGGACATAATACGCCTTTGACTTGTCTGCTTGTAATAGCAAAATCAATTTCAAGGTATATAAGATTTCACGATTTGTTTATTGATATGTATTCACGTGGTCCTTTCCGTTCAAAATCCGCTGAAAAATCAACTCCTGTACCACAGGCAGAATTATGGGATAATAATAATTCGATTATTTCTGAGGAGGAATAACTTATGAAGAAATGTACATCACTTCTTGCAGCTGTTATGGTTGTGGCAACTGCTCTTACTGCTCCCTTTTCAGCTGCTAATGCTGAGGAAGCATATAAAATGAATATTAATATTGATCTCGGCGCTGAGAAAAAAACAATCAGTCCCTATATCTATGGTGTAAACCAGTATGGTATTGATGTAAATAAGATTACTGCAACTGCATATCGTCAGGGCGGTAACAGAATGACTGCCTACAACTGGGAAAACAATGCGTCAAATGCAGGTTCTGACTGGAAACACAGCTCTGACAACAACCTTTCAAATTCTGATGAGCCTGCTGACTGTGTCAAGGTTCTTTCTGAGGTTGCTGCAAAAAATAATGTTCCCTACAAAATGACAACTCTCCAAATGGCAGGTTATGCTTCTGCCGATAAGGACGGTACTGTTACCGAGGAGGAGGCTGCACCTTCTGACCGTTGGAATGAAGTGCTGTTTACAAAAAATGCTCCATTTGATGAAACTCCTGACCTTACTGATGGCAAGGTTTATATGGATGAATATGTTAATTATATCATCAATATGCTTGGCGATTCAACATCTCCCACAGGCATTCAGGGCTACAGCCTTGACAATGAACCTGCATTATGGCACCACACTCACAGCAGAATTCACCCAAATAATGTAACAATTCAGGAGCTTGCAGATAAGTCCATTGAGCTGGCTACATCTGTAAAGAAGCTTGACCCTAAGGCTGAAATCTTCGGACCTGCACTTTTCGGATATTCAGCATATTCTAATCTTGCAGATGATGATTCTTCTGATGAATGGGAGAATATCAAGAAAGAAAACAACTATCACTGGTATCTTGACTGCTACCTTGACCAGATGAACAGGGCATCAGAAGAAGCAGGCGTAAGACTCCTTGATGTTCTGGATATTCACTACTATACAGAAATGCAGGGCGATTGCCGTGTAAATCAGTGTAACGATTCCTCTCACGTTGCTTGTGCAGAGGCAAGAATGCAGTCTGTCCGTACTCTCTATGAAGAAGGATTCGTTGAGGATAGCTGGATCGGTCAATGGTTCCAGCAGGATCTTCCTATCCTCCCAAATGTTCAGAAGTCAATTGATACATACTACCCAGGCACAAAGCTTGCTATTACAGAGTACGACTTTGGCGGCGATAACGTAAGCGGTACAATTGCACAGGCTGAGGCTCTCGGATGTTTTGCAGATGCTGAGGTTTATCTCGCTACAAAGTGGGGCTGCAATAACTATCAGGCTTCGGCTATTAACCTCTACACAAATTATGACGGAAAGGGTAGCTCTTTCGGTGATATGCTCGTCCCCACAAAGACAGATGACGTTTCCCTTGCAAGCGCTTATGCCTCTATAAAGGGCGATGACCAGGGTACTGTAACAGCTATGATTACAAATAAAGACCTTGAAAATGCTGAAAATGCAGTAATTAACCTTAAAAATGCCAATGCTACATATGAGGCTGCTGCTGTTTACGCTGTATGCGGCGATTCTGCTGAAATCAAACTTATAAAAATTGTTGATGATATAAAGGATAACGTAGTTAATGTTGAGCTTCCTGCTTATTCCGCATCAATGGTTGTTATTACAGATGACGCATCTGATTTTGAGGGACTTGAACTTTATAATCCCGATAAATTCACATACAAGACAGAAACATTTGAAAATATAGAAAACATGATTAATAAAAACGGCTATGTTGAAGTACCAATTTCTGACCCTGAACATCTTGTAAGAATTGATATCACAGGCGATGTTACATCAAGTGCAGGTTCAAGCTGGGCAACAGCAGGCTGTGCTGTATGTATCAATGCTGTTGATGAAGACGGCAATGATTTCTGGACTTCAAAGAGCTATAATTTGCCTCTTGGCAAAAACTCCTTTGCTTCTGTTGAGTTTGATGGCACACTTACAAAAACTGTTGACGATGAGGAAGAAATTGTAAACGCTGTTGTTGCAGACGGTAAAATTGAGCTGCAAAAATGGTGGGATGCATCCGAAAAGGCTGAGGCAGATGTCGAAGATGTAATTGCTGTAGAATATAAAAAGATAGAAGTTATATATGAATACGAAAACACAGGTGAACAGGATAAAACAGAACCAACTACATCACCTACTGACCCCTCAGAGACACCCTCAGCAACCCTTTACGGCGACGCTAACTGTGACGGAATTGTAAGTATGGCTGATGCTGCCTCAGTTTTCCAGTCTATAGGAAATCCTGATAAATACGGCCTTTCAGAACAGGGTGCTATAAATGCAGATGTAAACGGAAAAGCGGGTATAACAGCAGATGATGCGATTGTCATTCAGAAGGCTAATGCCGGATTGATAGACATATCCGAGCTTCCGTTGAAGGCGTAAACTAAATGATACCAAAGATGCTCTTACTATAGGCAACACTGGATAGAGCTAAAATGGTGAAAAGATTGCAAAATGGAGCGGACAAATAGCCGCTCCATTTTTTGATATAATCAGAGTGGAATATGATTAACTCATATTAATAATTCACAAAATAAACTTCAATTACTTGAAAAGTTATGGTATAATATAACTATACTTTTACAGGAGTTGATTATTATGATTAAACCATATAAAAGAATAACCACCCTTGCAATGAGCGCAGCTCTTACTCTGACCTCTATTGCTCCCGCATTTGTAAATGGCGCAAATGTAGAGGAAACACCCGATTATCAGCTGCAGACGATACTTGTTGACAATAACGGAGAAAACCTCTGGACTACCAGAAGCTGGGGCGGTGAAAATATCCTCCCGAATACAGGTTGGAATACCTCTGATATAAGCCAGTACTACGAAAACGGCATTCTCACTTTTGAGGCTAAAAGCAACAGCTCAGAGACATTAAGCTTTAAAATCGGTTTATCTTCAAACTCGCATGGAGAAAATGTGACAATTTACTGGAATGATATCGAAAAATACAAGTCTACAATGGCAGGTACTGAATGGACAGCTTTTTCACTTCCTATTAAAGAACTTGTGGATGCTTTTCCCGAATCTGGATTTGACATTCATAACTTGTGGAAAATCGCTGTTAGTGCAGTTAAAAAGGACAATACCGTATCATTCCGCAATGTTAAAATAAGCTCACCCGATGATGAACGACAGTATCCTTTTATAAAGGTAAATCAGGTGGGATATTCCTGCAAAGGACGCAAAACTGCCCGTATCAGCTATTTTGCAAAATTTGGTTCACTCAACGGCAAAAAATGGGAACTTGTAAATGCTGATACGAACGAGGTTGTGTATACCGATACTCTTTCCGACGCTATTGAAAACGATCACCTTTCAGGCGAATCCGTTCATATCATAAATTTTGACGACGTTACAGAAAAAGGCACTTATTATATACGTGTTCCCGATGCAAATCTGGATGATTCTGTTTGTTCTCCCTATGATATAGCCAATATGCTTGCTACAGATACCCTTACATCTGTAAAATTCAGAATTGCTGATGATGTATATGATAACCTGTTCAGCGATATGGGAAAATACTATTATCATCAGAGGCAGGGTATCGACATCGAGGAGAAATATGTAGGTAAATTTGCCCGTGAAAACCTCCACCCCGACGATGTAGCTGTAAAACGCTGGTCTGACCGAAATAATTCCGAAGCCGAAACATATGACGTTTCACAGGGCTGGTATGATGCAGGAGATTACGGGAAATATACGTCACCAGGTGCTACATCACTTGAAAATCTTCTCCTTGCCTATGACCTGTATCCCGATGTAATGGAAAATATGGCACTTGATATTCCCGAATCTGACAAGTCCAGCGACCGTTATGTTGATGCTCCTGCTATTCTCAGCGAAATGAAGTGGGAAATTGATATGCTCCTGAAGCTTGAACACGAAAGCAAAGACGGTTCATTCTATGTTGCAGCAAACTATAAGGACGGGGTAATATATCTGGAAGATACCCTTTATCAGAGTTCTGATCACAATTCCCCCGAAACTGAAAGGGATTTACGCTCACATATGGCAACAGCTGAAATGTGCGCTATGCTTGCTCACGCTTATATAGTATATAAAGATATTCCTGCCTATGCTGATTTTGCAGAGCAATGCCTTGAAACTTCAAAACGTGCCTGGAAATGGGTTACAAACCCAGATAACAAACAGCATCCTTCCATAGGTGCGGCTAACAGAACTTACACGTATAAGCAAGAGGAGCTTGACCGCAGTACATTCTGGGCGGCAGGTGCGTTGTATCGTGCAGTTACGGAGGCAGGTACAGACGGGAAGGAATATGAGGATTATCTCATTGCAAACTGTGAAGCTGAAAATATAGTAAAATGCTTTACAGGAGCTTCTGTCGGGTACAGCTCTCACGGACGTTCTTTTCTTGGATTTTTCCATTATATGTACAATAACCAGGATATCAACGATAAAATTTCAACAGTATTTGGGCAGTTTGTTCCCTGGCGCAAGCGTATTCTCGGCTATGAAAACTGGGGTACAGACTATCCTGACTGGGGTTACTGGTGGGGTTCAAATCAGGTTATAAATCAAAGTACAATGACGCTTATTCTCGGAAGTATGCTTACCGAGGGTAAGGATGCAATCCCTGAGGAAGTAATACTCTCCAACGAAAGTGCATTCAATTATATGCTTGGCGTAAACCCGATTTCATTTTCATACGTTTCGGGACACGGCGAAAATTCCGTAAAGAATATATACAGCGGAATTTATTCCAAGACTGCCAAAACAGACCCTTACAGCTGTCCTGACGGATATGTGACGGAAGGTACAAACTATTACGATAATCGACATTTATCAAAATACGACGGTAAATGCTATATGGACAGTGATGCAGAATGGACCACAAATGAAAATACAATCTACGGAAATGCCGCTATGATTTTCCTTACAGCGTCTGTTATGTCAAGAATAGAAAGAGAAACTACCACTGTATTATACGGCGACGCTAACTGCGACGGAACAGTGACAATGGCTGATGCTGCCTCAGTTTTCCAGTCTATAGGAAACCCTGATAAATACGGCCTTTCAGAACAGGGTGCTATAAACGCGGATGTAAACGGAAAAGCGGGTATAACAGCAGATGATGCGATTGTCATTCAGAAGGCTAATGCCGGATTAATAGATATATCTGAGCTTCCGTTGGAAAGGTAAATATATCAATTTTGCATAACTGACAGAAAAAAGCACGTCAAAACCATAATATATGGCTTTGACGTGCTTTTTATACCACAATTGAGTTACTCCCAATTGCGGACAGCTTCATTGTAATACTGAATAAGCACAGGCTTTGTCAGCTGATTGATTGACACTTTTTCTGATATTTCGTCTTTTCCGAACATAAATAAAGACGGGAGATTATCCTGAGTCAGATAATTGGTATCCTGTAAAAGCTGGTGCTGCTGTTCAAGGGGCATATCAGCAGCCATATTGAATCCCCAGTCACCAAAAGCAGGAACCTGCAGGTGATACGGTATAACGTCGGTCAATTCGCTTTTTATTGTCTGGTTTATGCACCAGAAAGCATCAGCTGCATAGTACGGGCTGGTTGACTGTACGTTGAGAATTCCACCCTCCGCAAGATGTTGCTTGCAGAGACGATAAAAAACGTTTGTATAAAGCTTGCTCAGAGATTCGTTATTTGGATCGGGGAGATCCACAAGAATTACATCATACTTCTCCTCACAGTTTTCGAGATACTCATATGCCTCCATATTTAATATCGTTACACGCTCATTATCCAATGCGCCTTCGTTCAGCTGTGAGATATGGGGATGTTCACTGCAAAGGTCTGTCATCTGACTATCAAGATCGACAAGGGTAATTTTCGTGTCGGGATATTTCAGAAGCTCCCTTGCGGCAAGACCATCGCCGCCCCCAAGAATAAGTATATTTTCCTGATTTTTTGCATATGCCATTGGAATATGTACCAGTGCCTCATGATAGCGGTATTCATCCAGTGAAGAAAACTGACAGTTTCCGTCAAGGTAAAGACGCATATCATCCTTGTGACGAGTCATAACTATTTTTTGATATTCAGTCTGTTTACGAAGGATAACAGTATCACGATACAGACCATTTTCAACGGCATTGCCTGCATTTTCAGCAAACAGCATACCGCTCATCATACAAAGCAGCAAGCCGACAGAAGCAAATCTGTACAAGCGCTGATATTTTAGCCTGTTGTGATATCTGAATATAATCAGAACAGCTGCAAGCAAGTTGAGAGAACCTACAAGAAATGCTGTTGCAAAATATCCCAGGTGTGGGAGAAGAAGCATAGGAAAGGCAATTGAGCCTATAAGACCTCCGATATAGTCGAAAGAGAAAATCGAAGAAATTGTCACTCGCAAATCTTTTCTGTCCTCCTCGATAATACGCGTCAAAAGGGGAATTTCAAGGCCTGCAAGAGTACCTATGACAATAATCTCCAGATACATTACAATCTCATATGAATCAAGATACAGATTTGCGAGGAAAAGAGTCAAGGAACTTAATCCTCCCACAATACCAATACCTATCTCCACATTTGCAAACCAGTTGAACAAATTCTTTCGGATAAATTTTGAAAGAAATGAACCAATGCCCAGAGCGCACATATACAAACCAATTGTAATTGAATACTGTAATGTGGAATTTCCAACGAGATAGGAACTAACAGCACTGATAATCAACTCATAGACCATAGAACAGCCTGAAATCATCAGTGTTGTCAGCATTAATAAACGATAGTTCTTCATAGAAATTCAGGTTATACAATCACTCCGCTGATTACAATAGCAAGACCGATGAAGATACCTGCAACCATAATACCTGCAGCCATATTTCCGCTGCCGACTTCTTCATTGAGGTTGTACTGCTTGTTAAAGAAACGGATAACAAGATAACCAAGCATAAAGAATACGATACCGATAATAAAGTACAGAATGCTTCCTGAAAGACCGCTTAAAAGAGTTTCCTTTGCAGACTCAGCCGCTGCAGGAGAAGCAATAGCCGCTTTAAGCAGTATGCCGACACCGATGTTTGTGCCTGCTGATACAAAGCCTACAGCTCTGTTGCCGCGCTTGATTTCCTCAGGGAAAGAGCAGGGGATAATGAGGTCGATAAGAAAATTACCGAACATCATTAATACAATTCCTAAACAGGAATAAATCGCAACTTCTAAAATATCCATTAAAAAATCCATAATATAATCCTCCTGAATTTATTTACCGCCGCTTAGACCGCCGCCAGATGATGAACGTGCAGAAATACTGCTCTGACGGATGCTGTCGGAATAACTGTTGTAAGTGTTTGTAGACGAGTAATCAATGGTACCGCCGTCATATGTACTGTAAGGTGATGTGTACTTGCCGCTGTAATCTGAATCATCTGCGAAATATCCCTTTGTATAGTAGAAACGTCTGTAGTAGCTTCTTGCACGGGATGTACCCTGATAGAGGTCGTCATCAGTGGTGTACGCATATTTACGGTTTGAAATCTGTACAAGTACCGTATCGTCAATGGATTTATATATCAGACAATACTCTTTTTCGGTCAGAATGGCAATTGCGCCCTCTGCCTCGGTATCATCATCCTGCTGAACATACTCCGTATAGCCTTCAATAGCATTGATAATATCCTTTGCGGTGGTATCAATCGTATAGCCTGAAGGTGCACGGTATACATCGGCTGATTGTTTTTCATTTCCTGTGATTGATGTCACATAAGTATAACTTTCATTCTTTTTCAGATATTTTGAAATAGTAGAAGTTATATGGATGCCGCCTAATAAATCGAATATATTAGGTAAAATGAAGAACATAATTACAAGCGTTATAATACATCCTCCGCCTGATTTTTTTGTATTGCTGTTTCTGTTTATTGCTGTACGGGGAAGCGGATTACTTCGAACGTGCCAGAATTCGTGGGGATCAAGATAGTATCCGCTGGAGTGTTCTGTGCCGTCACTCCATATTTCAGTGGAGATAATCTTTTCTTCTGTTTCATCCTCATATTCCGTAAATTCTGCACGGTCGCCGCGTTCTACGTCTACATTACCGTCGCAGGAAACGACAACTTCCGTTCCGTGGTCACTCCAGTGATATCCTGAACGGTCAGGTACACGTACCATTTCCCATATGGAATATTCCTTATAGACATCGTCTACGGAAAGCCAGTGTTCAGAACCGTTTTTTTCTGAAAAAAGACGGTATTCATCCCAGCAGCAGCCATCATTTACATTTTTGTACGTAATTCTGCCGACGACTTGATAAAGTTCGCCATCCGCACAAATTGTATCACCCAATTGAAATCTCAAATATCATACTCTCCTTTCGGTCTGCATTTGACAGTTGGAAACCTCTAAAAACCTCCCTCACGGCTGAATTTCTATGACAAATATCATTTGCTTCGTTGCCAAACCTTGCAACTGATATTTGTCATGTACGAAATTCCGATCGTGTTCCGGTTTTTAGAGAACCACAGTTTTATTTTCTGCTTTTATATTATAACTTTTTTTGAAAATAATGTCAAGATATTTTCTTATAATTATAATTGTTGAATGGTATTTCCTGAAATAATGTGATAAGTTTTGTTCGCCTTCATATATATAACGCACGAGACCCCTAAAAGGTCACATTTTTTGAGCAAGTTTTGCTATATAAATTTTATATGGCTAAAATTGACATATTGTGCGTTTTAGCTTTGTATATTTAAACGAAATTGACAAAAGTTATTTACATTTAGATAATAGCGTGATATAATAATAATATAGTATGTCGTAAATTAGAGCACGGTTTACGATGTACTAAATAATGGGAAAACCAAAATATGGGAGGGTTTTAAAAATGAAAAAGAAAAATTTTACGAGGGCAATAGCCGCAAGTCTTATGGCGGCAGCAATGCTGGCACCTACTGTTGCCAATGCTGTTGCTATTGACGATCCTGTTACGCAGGTGTTAGGAGAAACATCTTTTGAGGAAAAGATTACTCCGTGGCAGATTGTTCAGACAAGTCCTGCAGAGCAGTATTTTGAAATCGAGGACGGCGCTTTACACATCGTTATTAATAGTGGTGAGGGCGGCGACCGAGAAAAGTGGGATCTTCAGTTAAGACACAGAAATCTTTATTTCAAGGCCGGCCATACGTATGAAGTAAGCTTCAAGGCCAAGGCAAAAAGAAACGGTATGGAGCTTTGCTCACAGATTGCTACTAAAAGCGGAGATGAGAATTATTTTGTCCTCGATGGCGATGAAATGGTTAACGGTCCTCATATGGACGGTAAGTGGGGCAAGGCCGCTCAGCTTTCTACAAAGTATCAGACATTTAAAGGAACATTTACTCCAACCGAGAATCTTGAGGACGTTGAGTGGTCATTCCATTATGCAGAAGGTACACAGTATGAAGGAAACGCTCAGGACGGCGATGAAATCTGGTTTGACGATATGTCAATCGTATGTACAACTTGTTCAGAAAAGGATATGTCTGACTGTAAATACAAAGGAAACAGCGGTGATATTACAGAAGACCCTGTAATACCGCCTGTTACAGAAGCTCCCACGACGCCACCTGCAACAGAAGCCCCCACGACACCACCTGTTGACATTCCTGAAGTTGTTGAAGGTGTTCAGGTGCTTGGAGAAACATCTTTCGAGGAAAAGATTACTCCTTGGCAGCTTGTTCAGACAAGTCCTGCAGAGCAGTATTTTGAAATCGAGGACGGCGCTTTACACATCGGTATTGATAAAGCTCAGGGCGGCGACCAAGAAAAGTGGGATCTTCAGTTAAGACACAGAAATCTTAATTTCAAGGCAGGGCATACATATGAAGTAAGCTTCAAGGCCAAGGCAAAAAGAAACGGTATGGAGCTTTGCTCACAGATTGCTACTAAAAGCGGAGATGAGTATTATTTTGTCCTCGATGGCGATGAAATGGTTAACGGTCCTCATATGGACGGTAAGTGGGGCGAGGCAGCTAAGCTTTCTACAAAGTATCAGACATTTAAAGGAACATTTACTCCAACCAGGGATCTTGAGGGTGTGGAGTGGTCATTCCATTATGCAGATGGTACACAGTATGAAGGAAACGCTCAGGACGGCGATGAAATCTGGTTTGATGATATGTCAATTATTTGTACTACCTGTCCTGAAACGGGTATGTCCGGCTGTGGATACTATGAAAATGGCGGTGGTATTGTAGACTATCCACCAAAGGATGAACCTGTAACGCCACCTGCGGATAATCCTGCAGTTGTTGAAGAGGTTCAGCTGCTTGGTGAAACAACCTTCGATTATAAAGGTCTTCCATGGCATACAGTTACTCAAAGCCCTGCAAAACAGAGCTTTGCTATTGAGGACGGTGAATATCATATACAAATTCTCAGCGCTGTAGGTTATGACCACGAAAAATGGGATTTATGTTTCAGACACAGAAACCTTGATTTCAAAGCAGGTCATACATATGAGGTGAGCTTTACAGCAAAGGCAAGCAGATCAGGGTTGCAGCTTAGCTCTAAAATAGGCAACATCAAGGGCGATGAGGAGTATTTTGTTCTTGACGGCGATGAAATGGCTCACGGTCCTCACATGAACGGACAGTGGGGTAAGGCTGCTGAACTTTCCACAAGATATCAGACATTCAGCGGTACATTCAAGCCTACTAAGGACCTTACAGATGTGGAGTGGACATTCCAGTATGCTGACGGCACACAGTATGAAGGTAACGCTCAGGACGGCGATGAAATCTGGTTTGATGATATGTCAATTATCTGTACAACCTGTGACGGATCAGATAATCAGTGCGGTTATAAGGAAAATCCCAGATTGATATATACCGACCGTAACAGTGCGGCAATACAGAATCCTGAACAGCTTATAGTTGACGGCGAAATGGTTAACTATATTTCTGTAAATCAGCTTGGTTATCTGCCTAACCTTGCGAAAATTGCCACATTCAGCGATAACGCAGGTTCAGTAGCTCCTGATTCTTCAAAAATTGAATTGACAAAGGCTTTTTACAACTTTGAACTTGTGGACGCAAGTACAGGAAAGGTTGTATATGAGGGCGTTTCAGGCAGTAAATTCAGTGACCGTGATTCAGGCGATAATGTATGCAAGCTTGATTTCAGCGAATATACAACTCCCGGCACGTATTACCTCCGCATTGCAGATACAAACTGGCGTTCATTTGAGTTCAGAATTGCTGGTGATATTTACAGTGAAGCAAATAACGATATGCTGACAAATGCACTTAATCTGTATTATCAGAACCGTGCAGGAATTGATATTGAAGCAAAGTATATCACATCAGGTGATGCAAATGCACTTGCTCATAGTGGCATTCATAAAACCGATACAGGTATAGTACAGACGGTATGGAATAATTTCTACACTATGAAGGATGCAACAGAAACTTATGCTTCATCTAAGATTGATGTAAGCGGCGGTTGGTATAATCCTGAAAATTACAACAAATATGTTGTAGGCAGCGGTATGACTGTATGGACTCTCCAGAATATGTACGAGAGAAGCATTATCAACGGCGTAGATAAAGAAAAGTTTGATGATAATTCAGGTATCTGCGTAATTCCTGAGGTTGGAAATAAAGTTCCTGATATTCTTGAAGAAGTTGCATACGAGCTTGACTGGATGGCAAAGATGAAGGTTCAGCCCGATGAGCCTACTTGGGGCGAAAAAGCTGCGGGACTTTATTATCACAGTGTACACGACTATCAGTTTGTGGATGTAAGCAGCGAATTCTCTAATTATAAATACGAATACGAATGTGATCCTGAACCTCGTATTGTAAAGCCTCCTACGTTTGCGGCTACACTTAACTATGCCGCTTGTGCTGCGCAGGCTGCAAGACTCTGGGCTCCCTATGACGCTGAAAAGGCTGAGAATTACCTTAAATCAGCTATTGAGGCATATGAGGCATATGAGAAATACTGGTATGATTATGATGACAGTGCAGCTATACACCCTGAAATGCGCACTGATTGTCCTAAGGAAGAATTAAATGAAACATCACAGTATGCACCTATGTGGCAAGCAAAGACAGGTACACCCTATGCTGATGATGAAGTAAAAGATGACGCTTACTGGGCAGCTTGTGAAATCTTTGTTTCTGCTTCTGAAATGGGCGAAAGTGAAACTGCAAAGGAGTATAAGGCTATACTTTCAGAGTCAGACTATGCACTTCAAGTATTTTCAAGACTTGTAACAGGAGAGAGTAAAGACGGCGAGTTTACTTCTTTAAGATGGGATCAGACTTCTTGTGCCGGTTCTCTTTCACTTGCACTTCACGAAGAACTTCTCTCCGATGAAGAAGCTGAAGAAGTAAAGAAATCAGTTCTTTCAGCTGCTGATGATTATGTTGCGATGAAGGAAAGACAGGGATATGGTATTCCTTATTGCTACGACGGCGCGGGATATAACGAGCCAAACAGTCTGCCTCCGCAGATTATCATAAACGGCTATAGATACGGTTCTAACGGAATGGCTGCTACAAATGCTATTGTAATGGCTTATGCTTATGACATTACAAAAGATATGAGCTATATTAATGGTGTTGCACAGACTATGGACTATCTCCTTGGAAATAATCCGCTGTCATTCTCATACATCACAGGATATGGTACTTATGGTGTACAGAGTCCTCACCATAAGCACTGGGTAAATGAGATTAACGAGGATGCTCCAAAGGCTCCCAATGGAGTTCTTGTAGGCGGTGCAAGCGCAGAGCTTACAGATGAATATATGCGTGGTCTTGGCTTTGTTCCGGGTGATAAAAATAATCGGTCACAGAGATGCTACACGGATTCCTGGGAGGCTTGGTCTGTAAATGACGCTGCTCTTGACTGGAATGCATCACTTGCTTGGGTTGTATCATTCTTGCAGGATGAGGTGGGCACATCTCCAAAGCCGCCAGTACAGGAAGAAATCTTCGGTGACGCTAACTGCGACGGTGTTGTTTCAATGGCTGATGCTGCATCTATCTTCCAGTCACTGGGTAATTCTGATAAGTACGGACTTTCAGATATCGGTGCAAAGAATGCTGACGTTATCGATAACGGTAAGGGTGTTACAGCTGCTGACGCTATTGCTATTCAGGCTGTAAGTGCTAAGATTATTGATGAAAAGGCATTTCCTATGACACAGGCTGAGTACAGCGAGGCTGTGAAAAAGTAAGAATTTACTATCTTTGATATTTTCCCCCGATTTCTTTATGGAATCGGGGGTTTTGTTTCCCCTCTGCTTATATAACGCACGAGAGGGGCAAAAGGTCACATTTTTTTGCAAAGTTTTGGTATATTTATTTTTAAGCATTAGTATATATTTATCATATATAAAACCATGTAAAAGACGCTCCGTGATTGGAGCGTCTCAGTCTGTAGAAAAAGGCATATTTTATTTAAGGGCGAGCAATGCTCGCCCCTACAATTGGCTATATTGAGTTATTTTATGTAGGGGCGACCATCGGTCGCCCGCAATTTCGGAACAAAATTCAGATTTTTCGACAATCTCAGACGCTCCGTGATTGGAGCGTCTTTTACATAATGTTTTAATCCCATGGGGGTGTTTTGCCTGTTGAAATTGCTGAGTAGTATTCAAGGATTTTTGAAGCGTCTGTGGAATCGGTTTTGCTGTCGCCGTTTACATCGGCAGCTTTTTTCTGTGTTTCGGTAAATGTAAGCTTGCCGCCTGTCTGTATATGTCCGTATTCTGCAAGGACAAGGGAAGCATCTGAGGAATTAACTGTTCCGTCGTAATTTACATCGCCTAAGAGGTAATCGATTGTTGCTTCGTCCATTATTACATAATTAAAACCGTTATTTTTAGCGTATTCCAGACCTGCTGAATTGTTATATACATATAATGTTGTGTCTAAACGGGTGTAATTTGGGTGATAGTAAGTATATCCCAAGGCGTGTTCGCCAATGTTTGTAACAGTTTTAGAGATTATTATTTTTTCAATGCTGTACATATTCACTGCTGCACCTGATTCAAGTGTTTCTACACCATCGGCAAAGGTCAGTGTATTTACGCTGTGACAGCCGTGGAAAGCGTGGTCAACAACAGTGGTCAGACTTCCTGGTACATATATTTCTTCAAGAGATATACAGAGCTGGAAGGCACATTCACCCAGCTTTTTCACGTTTTTAAGGTCAATGGATTTAAGGCTGTGACAGGTAGTAAATGCGTAATCGCCGATAGTTTCAAGGTTGTCGGGAAAATTTATTGTTTCAAGGTTTCTACAGTCTGCAAATGCCTTGTATTCTATAATTCTGATTGTATCGGGAAGAACAACTTCTTTTATTGTCAGGTTGTCCTCGAAACAGCATTTTCCGATAGCTGTTACATTCTTTCCGTCGATTGTCGGAGGAATTATAACTTTTTCATCTGTGCCTGTATAATCATAGACTGTTATAGTTCCGTCTTCATTAATACTTGTCTTAAAATCAAGCTCTGCTGCTGAGCTTATCATTGAAAAATCATTATTATAATTGTACTGCATTAATCCTATACAGCTTAAGGAAAGTACAAATGATGTAACTGCTGAAACTATGCGTTTACTTATCTTCAAGGTTTTAACTCCTTTCTGTTAGTCAAGTATTTTTTTACCGAAAGTTTCGTCAATTTTAGATGTCAGATCATTATTCCAGGTCGGTGTCTTTCCGGTTGAAGCTTCTGAATAGTAGCGGAGAATTTCTGAAGCGTCTGATGAATCAATGTTACCGTCCATATTTACGTCACATAATCTCTTTTGTATAGCCGTAAATGAGCTTTCTTTTCCTGTCTGAATGGCAGAATATTCTGCAAGGACAACTGAGGCATCGGAGGAATCAACAGAGCCGCTGCCGTCAGCATCTCCCTTTGTGCGTGAGGTTATAGGGGGCGGTGTGCCGGGAATCAGGGTGTTTTCATCTGAAAATGAACCTTCAAGCTTCATTATAATGCCGTTGTCAATGCCATATTGCTCGGCAGCTGTACCTGAACCATAGTTATATTCTTTGATGTTTTCAACAGCTGATACATATCTGGTAGATGAGGCGGTTTTATAGCCAAAAGCATATTCTCCTATTGACGTTACACTATCTGGAATTACGATTTTTTGCAGAGAAGGTGTATTTAAAGCCGCTTTGGTTTCAATTGTTGTAACGCCTTCACCAATTGTCAGGGATTTAAGATTGGTACAATTATGAAATGCTCGTTCGGGAATTGTTTTTATATTTCCTGGAATTTGCATCTGTTCAAGAAGCGTGCAGTCTTCAAATACGCCAAATCCCAGTTTTTCAACTTTATTGAGATTGATAGACTTCAGGCTTGAACAGTCTAAAAATGCACGCACGCCAATTTCTTTTACACTGTCGGGAATGTTAATTTTTTCAAGCTTTGTACAATGCATAAATGCACCGCTGCTGATTTTTCGAATGGTATTCGGCAGAATAATCTCCTTTGTTGGGTCAAGGGGATATGAACTTCCCTGCATTGCATAATCTCCGATTTCTACTACTGTTCTTCCGTTTATCTGAGATGGGACGGTTACTGTTTCGGCATCGCCTTTGTATTCTCTTATAACAACTGTGCCATCACTGAAAATGGAGTAGCACCAATCACCACTTATCTGAATAGCTAAATCAGTTGTAGACGCTGAGACAACTGTATTAAGTGTGAGCGGCATATTTGCAATGCCTCCCATAGTTATTGCCGCTGTAAGTATTATTGCCGTCTTTTTCAATATTTTCATATAACCTAATCCTTTCAATTTTTTTGATATCTTTATTATATACAAAAAACTATTAATTGTCAATAATCTTTCGGTGCTTCTGTTTTGCATTAATTGCGCTTCTATATATACATTCAAATAAGGGTACCAAAAACGGACAAGGTTTTGAAATATTTTTATTTTTTAATTATATTGGTGGCTGTTTTCATATTATTTTTTAAAATCCGCTTTACAAATCGATGAAAATGGTGTATAATTAAAAGGTAAAAAAATCCACGGAGGAATTATTTATGTCAATGTATATTACTTGTTTAGATCTTGAGGGCGTACTCGTTCCCGAAATATGGATTGCTTTTGCTGAGGCAACAGGCATTCCCGAGCTGAAAAAAACAACCCGTGACGAGCCTGATTACGATAAGCTTATGAATTACCGTATCGGCATCTTAAAGGAACACGGCCTTGGTCTCAAGGAAATCCAGGAGACTATCGCTAAAATAGACCCTATGCCAGGTGCTAAGGAATTCCTTGATGAGCTTCGTTCAATCTGTCAGACAATTATTATCAGCGATACATTCACACAGTTTGCGGCTCCTCTTATGGAAAAGCTTGGTCAGCCTACTATCTTCTGCAACACCCTTGAAGTGGCTGAAAACGGTGAAATTACAGGCTTTAAGATGAGATGCGAGAAGTCAAAGCTTACTACAGTAAAGGCTCTCCAGTCTATCGGCTATGAGACTATTGCCAGCGGCGACAGCTTCAATGACCTTGGTATGATTCAGGCAAGCAAGGCTGGATTCCTTTTCAGAAGTACTGAGCAGATTAAAAAGGATTACCCTCAGTTCCCCGCCTTTGAGTCTTACGATGAGCTTCTTGCTGCTATTAAAGAGGCTATCAAGGATTAATCAGAATATAACGAGCATTATAGAGATTTATTGAGGGAGACCCTTTTGAAAAAGGGTCATCCCTCAAACTCCCTCCCTAAAACTTTCGTCTTAATTTTCTCAACAGGGATAAATCCCTGTTGAGAAAATTTAAAATCGAAAGTCTTTGGAAAGGGTCTGGGGAAGAACCTTTCTTCAGAAAGGTTTTCCCCAGTAAGTTTCAATGATACTTCGTTAAATTCCAATTTAGCATAGAATAACATAAAACGCACGGGGTTGCGTGGCTGAATTAGGGAACACTTAATTCGGGATAGTGGATAGCAGGAATGCTATCCACTTTTCTTTGTGCGGATTACTTCACAGCACCGATGTGCGTGAAGTAAATGTCAATATCCTGATGCTCTTTGCCGAAGCTGTCGATGGTTCTTTCGTGGACTTCAATACGCGATACGAAGGTGTGGAGAACCTCTTGCGTTAACTCCGTCAGAGCCGTATACTTCTTTGCCAGTGAGATGAACCTTGTGGTATCCGCAGTCTTGCTTTTGGCCTGGGCTATGGTTTCATTCAATACAGCAATCTGTGCTTTCAATTCCGATTGCTCAGCAGCATATCCCTGCGACAGCATCTGAAACTGCTCATCATCAATCATTCCAAGTACATGATCTTCGTACAGTTTCTTGAATATGACAGTCAGTTCTGCCATACGCTTTTCATACTTGGTCAGCTGCTTCGATGATTCTGTAATGGTTTTGTTCAGCGTCGCATTGACTTTCCGTCCGATAAAATCAGCAAATTGCTCCGGATGTTCTCGTGCAGATTTGGTAATCGCCTGAATTTCACTCAGTACCAATCGCTTTAGGTGGCTTTCCTTTATAGAGTGCATGGTGCAAGTATTGCTTGTATTCTTCCGATAGTTGGCACAGACAAATTTCCAGTTCTCCGGCTTTCCATTGCGGTGGCGATGAAAATACAATTTGCTTTTGCAGTCGGCACAGAACAGAATCCCTGCAAAGATACTCTTTTCATCGAAGTTCGTTCGTCTGCGTTTGCTCTTACGAATCCGCTGTACAATGTCCCATGTGTTCTGATCAATAATGGGTTCCTGCGTGTTCTCAATGAGCTTATGCTCTGATTCGGGACGTTTCAGCTTTCGATGATCCTTATAGGATGGTCTGCCGTATCGGAAATTGCAGGTGTGTCCCAAATAGCTTACATCCTCCAGCATTCGTGCAATCGTTGCCGGACTCCATGCATAAGGTCTGCTTACATCATAATTTGCAAGGATATTGCCGCTGTGGTTGTATTCATACATGGCCGGAGTGATGATTCTCTCCTTTTCAAGCTGTTTTGCGATCTGCGATGGACCATATCCTTCGGCACACAGATGAAAAATCTTACGGACAACAGATGCTGTTTCCTCATCGGGAATCAGCATATTTTTGTCATGCTCCGACTTGCGATAACCATACGGTGGTCTCGAAGCAACACGCTGTCCTCGATCCGATTTGATTTTATTGCTTGCCTTGATTTTCTTGGAAGTATCCTTGACGTGCATCTCATTGAAGATATTGCAGAATGTTGCAATGTCCATGCCTGATGAATTCACATCCGCTGTGTCTACATTGTCATTGATGGCGATAAAACGCACCCCACGCTGTGGAAAATATTCCTCGGTATACAATCCAACATGAAGATGATTTCTTCCGAATCTGGATAAGTCCTTGACGATAATAGTTGACACTTTATCATCTTCAACATCCTCCAGCATTCTCTTGAAAGCAGGACGATTGAAGTCACTGCCCGTATAACCATCGTCAATATAAAATTGATGATTGAGAAATCCGTGCTCCACTGCAAACTTAGTCAGGATATCCTTTTGATTGGTGATGCTGTTGCTCTCGCCCTGCAGCATATCCTCATGGGACAGACGGCAATAAAGGGCTGTTATTTTTTGATTGTTTGGCATTCATTACCTTCCTTTCCGTCCTTGCGGACTTTGCCAAACCGATTGTGCTACCAACAAGGATACCACAACCGATCCGACAAGTCCAGTGTTTTACGAAACTTTTTGCATTTCCTGTTCCATGAGGTATCTGAGCTTATCCTCAGCGGTTTCCTTTGCCTGTGAGTCGAACACATCATGCACATAGTAGATCGTGCCTTCGATTTTTACATAATGTGCGTTTTCCTTGTGTTCTCGTTTCTGAAATTCATAAGCCTTAAGATTCGTTTTCTTCAATTGGCATCACACTCCTTTTTCTGATTCCCGTTTGATTCGTGTGATTCATTTTGATCCCTCCATTCTTAGATTATTGATTAGGTATTACCCCATGTGCATCCCCAACGCTTCCTTGCGTCGGATTTCCTCTGCCAGCACCTTACTGTCGCTGTGACGCTCGATGTCCTCATCTTCCTCCGGCTCATCAATTATCGCAGCCACATCTGCAATGCCAGCGATAACATCAACAGCACCGACTGTGAAATCACAATCGCTTTGAGCATTTTCAATTGTGTTCTGTGCTTCCATTCTTCTAATTCTTTCCGATGCGAGGAGAATTCCTCGCTCAGCTTCCCAGCCTGTAATGACAGCTTCTCCGACTGGCTGATCAGACTTGTAAGTGAGTTCGTTGTCTGCTCCGCTGTGGTTTGCTGAATGCGTCGGCACTCGTTCTCCACCTGATCGAACAGCACTTTCTGATTCTGCAGGTGCTTTTCGATTCCGTGTTTGGTCATCAGTTCTCCCTGTAACTTCAACAGTTCCTCCTGTACCTCGCAGGATCTTTTCAGCAGACTGATCACCGCCGTCCAGTTCCGGTTGCCCACCGCCACCATAGGCATGGTTTCTTCCGCCGCTTTCAGGTCGGATTTGTTGCGTTCCATCAAGGCATTCACGTCTAATTTTGAACTCATGTTCCATCAACTCCTTTGAAAATTTCTCGCCGTGCAGTTTTGCACATCTGCACTTTCGTCCATTCGGGCAAGTGTAAGTGATATATTTTCGTGAGTCCTCCCACCTCACACCGTAGCCCAACTGCTTCATCATGAACACAAACTGCTTCTTGGATTTGGCTTGCTTCATGACTTCAGTAACAGCATTCATCAGCTGGAATTTCCAGCTATCTCCACGCACCGCCGAGCGATACTCACGGTCTGACAGCATGTCTTTTTTCTTCTGCTGTTGTCTGTCGAGAACTGTCACACCGTACTTCATACAAATTTCATCGGATAAATCCATCAGCTCCTGCACGGTGTTGCCGTTGGAATGATACTTCCTGCCATCCTCAAAGCTGACTGAGTTGAACACAAGGTGCGAGTGAATATGCTCTCTGTCAATGTGCGTTGCGACGACGCACTCATGTTTCCCGAAGGCTTTCTCCGCAAGCTCCACTGCAATACGATGTGCAAGCTCCGGCGGAGTACCATCTCCTTTCGGGAAGCTCTGCACCAGATGATAGTACATCCGACCGCTGTTTTTGTGGTAGGAATTCTTGGTTGCAAGCATTTCTTCGTAGGCAGTCGGTGCGGAACAGTTGAGAGCCGTTACATATTGCTTGTCCTCGGACTGCGTTTTCTCTTTCCTTGTAACGTAAGCAAGCACATTTTTCATGCCGCCTGCGGTCTGCGTTTTACTGTTGATGAAATGAATAATTGGCATCATTTCACCTCTTTCGCAATCTCACAAAGGGCAGAAGTTGCACGTTCATGCTGCTTAACCAGCCGATCAAGATTCACAACATTCAATCGCCCCATGTTGCCGAGTACAGCAATCTGATTCAGGTTTCGTCCGATGGATTTCTGCTCTTTCAGCACATCCGCAAGTCCGTCTGCAGTAACGATTTTCTTGCCGAGTGACGACCGCAGCACAAAGTCACTCAGCGTCAATCCATGCTGACGAGCTTTGTTGTAGATCCGCTGACGCTCGTCCTCAGTGCAGCGGATTGTGATGGTTACGTTTCTTTTTCTCATGGCATCACACTCCTTTTCTTGTAGGGGGTTCGGGGTACGCCCCGACCAGCTGCGTTCGGCGGACTGCCGAATGCGATGCTGGCAAATCCAATGGATTTACTTTCGGTGAGCACCGAAACCCTGTATTTTCATTGCGGGCATCATCAGCCCACAAATGCCCCACGTTCGCCTGTGTGGCGTTCTGTGTGGATTCCCAATAACTTATCCCACAGCGATTCCGAGGGCACAAATCGCTCACAGTGCCGACAGGGTCAACAGAAATATTGCAGCCAACTTTTCTCTTGTCGGCACGGATGTTTTCACGCTGTTCCGACGTTTCTCACAGGGTCAACAGCAGAGGAAGAAGATACATCGGTTTTGTCGTCACTGTCGTCACGATCGTCACCGAAGTACTGCGCCTGTATCTTTCGGATACCATTGCTGCGCTTCATCTCAAACAGTACATCCTGTTCCAGGAGCCGCTGCGCACTTTGCAGAATCTTTCTTGAAACAACATTCGGAATATATTGTTTCTTTGTGTGCAGATTGATTTTATCCGTCAGCTTGGTCGGCGTTCCGAGAAAGCTTTTTGCTTCTTTCATGACTCTGACCATTGCAGTTATGATTTCATCATCAAATTGCTCCGGTGATACACAGCTATCTGCAATCAGCTCCCAACGATGTGCTGTGCGCTGTAATTTCAGTTCACGACTTTCAATATCACGTCCCTCACAATACAGCGTTGCTTCATGCGTTGCCCTGTCTTCCTCAATGAGAACCAAAGCTCCATCCGCACAGCCACGCAGACCTGTTGAACCCGAAATCATATTAAACGGATCGCTGTCCTTGCATTTCCTTGTGTGATGCACAAGCAGAATTGTGATTGCAAGCTTATCTGCCAGTCGTTTCAGCGATGCAAGCTCTGCGTAGTCTGTTCCGTATGCGGATTCTTCACTGCTGCGGATTTTTTGCAGTGTATCAATGACAACAATCTTCAAGTCACGGTGTGCAAGATAGAATTGTTCGATCTGCTGTTCCAGACCATCACCAATGGTATCTGCAAGCAGAGAAAAATACAGATTGTCCGTCGGCTCATTTGTCAGCTCATACAGTCGGTTTTGCAATCGCACCTTGTTATCCTCAAGGCAGAGATACAGTGCTGTGCCTTTTGCAGTGCGTTGTCCGAGCACAGTTTCTCCCTTTGCAACTGAAAGGCAGATATCGAGCGACAACCATGACTTGCCGATTTTGGGTGCACCTGCAAAGAGATACAGTCCTTGCCCAAGCAAATTTTCCACGCTGAACGGAATCGGTGCAATGGGTGTGGACATAATTTCCTCACAGGAAATGGTTTGTAATGTTTGCATTTGCATTCCTTCTTTCTTTTTTAGATTTCTTGGTCTTTACAAATAGGCAACAGCGTATTGCCTGACCGGGAGGGTTGCATCCCGATTACCTTACATCAAGTTTCATCGCCAACTGCAAGTGCTGCCTGCAGGTCTGAGAGTATCTTGTTCGCTCGCTCTTTGGAGGTCATGGCGGATTTCTCATGCGGCTGGTACGGCTCACCACCCCACCCTTGATGCGCAGTTCTGTAAAGAACCCTATTCAGTTTTCAAGATGCTTTTTATGAGTTTTTTTCTGTTCATTGCCCTCTACTTAAAGGGGAACGACACGCCCCTTTATATAGCCCTGTTTTCAAAAAGTTCTTTCAAACTTCATATGAATGCACAATCAAAAGAGCGTCAGCTATTATTTTGTTATGCAGTATCACAACAAATGAAACAAAAATGATATGTGAGAAGTCGTTGACATCCCATTCTTTTCATGATAAAATAGAATTAGTCATATCGTAATATGATTAAAGGAGGGCGTAGCTATGAATCTGAATATTGAATCGGAGCGTATAGAACTGCAAAAAGATATTGCTGCTCACGTGCGTTATTGCCATCGTGAGAATATCTGTGACCGTATCATTAAAATTTGCGGCATTTCTGGTACAGGCAAGACACAGCTTACACTCAGCTATGCACAGAATACAAAATGCAATATGTACTTCAGCTTCCGAGGCCTTGATCACCGCACTGCGCTTGCACAGTTTAAACGAACATTCGGTGTGTGGTGCGACTTATCCTCTGCAACAACATGGCAGGAAGCGTTTCAGCTCCTTGTTCCGTTTTTCAAGAAGCGCTCCACCAGAATCGTCCTGGATGACTTGGAACACAGCAAGTCGGAATCTGAAGTTATTGCTGCAATTGAACAGCTTTCTGAATCGCTGACGGATATGAAGAATCTGTTTTTATTGCCTTGTCGATGCGAGGCTTCGTTCGGGAAACATGAGCTATTCAGAGTACCGTTGTACACATCAGCGGACATAAAAAAGCACGCTCAGAAAATGAGCGCAGTGGATGTTGCAAGGTTATGTGCTGTCACAGGTGGTCTGTCTGCTTTGCTGAATGATTATGATGAAACCCGATCCTTTTCCGATAACCTGTATAACTGGATTTCAACAGAATCTCTGTTGTACCGGTTGATGCCGCAGATGTTAAGCGAGCAGTTCCGCACACCTGAATCCTATCATGCGATTCTGTATGCAATTGTGACAGGGAAGCATCGGCTGAGCGAAATCGCAAAGCACATGGCTGTTCCGAATAATCAGTGCAAGAAGTACCTTGATGCACTGATTGCGGCAGGATTGATTGAAGTCAAAGAGCACCACTACTCCATCCTCAACTCCTATGTGGATTTCTGGCACAGATTCTTCTATCTGAACGTGGGCAGATTGGTTACAGCGCCGAGTGATGCTGCAAGTGAAATTCTATCACAGCTCGATGAATTTGCACTGGAGAAGCAACTTCCTGAATGCATAAAGAAACTGCCGTTTCACATCCCGAAGGACACAAAACGGCAGTATAACGATACTTTTGATTATATTTTCCAAAATGGCAGTCACACAGTTCTGATCAAACTCCCCGAATCACTTGACTGGCACTGCACCAAACAGGAGCTTGATAAGCTGTTTGATCGTGTTACCGACTACTGCGGTGCGTTCTATGAAGCGGAAATCTGTGTTGTGAGCTTTAACAGGTTCAGTAATTATTGTGTGAAGCAGTCGGGGCAGTTGGATAATTTGCATTTGGTGGTGAGTTGAACACTTTTATCAATAACTGATGAAGCTTTTCATACTATCTCTCCTCCAATAGAAATCCATGATTCATCGGGCCGCTTCCTTTTCCGAGGTCAAGCATAGCGGATAATGCTCCTGAAATATACTCCTTTGCAAGCTTTACGGCGTTTTTGAGGTCATAACCCTTTGCAAGATTTGAGGCGATTGCGCTTGATAGCGTGCAGCCCGTTCCGTGAGTATTGGGATTGTCAATACGCACCCCCTCAAACCACATGATTCCGTTGTTTTCATAAAGCAGGTCGTTTGCATCATTTATGCTGTGTCCGCCTTTGAGCAGCACCGCACAGCCGAATGCTCTGCTTATGTACTCTGCCGCTTTCTCCTTATCGGATTTATCAGCAATCTTCATTCCTGACAGCGTCTCAGCCTCGGGAATATTGGGGGTGATAACTGTTGCTATGGGCAATAATTTTTCTTTGAGAACAGCTATCGCTTCTTCTGAAATAAGCCTTGCTCCGCTGGTGGCAATCATCACGGGGTCAAGCACTATATTTTCCGCCTTGTAAAAGCTGAGCCGTTCAGCAATCAATTCAATAAGTTTCGAGTTTGCGGTCATGCCGATTTTTACTGCATTGGGGAAAATGTCCGTGAAAACTGCATCAATCTGCTGTCCGAGAAATTCGGGCGTGACCTCTGAAATTGCGGTCACTCCCATTGTATTCTGAGCCGTCAGTGCTGTAATCGCGCTCATTCCGTAAACGCCGTTTGCAAGCATCGTTTTCAGATCCGCCTGTATCCCTGCACCGCCACTTGAGTCGCTTCCTGCGATTGTAAGGGCGGTTTTCATTTTACTGTAATGCATCAAACGCCTCCCTCAGCTCTTTTGCGGCAATATGGGGATTTTCGGCTTTCATAATTGCTGAAACAACACAAATTCCGTCAATTCCGCTTTCATTCAGAACATGGATATTGTCCTTGTTCAAGCCGCCGATGGCATTGACTTTAATGGGCACGGATTTTACAATATCTTTCAACGTGTCAACGCTCGTCAGCACGGTTTTCACCTTTGTTGTGGTGGGATAGATCGCCCCCACGCCGAGATAATCCGCACCTTGCTTATAGGCTTCAAGTGCCTGCGGTACAGTCTTTGCGGTAGCTCCGATAATCTTGTCCTCGCCCATAAGCTTTCTTGCAATATGTACAGGCATATCTGATTGTCCCACGTGAACGCCCTCCGCATTTACTGCTAAAGCAATATCCACCCTGTCGTCTATGATGAGCGGAATATCGTACCGCCTTGTAATTTCGTGTACCTTTTCCGCAAGGGACAGATACGCCCTCGTCGTCCGCTCCTTTTCACGCAGCTGTATGAGGGTCACACCGCCCCTGCACGCATTCTCCACACGGCGGAGAAATTCTGCTTCATCGTACCCCGTGCTGTCGGTGATAAAATACATTGTTGTATCAAGCTGTTTCATACGCACCTCACATATAGATATAGTCGTTCAGAACCGGCTGCAAGCCCTCATCCGCAATATCCCTGTACATCACATCAAGGCTTCGGTCGTCGCTGATCTCAAACTGTTCATCGCCCGCATTGCCGTCCGATTCCTTCCCCCCGTACTTGCTCTCATGGTCGCCGATACCTGTGGAAACACCTGCGGAAACCTTTGTTGCGGCGATCTTCACAATGCCGTTGCGAAAGCTTTCGCTCTCCCTTGATGAAACCGTGATCCCCACAAACGGCAGGAAAATTCTGTATGCGCAAAGGATCTGGCAAAGCTGTGTTTCATGCACATCGAGGGGATTGATTTTGTCATTGTTGATGATAGGGCGTAATCTTGGACAGGAAAGGGACATTTCAGCGTGGGGATATTTTCTTTGCAGATAGTAGACGTGCAATGCGCTTGCTAGAGCGTCCTTGCGAAAGTCGGAAAGCCCAAGAAGTGCTGAAAATGCGACTCCTCTCATGCCGCCCATAAGCGCACGCTCCTGCGCATCAAAGCGGTAAGGATACACACGCTTATGCCCCAGCAGATGCAGATCGGCATAGCGTCCGCTGTCGTAGGTTTCCTGAAAAACCGTCACATAATCCGCACCGCATTCGTGCAGATAGCGGTACTCATCAACATTCACAGGGTAAATTTCAAGTCCGACCATACGGAAATACTTCCTCGCAAGCTTGCATGCTTCACCGATGTATTCGATATCGCTTTGACTGCGGCTTTCGCCCGTGAGAATGAGGATTTCCTCCATGCCGCTTCTCTGGATGATCTGCATTTCACGCTCGATCTGTTCCATGTTCAGCTTCATCCGGCTGATGTCATTGTAGCAGTTGAAGCCGCAGTAGACGCAGTAATTCTCGCAGTAATTCGCAATATAAAGGGGAGTGAACATATACACTGTGTTGCCGAAATGCTTCGCCGTGACCACCCTCGCCCGCTCTGCCATCTCCTCCAGAAACGGCTCTGCGGCAGGGGATAGCAATGCCTTGAAATCCTCGATTGTGCAGGTTTCATGCTCCAATGCTGCTTTTACGTCCTTTGCGGTATAACGTGAATAATCGTAGCTGTTCATTTCAGACAGAACCTTCCCCATGATGTCGGATTGAATCTGCTCCATGCCGTCCATATATTCCATATGATTTGTACGGCTCATAGGGTCGGTTTCAAGGCGGTGCTTCTTTTCGAGTGCCGCAGGGGAAAGATGCTCTCCGTCTACAAAAAATCTGTTGTCCATATGCACCTCAATCCCTTAAAAAGCCTGTCAATGGGTCGGATGCACTTGCACCTCTTGTCAGCACCCTGCCAAGTCCCGAAAGGTATGCCTTACGTCCTGCCTCAACAGACTGACGGAAAGCCGCTGCCATAAGCGGCAGATCACCTGCTGTTGCAAGTGCGGTATTCGCCATAATCGCCGCCGCACCCATTTCCATCGCCTCGCAAGCCTGTGACGGTCTGCCGATGCCTGCGTCAACGATGACAGGCAGGTCGATTTCCTCCACAAGTATCTGTATAAACTCTCTCGTGGCAAGTCCCTTGTTTGAGCCGATAGGCGCCGCAAGGGGCATGACTGCTGCCGCACCTGCATTCACCAGATCCCGTGCCGAATACAGATCGGGGTACATATACGGCAGTACCACAAAGCCCTCGTTTGCAAGGATTTCCGTCGCTTTTACAGTTTCATTGTTGTCGGGGAGAAGATATTTCGTGTCACGCATGATCTCGATTTTCACAAAATCACCGCACCCGATCTCACGGGCAAGCCTTGCAATACGCACAGCCTCCTCCGCCGTTCTTGCCCCCGATGTATTCGGCAGAAGCGTTATGCCCTTTGGTATGTAGTCGAGGATATTCTCCTGTTCTTTAGTATTGGCACGGCGGACGGAAAGCGTGATAATCTCCGCACCTGCGTCTTTTATTGCCGCTTCAATCAGATTGAGGGAGTATTTGCCCGAACCGAGAATAAAGCGTGAACTGAATTCGTGTCCGCCTAAAATTAATTTATCTTCCATAGTGAATTCCTTTCTATACTTCGTATTTTCCTGCGATGATACGCAGAACCGTGTTTGCCTGATGTGCGGCACAGAGCATAACTCTCGGAGCAAAAAGCGTGCCGTCGTCTGCAACATCGCTCATTCCGTCACCGCAGAGATACAGACGTTTTCCGAGCTTTTTCGTAGTTATGGTATTGCCTGTGTGCAATCCCGACATTCCCGAAGCCGCAACGATATATTTTTCGGGATAACGCTCTGCAATGCCATTCACAAGCATCGCCTTGCACTCCGCACCGTCAAAGCACTCGCACACAATATCACAATCAGCGAGGAATGACAAATTTTCCTCTGTGAGTTTTACTGTATGCGTTATGACGTTACAATAGGGAGAAATCTCCGCAAGGGTCTGCTTCATGGCTTCTGTCTTGTACATTCTAAGCTGTGAAACGCTATACTGCTGACGGTGGATATTCGAAATATCCACCTTATCAAAATCAATAAGATGAAGTGTTCCTACACCCGACCTTGCAAGACAGATTGCCACATTTGAGCCAAGTCCCCCAAGTCCGCACACCGCAACACAGGCTTCTGAAAATTTCTGCTGTAAATCTGCTCCATACCGTTGTTCGAGGGCATTATACCATTCTTCCTTTGTCATATCAGCCGCCTCCCACAAAGCAGACAATCTCAACACTGTCACCTTCCTGCAAAAGCGTGCTTTCATACCGGGATTTCGGCAGAATATCGCCGTTCAGCTCAACAGCCACACGTTTTATGTCGTAACCGCTTTCCGTAAGATATTCGGCAACGTTTTTTTCTGCAACATTCAATTCTTCTCCGTTTATTTTAATCATTTCAGCACCTCACAGAATGTCGATATATTCGCCTTCAAGAGCCTTATTCATGCTTCTTACGGCACAGAATTTACCGCACATCGAACAACTTTCCTCAATCTCAGGCTTTCTGTCGTCACGGATTTTCTTTGCGGTTTCGGGGTCAATGGAGCATTCCCATTGCTTGTCCCAGTCAAAGGTTCTGCGAGCGTCAGCCATAGCGTCATCAATATCCCTTGCATGAGGAATATGCTTTGCAATATCTGCGGCGTGTGCGGCAATTTTTGAGGCGATGATACCCTGTTTTACGTCCTCGACATTCGGGAGTGCAAGGTGTTCGGCAGGTGTCACATAGCAGAGAAAAGCCGCACCCGAAGCCGCCGCAACCGCACCGCCGATTGCCGATGTGATATGGTCATAGCCCGGCGCAATATCCGTCACAAGCGGACCTAAAACATAGAACGGTGCACCCATACAAATTGTCTGCTGAATTTTCATATTTGCTTCAATCTGGTCAAGAGGCATGTGTCCCGGCCCTTCAATCATCACCTGTACATCCTTTGCCCATGCTCTTTTGGTCAGCTCGCCAAGGCGAACAAGCTCCTCAATCTGACAGACATCGCTTGCGTCTGCAAGACAGCCGGGGCGGCAAGCATCGCCCAGAGAAATCGTCACATCATATTCACGGCAGATATCGAGAATTTCGTCGTAATACTCATAAAATGGGTTTTCGTTGCCAGTCATGCTCATCCACGCAAAAACAAGTGAGACGCCACGGGATACGATATTCATTTTGCGTTTGTGCTGCTTGATCTGCTCTATGGTCTTCCGTGTGATTCCGCAATGAAGCGTGACAAAGTCAACACCATCCTCTGCGTGCAGACGTACCACGTCGATAAAATCCTTTGCGGTCAGAGTCGCAAGGTCACGCTGATAGTGAATCACACTGTCATAAACTGGGACTGTGCCTATCATGGCAGGGCATTCGGCTACAAGTTTCTGTCTGAACGGCTGTGTGTTGCCGTGAGAGGACAAATCCATAATCGCCTCTGCTCCCATATCCACCGCCGCCATTACCTTCTGCATCTCAATATCATAGTCCTTGCAGTCCCTCGAAACACCGAGATTGACATTGATTTTCGTGCGGAGCATAGAGCCGACACCGTTCGGATCAATGCACTTGTGAAGCCTGTTGGCGCAGATCGTAACCTGTCCCTTTGCCACAAGCTCACGGATTTCTTCGGGAGTGCGGTATTCCTTTTTTGCCACAGTCTCCATTTCCTTTGTAACGATTCCTTTTCTTGCCGCTTCCATTTGTGTTTTGTACATAGCTTTCCTCCGTAAATTTTTTTCAATGAAACAGACGGAAATAAAAAAAGGAAGCCACCGATTTCGATAACTTCCTTGTTCTGCATATAAAAAAATGCACCGACGTGCAAGCGTCAGTGCTTTACAGTCGTCCCTACGTTGGCATTATCCAAATCAGGTTATCGGTCGAAGGTCATACCTTCCTCTCAGCCTGTAACACAAGCTCCCGTCTGTTAAATTGTACTTTTATTATACACCTTTACTTTGAAAAAGTCAAGGCAGTAACAACAAAATATCTTCACTTTAGTGATATAGGTAGTGTTTTCATCTGCGATCAAGATACTCCAGAAACCTTGCTGCTGCAGTAGAAAGTGTCTGTCTGTCCTTAAAAGCAATTCCGATATTTCGGTATGCGGACACATCAAGCTCCTTTGAAACAATACGGTACGGCACACGTTTAAGTATCAGTTTAGGCAGTATGGCAATGCCCAGACCGCTCTCTACCATTGACATTACAGCATAATCGTCCCATGTTGTAAATTTCACATCGGGAGTAAGTCTGTTACGTTCAAACACCTCTGAAATTTCTGCCTTCGCTCCCTTTTCAAGCAGCATAAAAGGCTCATCGCATAAGGCTTTCACAGGAAATTTATCACACTCCGCATACTTATGATTTTCAGGGATAATCGCCATAAGTGCGTCTTGTTCAAGGAATATCGTTTCAAATTCAGGCTTCGTAGGCAAGCGAAGAAAACCGCAGTCAACACGTCCGCTTGCAATCCATTCTTCAATTTCAGTATAATCGCCAAGCAGAAGTTCATAGTCAATGCCCGGATAATCTTGCTGAAACGCTTTGATAATATTAGGCAGCCAGTGAGTCGCAACGCTTGAAAACGTACCTATCCTGATAAGTCCCGACTGCAAGCCGTTAAGCTCATCAACCTGCATCTGCAGTTTTTCGTATTCTGCACAAACGCTTTTGGCAAAAGGCAGAAGCTTCATTCCGTCTGAGGTAAGCCTTACACCCATTTTACTGCGTTCAAGCAAGGTAACGTTCCATTCCTTTTCAAGATCAGCAATCATACGGCTGATACCTGACTGTGAATAATTCAGTATTTCTGCCGCCTTTGTAAAACTGCCATATTCCGCTGTTCTGACAAATGCCATATGCTTTGTTATGTTCATATCCATGGGCTTGCTCCTTTTATCCGATTTTGTCATAGATGATATGAAAAACATTCGCTTTTGTAATTCGTATTTTTATGATATACTAAAAAGTGAGATTTGTCAAGGAGTGACCTTAAATGAAAAATAAACTTTTCTTTTTGAAATACCTGCTGGCATTGCTTATGTTCGGCACAAACGGCATTGTTGCAAGCCATATCAGTCTTTCAAGCTATGAAATTGTGCTACTGAGAACGCTTATCGGAAGCCTGTTTCTTATGACCATTTTCTTTCTTGCAGGCGGTAAGCTGTCCTTTTACAAGTATAAAAAGCAATCCGCATTTCTCGCAGTATCAGGAATTGCAATGGGTGCAAGCTGGATGTTCCTATATGAAGCATACGCACAAATCGGCGTGAGTATTTCTTCACTTTTGTATTACTGCGGACCTGTCATTGTAATGACACTGTCACCGCTGTTGTTTGAAGAAAAACTGACCTTACCTAAAATCATAGGCTTTATGGCTGTTCTTGCAGGCATATTTCTTGTAAATGGAAATATCAGCGGACAGCTTGACAAATGGGGTATCATATGTGGTCTGATGTCAGCGGTAATGTACTCATTTATGGTGATATGCAACAAAAAAGCAGAGGGTATCATGGGACTTGAAAATTCAATGCTTCAGCTTTTCGTAAGCTTTCTGATCGCCGCTGTTTTTGTAGGAATAAAGCAGGGTTATGTGATGGATATTCAAGTTGAAAGTGTACTGCCGATAGTTATTCTCGGACTTGTGAATACAGGTATCGGCTGTTATTTCTACTTTTCCTCAATCGGCAAACTGTCCGTGCAGACAGTAGCAGTGTGCGGTTATCTTGAGCCACTTTCAGCAGTACTGTTTTCAGCAATTTTACTTGATGAAAGACTTACAATGTTACAGATTATTGGTGCGGTTCTGATTATCGGTGGAGCGATGTGTGGAGAACTGTTAAAAATCAGAACAGAGTAAAAACAAAAATGTCGATGTTTCTTCATTAAGAGTACTATCTATATTTTGAAATTCCAGCCGTTTAGCGTTTTTGGCCATTAACTTCCCCTATAAATGACGCTCCTCTAGTTCGCATAGATACAAACTAACCGCAAAGAATATCTATTCTTAGCCGTTTTCTATGCAGCTTGAACGGCGATAATGGGTTATATCCATGGCACTTCCTAAAAGCAAAAGCCACGCAGTTTTATTGACTGCATGGCTTTCGTTCGCTCAATCGGTTTGGAGTGAATGTTCCCTATCGCACACACGATGTTCCGTGCGTTTTGTTTTTAATCAAGCAGACCCATATCCTTTTTCTTTTCAAGGATGCGGATTACGCTTTCATCTATTCTTTCCTCTGTTATTTTTCCTGATTTTACTGCTGCTTCTACTCCGTCTACTGCTGCGCGTAAATCGCTTGGCATAAGGATTATATCAACTCCTGCTTTGATAGACATTATTGCAGCTTCGTCGCTTGTGTAGGTGTTTGTTATTGCTCCCATCGCCTGAGAATCGGTTATAACTAATCCTTCATAGTTGAGTTCATCTCTCAGCCATTCATTTACAACAACGGGGGATAAATCTGCGGGGAGATTGTCTCCTGCTGCTGTCATTATCTGATGACCTACCATTACAAAATCAGCACCTGCTTCAATTCCACCTCTGAATGCTGGAAATTCGGCTATTTCAAGGTCTTCGAAGGTTCTGTCGATTTCTACAGTATTATAATGAGTATCTCCCGTACCTGCGCCAAGTCCAGGAAAATGCTTCAAAGTAGTGGCGATTTTCTGGGATTTCAGCCCCTGTATCATAGCTGTACACATATCTGATACTACAAGGGGGTCGCTGCTGAAAATTCTGTTTCCCAGTTCATTTGTTTCACTGAGATTTACATCGGCTACGGGGGCAAAATTGACGTTGAAGCCGTAATCGGCAAGATATCCGCCTATTGTGCGGCCTGCTTCATAAGTGGCGCTGTAATCGTTAAGCTCTCCGTAATAGCTCATATTCTCAACGGGAGTTTTCCACAGCATTTTCTGTACTCTCGTTATTGAGCCGCCTTCTTCATCAACAGCCTGGAATAAGCCTACACCATTATAGCTGTCGGCCATTTCCTGTGACTGGCTGAGCAAATCACGGAGCTGCTGGTCGTATACAATATTTGCTTCAAAATAGATATATCCGCCTACGGGGTATTCTTCATAGCATTTTCTGTAATAATCGTCCACATATGTAAGGGTATCGTAGTAATAAGTCGTTTTTTCGGGAACGGCTATAAACATCTGGCACACCTTTTCGTGGAGGTCCATTTTACGCAACGTCCGTTCAACCTTTGGTGACATCTTGATTCCTTCCGTTGCTGCCTCTGTGGGGGGGATGGTAGTTTCTGCCTTTGTGGCTTCGGTAGCCTCCACAAAACCCGCTGAGGGGACGCTGACGGGGGAAAGCTCTATCGGCTCTGAGTCCTCCTTACAGCCGCTGCACAGCAGTGATAATAGCAATACAGGTAAGATTAATTTTTTCAACGCAATTCCCTCATTTCTTTCAACGTCTGTTTTTTCTACAGTTTCTGATATATTCAAATGCCGCCTTTTCGCCCTTTTCTGCAAGCAGCGTCAGGAGAAATTCAAGCTTTTCCTCTGTTTTCGGGTCAATCAATCTCGTACCCTTTCCGTTGAGGAAATATTCCAGTGGGCATCTGTCGTTATAGTCTTTCTTTTTATATATTTTGGATGCGGCAACTCTGTCGCAGAACATTTCATAGAGATATTCATCGGGCATAGGGACGGGCATAAGCTTTTTCGTTTTCATTGAATAGTCTGTCCAGTATTCAAAATGGTGACGGTTTCTGCCCTTATGATGAAGCCAGGCGGTAGAATAGCCGCTTACTTCTCTTTCGCGTTCATTCGGACTTCTCATACCCTGATAATATTTCACCCCTGCTCTGAATTCTGTAGGTGAAAACTTGGATAAATCGTGAAGAAGTCCTCGCTTTATTATACCCGCTTTAAAGCAGTGCTTCATTACCATATTTCTGTGACGTGTAACTGTGCCGAGATGACCAAAAAAATTTCTGATAAGCAATATCTGATTCTCCTGTTATCTTATGTCAAGAACACTGTTCTTTTCAATAAGTCTGCCGCTGATTATGCGTCTGCCCTCTTTGTATTCAGGGTTTTCAAGCTTTTTCAGCATAAGGTCAACAGATTCCGAAGCCATTTTCATTAAATCAACTTCAACTGTTGTAATGGCTGGTATACATATATTTGAAACGGTGTAATTATCGTAGCCTACTACGGAAATATCTTCAGGAACACGGACACCCTTGGATTTAAGCGCTGCAATCACTCTGAATGCGGTTTCATCGCTGTTGCATACAAATGCTGTAGGCATATCATCGGGGAAATCGATATTATCAAAAAGTATTCCCAGTTCATTACGGTCCTCAAGAATCCATTCCTTATTATAGGGGAGATTGTTTTCCATAAGGCATTTTCTATAGCCGAGATAGCGGTCGTTGATACTGCTTGTTGTATTGAGAGAGCCTACAAATCCGATATTCTTATGACCTCTTTCAACAAGATAATCAGTTACCATATATCCACCGTGGTAGCTGTCGGAGTTTACGGAATCTACATTGCAGCGGCTAACGTAGAAATCCACAAAAAGCAGGGGGATTTCTATCTTGCTGAGTGCCATAGCGTAATCACGGCTGAGCTGACCGATTACAATTGCGCCGTCTACTCTGTTTTCTGTAACAACAGGGGGGAGAACGATATTCTTTTCATTTTCTCTTGATATGCTCTCGTACATCATTACTACATTAGCTGCAGAAAGCTTATTGGAAATATTTGCGGTAAGCTCCCAATAAAAAGTACCCATTGAGCCTATAAAACGCTCTGAGGTAAGAATTGCAACGGTTTTACCCATTTTCGGAAGCTCAGATTTCTTTTTGCTGCCTGTATTTGACGGCTTATAGCCCATTTCCTCGGCGGTTTTGCAAATCTGCTCCCTTACTTGTTCACTTACGCCGTCCCTGCCTGCAAGAGCATTGGACACTGTAACTACGCTTACGCCTAATTTCTCGGCGATATCCAGCATACGCACACCATTTTTCATACAAAACACCCTTTATTTTCCGACAATGCCGCACAAAATCCGCACAGTATGTCTGTATTTTCAGCTGATTTTTATCAGCTTATTTTCATTCTTCATAAATCCATTAAATTATACCATATTTTAAGTAGAAAATAAAGTGTTTTTTAAATTTTTGTTAATTCTGATAGTTTCAACGAAATATATAGGATATATTGTACAAAATAACGGCAAACCGCGTATATCAACAGAATAGACATACGCGGCAGAATATAGTTTGTTAACTTATAACGTTGTTCTGTCGATTAAATTTGCCTTTGGTAAATAGGGGTAAAGCTCCTGATATTCCTCTGAAATAGTTTCCTCAGAGTTATTTGCAGGAATAAGTCCTGTCATATCGCCTTGAGAAACCGCAGGGCATACGTATTCCAAATCTCCATTATCAGGGTCGCCTATGGGTATACTTTTTTTATTCATAATAAAACTCCTTTCGATGTTTACCCGCCAAAATATGCGGTAATGTTCTTATTATTTGCAGCTGTATCAAAAAAATACGGAATTTGACAAAATGCTGTTTATGTGCTATAATTTACGTTGTATCAATTGAACGGTTTTTGTGCCGTTTCAGTAAAAACATCAGAGGTGATTTATATGGGTAATGAAAAAACAGAAATTACTCTTGAAAAAAACGGATTTAAGTTATTGGCGAAATATCGCGGTGCTATAATGGGACTTGCTGCCCTGTGGATTCTTTTCTTCCATGAATGGCAAATGATGATAACCGAGCCCGGAAAAGCTGCTGAAATTGAATCCTATATAAAGCGTGTGGGCTTCTGCGGTGTTGATATATTCCTTTTTTTATCGGGAATAGGACTTGTTTTCGCCATTGGAAAGGGTAGTATTCTCAGCTTCTATTACCGCAGACTTAAAAGAGTGTATCTTCCCTTTTTTATCGTGGGATTTATCCGCTTCATAACTGAAAAGGTTGACGCAGGAATATTCTGGAAAAATGTGCTTTGCATAAACTTCTACCAAACAAATATGTATTCATTTTTATGGTTTGTGCCTGCTATTCTTACTCTTTATCTGCTTTTCCCTCTTTATTATAAGATATATGAAAAGGCTGCAGATAAAACTCTTTTCACGGGTGCTATGTTTGTTTTATGGCTTGCAATCGCACTTTTCTGCCGTGAGAGCCTGAGAGCCGATTTATGGGGTTTTTTCAACAGAATTCCTGTGTTTCTCTTTGGAATACACGCAGGATATCTCTCTAAAACCCATAAAAATCCATTTTCTAAAACTACCTGGTTTTCACTGGTAATAATTCTTGTTGCAGGTCTTTATTTTGCTTATTTAGCTAATTTCATTGGTGTAGGATTTATTGTTCCCACATCCAACTGCTTTTTGCCGAATCTTATTATCGCTGTTTCCTATCCCTTTGTGATTGCGAAAATCCTTGATATACTGTGCAATCTTCCCAAAGTTAACATTATCGGCAAGGGTATTGTCAGATTTTTTTCATTCTTTGGAACGTTCAGCCTTGAGTTATATTGTGTTCAGGAATGGCTGGGCGGAAAAATCCGTGCTGAAATTCCTGACAGTTCAGCATTTATGAAGAATTTTGCAGTTTTCTCCGTAGCTATCCTTGTAGGTTTCGTTCTTTATCTTATTGTAAAGTATTTCTGGGTGCTTGTTGAAATAATTGTTTCTAAGATTAAAAATACTAACAAAGTTACAAATAATAAAAAATAATATTTTCAAATGCCGCTGTGAATTTATTTTACAGTGGCGTTTTTTTCAATATATCGCCTGTTTTCTCGTTTTTCTCAATGATTGTGTATTTTTTGCCAATTTTATCTATCTATTGACATATTCATTTTCTAATGGTATAATATAATTATTCAAGATGTCAGAATGACACGAAAAATAAAATTGAAGCATCTTCCTCTAAGTAATTTCAGTTGTCCTCTCAGTATATCAACCGTCTTTGAAATAGCATAGGCGGTAAATTTTTCAGCTGATTTGCTTCTTAACTTGCCGATAATGGCTTTTTAGCGGATTTATTCTGCTTATACGGGTGATTTTGCTTCCGAAGGGGTATAAAATGGAAATGAAGCTCTCAGACAGCGTTATTCGTAAAGCGTTGTTAGCAACAGCAGACGCCTTTATTGTTATTTTCTCTGCACTTGTAATAAATTACATACTTTCATTCTTCAATTTAATCCTGTCATCAAAGGATATGCTTATTCCTATAGTAACAGGTACTATTTGTTGCATTATCTTTTTGTATATCTCAGGTGCCTACAGCAAGCTTTGGCGTCATTCAAGAAAGCGTGACTACATCTGTTGTTTGTGGGGAACAGGCTGCGGTATTGCTGCAATGTGGCTTTTTCACCTTCTTTCTACTGATAGAATGCTTTCACCTGTTTTCACTGTCGTTCACGGTGTATCATCAATAAGCGGTATATTCCTGCTGCGAATTGCTCTCAACAGAATTTTAAGAGGCAGAAGTCAGAAAATTTCCGTTAACAGTGGTGCTTCACGCACTATGATTATAGGCGGTGGACGTGCCTGTAGAATGATACTTGAAGAAATAAAAAGCTCTCATGAGAGACATGAGGATGAAAATCATGCTTCAATATATGAGCCTGTTTGCATTATTGACGATGATAAGACGAAAATTGGCTGTTCAATTGACGGTGTTAATATCGTAGGTACAACAGATGAAATCGACAAATTCGTAAAGGATTATGATATTGAGCTTATTATCTTTGCAATTCCTTCCTGCATAGGGGATGAACGTACACGTATACTTGAAATATGTCACAAAACGGGAGTTAAAACCCGTGAGCTGCCATTCCTTGGCAATCTTATCTTCAACGAAAGTAAAAGCCTTCTCAATCAGGTGCGTGAAATCAACTTTGAGAAGCTTCTTGGACGTGACCCTATAACTTTTGATAATGCCGAAATACAGAGTTTTATCAGCGGAAAGGTATGTATGGTTACAGGCGGAGGCGGATCTATCGGTTCAGAGCTTGTACGTCAGATTGCAAGATATAACCCTAAAAAGGTTATAATTGTTGATATCTACGAAAATAATGCTTATGAAATCCAGCAGGATCTCAAAATGAAGTACAATGGCGAGCTTGATCTGACAGTTCTTATTGCCTCAGTACGCGATTATTACCGTATGAATCAGATTTATGCCAAGTACAAGCCCCACGTTGTTTTCCATGCAGCTGCACATAAGCACGTACCTCTTATGGAGGAATCTCCTATGGAGGCTATTAAGAATAACGTAATCGGTACTTTCAACATGGCAAATCTTGCACAGTTCCATAAGATTGAAAAGTTTGTTATGATTTCGACTGATAAGGCTGTAAATCCAACAAATGTTATGGGAGCTTCCAAGCGTTGTTGCGAGATGATTGTGCAGTATTTTGCACAGCAGAAGGACGGGCCTACCGAGTTTGTTACAACTCGCTTTGGTAATGTACTCGGTTCCAACGGCTCTGTTATACCTCTTTTCAAAAAGCAGATTGAGCAGGGCAAGCCTGTTACTGTAACTCACCGCGATGTTATAAGATACTTTATGACTATCCCCGAGGCTGTAAGCCTTGTGCTTCAGGCGGCTTCCATTGCAGAGGGCGGTGAAATATTCGTTCTCGATATGGGCAAACCTGTTAAGATTGTTACACTTGCTGAAAATCTTATACATCTCTATGGTAAGGAGCCATATAAGGATGTTCCCATTATTTTCACAGGTCTCCGTCCAGGTGAGAAAATCAAGGAAGAGCTTCTTATGGATGAGGAAGGTTTGAAAAAGACAAGTAATAAGCTTATCTTTATTGGTAAGCAGATTGAAATTGATGATGAAACTTTCCCTGAACGCCTGCGTACTCTCCGTGACGCGGCGAAAAAGAATGATGAAGCAATTGCTATACAAGCTCTTCACGATATGGTGCCTACTTTTACAACTCCCAGTGAGTTTAACAACAACGAAATAAGAAAAAAGAAAATCAAAAAGCATCAGTCAGCTTGAGTAAAATCAGAAATTTGATGTTTGCAATTATGATATATTAAAATATTAATCGTATACAATAATGTGTTTTGTTTTGTTTGGGTTTTGGTTATAGTGACTAAAAAATTATATTGAAATACACAAAGTCAACAAAAAATCTATTAATTAATAGGTTTTTGTTGACTTTTTTCATATATACATTTATAATAATATTTGGGGTAATAAATGAATGGATATTTTTGGAAATATCCTGGAGCTAAAGCTCCTCTGGAGGAATTATGAGTAATTTGAAAAAAACACTGGCTATGCTGCTCTGCGGGGCAGTGACCGTATCAGCAACAATGAGCAGTACCTCATATGCTTTGAATACGGCCGATCTTACAGGTGCATTAAAGAAATGGCACGATTTTAAGACACATTATTTGTATCAATTTAGTTATTATGATTCGACATCACGAAAAGCTATTTATGATATGTACGTGAAAACCGATTCACAACCATTTGAGTTGGGTGAAACTCCAACGCTTTATGAAAAATCAGATAATATCATTGAATCTGTTACAGCAAAACTTGATAATGGAGATGGATCTTATGTGTCAGCCGATGTGGTCGGATTTGAACCTGTTCAGATGGATTATCTCAATCTTGCTTTCCCGATGAATGGCGATTATGTATGCAATGTTCACGCTTCAACTGGTGTTACTGCGAAGTTTACAATTGAAGTTACATATGCTTCAAGTCCATACAATTCAGCGGATAAAACTCCTCCGCAGATTACTGTTACTGTTCCAGATATTTCACAGTATGTTCCAGGTAAAGGGGTTATGGTTAATGTTGAAACAAACGAGCTTTGTAATATAGAAATTGAGGGAGAAAATTACTATAAATGTAATGGAGTTAATCGCAGAATATATGCCGATGGGGTGTATACTGTCAATGCTGTTGATATAAATGGTAATCCTGCGTCAGCCACATTTACAGTTGATATTATAAACAAAGCGACAACAACAACAACTACTACAACCACGACGACAACAACTACAACAACTACTACAAAGCCTGTACCCACTGCAAATCTTTATGGGGATGCAAATATGGACTTTCAGATTACTATGGCTGATGCTGCTGCAATATTCCAGTCTATCGGAAATCCTGATAAATATTATCTTTCCAGTTCTGGAGGTGCAAATGCTGACTGTTTTAATCCAGGAAGTGGCATAACAGTAAATGACGCCATAACAATTCAGAAATATAGTGCTAAGATAGTAAATGTGCTTCCTGTAATTGAATAATTTATAAAAACGCACAGAAATTTTTGTGCGTTTTTTGCTATAGAAATACCGCATATTAATTTTTGATTTCATATATTGCATATTGACATAACATATTTTACAGGTTAACAAAATATACAGCATTTGAATGTGGAAAGTATTGTTTTTTTGTTGACTTTTTTCGCAATAAATGGTATAATAACAATATAGATTATTGTTAAGAGCGATATACCGTAATTTTTTAGGAATTGCCATAGCAAAAAATGACTAATAGTATTTTATTTGCTAAATATAGCACACGGTAATTTTTCGGTTTAGCTCTATGGAGGAAGTATGAATATCTTAAAAAAAATGTTGAGCTTTTTACTCTGCGGAACCCTTGTAACTGCGTTTCCTGTATCTATTAACGCTGATGCGGCTTCGTTTAGACCTTCTATTACGCAAAGTGCAGATTCTATTATAAATAATCGTTATGGTGCACCAACGCATTATACATATATGCCTAACAATTCTGAATCTCAGAAATACAATTATAAAAAATCAGTATATGATATGTATTTGAAAGTTGATACAGAAGGATTTAAAATTGGAGAGACACCTGAACTTGTAACGCAGCTTAACTCGTCAATCACAAGTTTCGAAGCTAAATTATCAAATTCTGACGGCTCGTATATTTCACCTGAAATAGACGGTTTTGAAGTAGCACAAATGACACATTTCCGTCTAATTTTCCACAAAAACGGAAGTTATAAATGCACTGCCAGAGCTACAACAGGTGTTATTGCAAATTTTACAATGAAAATTACAAATGTAAGTGAATCTGTCGACACAACAGATAAAATCCCACCTGAAGTAACAATTACTCTACCAGATGCTGCCGATTATGAATATGGAAATAGAGTGTTTGCTAAAATTCAGACAAATGAAATATGTGATATCAAAATAGGGGATAAGCTATATTATGACTGCACTAATTTAAGTTATGAGGTGCCTGCAGACGGCACATACACCGTAACAGCCACTGACCAGAATGGCAATCCAACAACCAAAACTTTTACAGTGGATTTTATGTCTGCTGCGACAACAACTACTACAACCAAACCTACTACAACCACCACCACGACAACAACTACTACAACCACAACGACCACCACAACGACCACAACCACTACCACTACTACAACGACGACCACAACCACCACAACCACAACCACCACAACCACAACTCCCGCAACGACTACTACCGAGGGTAAACATTGGAATTTATCATTGAATCCGCCGGCTAAAACCGAATATGTCATAGGTGAAAAACTTGATTTATCGGGGGCAACCGCGTCGATTTATTCTGATGATTGGGAATATAAAGTAAAGGATATGCCACTTGACAGCAACTATTTTCTTGTTGATTCATCTCGATTCAACCAAAACAGAGAGGGCAGATATTTCATATATGTCTACGATGCCAACGACAGCAATGTTTATTCATACTTCATTGTAACCGTAAAAACTCCCGAAACGACAACTACGGAGCCTGAAACAACAACGACAACCACCACCACAACAACGACTACAACCACTACTACCACAACAACCACTACCACAACCACTACCACAACAACTACAACAACAACTACAACAACAACGACTACAACGACAACAACATCTACAACAACTACTACCACTACAGAGCCGCCTGTTACAACTACGGCTGCACCTGCTAATTACGAAATCATCCTCCCCGACCAGTCAGAGCTTTATCCTGGAAATCAATTCAAGTTGGAAATCGTGACTCCTGCTGATAAGAATTTACAGATATACTGGGTGGAATCCAGCGACTACGGGAAAGCAAGCTGTCAGAATGGCTATGTTTCGCTGTATAACGAGGGAACTGTTACATTGACGGCTCATTGTTCAGATAATATAAATATTAAGGTTACCTTTGATATAAAACAAAAATCTCAGACGACTGAAACGACAACCACCACTACTACGACTACCACAACAACTACCACCACAACGACAACAACAACAACTACCACTACCACCACCGCCACAACAACAACCACGCCACCTACAACAACTACTGTCCCCCCTGCTACTGAGCCTGCATATACCCTTGGCGATGTAAACGAGGACGGCAAGGTTGACGCTGTTGATGCTTCCCTTGTGCTTGCTGAATACGGACTTATTCAGACAGGAGGCAATCAGACATTTACAGAGACACAGAAAAAGGCTGCCGATGTGAATAAGGACGGCAAAACCGATTCCTCAGATGCTTCAAGAATTCTCGAATACTACGGGGCAGTTTCTACAGGTAAAAATCCCACGTGGGATTAAGGTAACACTGCACAAAGCCCGCCTGACGGCTTTGCACGAAATCTGCTTGCATATTTGACCTCATCTTGCACAGAAATCTCTTGACATACAATAGTATGCCTGCGAGTTTTCTGTACAATCTGAGGTCAAATCTGACTTCGCATCTTTCGCACAAGCTCTGTGCGGTATTGCTTTAAATATTTACAAAATGCGGTGGATTTTCTGCCGCATTTTTTGTATTTGTGTTGACAAATGCTTTAATATGATATATAATTACAATATGGCTTTATAGCCTGGAATTTAAAAACGAGAGGACGTAAATTATGAATTATTTGAAAAAAGCAGCCGTCTGTATGACAGCGGCGGCAATGTTCGCGGCTAACAGCGTGGGATTTATGCCGTATGAGTCCATTGAACTGCCTGCGATAACCGCAAATGCGGCGGATATTGTGGATTCTGGTTCTTGCGGTGCTGAGGACGATAACGTCACTTGGACGCTCGACAGCGAGGGTACTCTTACTATTAGCGGTGAGGGGGAGATGAATAATTGGGATGATTCAAATTTGCCTCCGTGGTCAGAATATGCCGCTTCACGTATTGAGAAAATTGTAATTGAAAACGGTGTTACAAACATAGGAAACAATGCTTTTGGACGTTGTTATGACTTGACTACAATAACAATTCCTGATGGTATTACAAGTATTGGTAGAGAAGCATTTTACTATTGTGAAGCATTGACATCAATATCGCTTCCTGGTAGTGTTAAAAAAATCGACGATGGGGCGTTCAGTTATTGTAGTAAAATGACATCAGCGACTCTTCCTGATGGTGTAATAAATATTGGGGAGAAAGCATTTTCGAATTGTGAAGCATTGACATCAATATCACTTCCTGATAGTGTTAAACAAATCGGCGATTGGGCGTTCAGTTATTGTAGTAAAATGACATCAGCGACTCTTCCTGATGGTATTACAAGTATTGGTAAAGCAGCATTTTACTATTGCAAAGCGTTAAGTACAATAACAATACCTGATAGTGTTATAAGTATTGGAGATAGCGCGTTTTACTGTTGTTCAAGTTTAACTTCAATAGCCATTCCAGATAGAATTGAAATTATTGATAAAGGTACATTTGCTTCATGCAGTAATTTATCTTCAATAACAATCCCCAAAAACGTTACCAAAATTGATATGTTTACTTTTCTTAGCTGTCGGTCTTTAGAAACAATCAAAATCGAAAATCCTGATTGCGGAATATTCGATAGCAGAGAAACCATTTCCGACACAGACACAATCTACGGCTACACAGGCTCAACCGCCCAGGCATATGCAGAAAAGTACAACAGAACATTTATTGCACTTGATGAAAGTCCTGAGACAGCCCCTGTAACAACAGCAGCTATCGAGGCAGCAACATCTACCACCACAACAACTGCTACAACAGCTACCAAGGCATCAATAACTACTACAACAACAAAGGCAAAGCCTGTAACAACAACCGTAAAAACAACAGCATTATATCCTCTTACAAAAGTAGTAACAACAACAAATAGCATTCACGTTGACTATGCCCCTGAACTTGAATACGATGATTCTCCTATGAAGGTAGGTGAAACAAGAGCTATATACGTATCTGACCCCACTGGCAAGCCTGTGGAGGATATCAAGATTATGATGATGAACGATAAAATAAGTAGTTCATATGAGAAAGGCTCAAACGTATTATATATAACAGCTGTTAAACCAGGCAGGGGGTCTATAAGCTTAATGATTCCAGGTGGATCTCTGACTAATGGTGCATCATTTGAAATTGTTGAAGATACAACTGTTTTAACAACTACTACTACAGTTAAAACAACAACTGTTGTAACAACTACTGCAACAACCACAGCACCAACCCCTGACGTTATTTTAGGAGATGTTGACAATAACGGCATTATGGATATGTCAGATGCTTCATATATAATGGCGCATTATAACGCAGTTGCCTGCGGTCAGGAAAGCCCATTGACCGAGGCTCAGCAGAAAGCCGCTGATACAAACGGCGACGGCTGTATCAACTCTTACGATGCTTTTATTGTAAGCAAGATTTATGCAGCAATAATGACAGGTATGAATGTTTCTGATGTTCCTGCGTATATAGCAGAAAACCTCGCATTTAAATGTGCTGATTCCGCAGACGGCGGATATACTGCTGAGGAAATTGCAGCATCTTCCGTTAAACCGACACTTTCAGTTGCAGATGTCGAATACAAACTCGATGAGCTTGCTGAAAATGGCTATATTGCTGAGGTAACATTATCTGCCAAAGGTTTTGACGAGGACGTAACAGCCTTTGACTTCCACGTATACTATGATGAAGGTCTTACACCATATTATACCGAGAACAACGGCTATAAGAACCTCAAAGTCAGCACTATGGGCGGAGCTGCTTATTGTTCTTTAGGAAAGGGCTTTAACGAGGCAGATAATTATTTATTCATTTCTCTTATGAACAGACAAAAGGAAAACCTTAATGGTGAAATGATTAAGCTTTATTTCAATGTTCCGAAAGATGCACAGTCAGGTGATAAATTCAAAGTATATCCCCAGTACACAAATGGCGATGTGCTTGTTAGCGGCGCGGATAACAAGGCTCACGCATATCTGTTCACACAGGGACTTAATGGCGGTTCAATCTCCATTGCAGGTGAGCCTGTAACAACAACTACTACAACTACCACAGCAGCTACAACAAAGGCAACAACCACCACAACGGCAGCTACAACAACACAACTTGGAGTTGTATCGACAGATTGTAAAATTATTATTGACACACTTCCTACAAAGACAATATACAATGTAGGAGAGAAAATTGACCTTGACGGCGGAAAAATCAGCGCGTTTGTTGATGTAACATTTACAGATGGTGAAAACGTTCACGGAGAACGAATTAATGCGGATATGAATAGAAAAAATCAAATCCAGGTTAAACATCCTGCAGGCGGCTATATCGTTCCTTTTGTAATAAAGGCGGATACATCTGCTGTAGATATGAGTGTGCCGGGTGAGTATACTGTAAACGTTTATGTTCTTGACGCTATGGAACTTAAGGTTTATACATCAGAAACATTCAACATAACAGTAAAAGAAGCTATAACTACTGCCGCAACTACCACTGTAACAACTACAACAAAGCCAGCAACAACTACAACAACTGCAACAACTACAACAGCACCTACAACCACAACTCCCCCTACAACTACTGAACCTTATTTCGTTATAGGAGATGTAAACGAGGACGGCAAAGTGGATTCCGTCGATGCTTCCCTCGTTCTTGCGGAATATGCGCTTATCCAGACAGGCGGAGAGCTGACATTTACACAGAGACAGAAAAATGCTGCCGATGTAAATAAGGACGGCAAAACAGATTCCTCAGACGCATCGAAGATACTTGAATATTACGCAGCAATTTCAACAGGCAAAGACCCCTCTTGGGATTAATCCCCTAAATATAAAGCGGCAGAATTATCTGCCGCTTTATTTGTAAACATTCTTTGTATTCTATTGACAAATTAATTTTACAGATGTATAATTATTGTATAGAATTTATACATCGGCGAAAGGGTGCTTTATATGAGATGTTTCAGAAAATTCGCTTCTGTTTCTATGGCAGCTATAATGGCTATAGGTGGTTTAGTTTATTTACGTCCTTGCCGCTGCGAGGCAATAAATGTGGATATGTCGCAGATAATTGCAGTGACTAAATCTGCGGCACTTGACAGTAAATCTGTCTATAATGCAATAATGGCAATGGAAAGTAAATATCCTGAGGGTACAGTGTGGAATAATAACAGTTCCTACAGTTGGAAAGGCGGTACATATACCACAGGCTACGGATGTGCAGGCTTTGCTTTTATGCTGAGCGATGCCGCTTTCGGCAATCTGCCTGCGAGAATTACCCAGACTTTTAAAGCTGATGAAGTCCGCGTAGGTGATATCCTCCACTATAACGGCCATTTTGTAATTGTATTGGAGCTGCGGCAATCCTCGTTTATTGTTGCCGAGGGAAATGTAAACGGTCAGGTATTCTGGGAAACCGAAAAAACACATCAGCAAATCCGTGACGGCTTTGAGCATCATTTTACGCGATATCCCATCATAGTGACAGGCGATGCAAACGAGGACGGCAAAGTTGATTCTGCTGATGCCTCCCTTGTCCTTTCAGAATACGGACTTATACAGACAGGCGGCAGGCTTACATTTACCGAAACACAGAAAAATGCTGCCGATGTGAATAAAGACGGCAAAACCGATTCCTCGGACGCTTCAAAGATTCTCGAATACTATGGGGCTGTTTCAACAGGCAAAAATCCTTCTTGGAGTTAAGAAAAATCTTCATATTTTACAAATGCGGTGGATTTTCTGCCGCATTTGTTATTGACAAAAAGAAAATTATGATTTATAATTAATAGGAGCTTAATAGCTCAAATTTATAACGAGAGGACGTTAAATTATGAATTGTATGAGGAAAACAACTGTAATTATTACAGCAGCGGCAATGCTGGCAGTAAATGGTATAGGATTTTTTCAGGGCGGCTCAGCTAATATGCCTGTATTAACTGCAAGTGCAGCCGATATCGTCGCATCAGGTGAATGCGGCGCTGAGGGAGATAATGTTGTATGGCAGTTTGATAGTGAGGGTAAGCTTACAATCAGCGGCACAGGTGAAATGGCTGACTGGGAGCTTAAGCAGCCGTGGTATGACTATACGTTTGACATTGTAACCGTTGAAGTAAAAAGCGGCGTAACTCATGTAGGTGAAATGGCATTCAATAATTTAAGAGATATGACATCAATATCTCTCCCCGACAGTGTTACAAGTATAGGACAATACGCTTTTTTTGACTGCCATAGTTTAGCATCCATTGAAATTCCTGAGGGTGTTACAGTTCTCGAAAGCTCTGTATTCTATAGCTGCACAGGTCTGGAATCAGTAACACTTTCTGCAAATATCAAAGAACTTAAATTTGGCGTATTCCAGAATTGCGAAAAGCTCAATTCCATTACATTCAACAATCCTGAATGTAAGATTTATGACTACAAAACTGTTATTTGTAACAGTTATAACTACGATACGGAGGAGGCAGTTTTCAGCGGTACAATTTACGGCCATGCAAACTCAACTGCACAGGCATACGCTGAAAAATATGGCAGAAACTTTGCTGTAATCAGTGAAACCCCTGCTGTTTCAGCTTTAGGCGATGTAAACATAGACGGTAAGGTTGATTCTGCCGATGCTTCCCTTGTACTTTCAGAATACGGACTTATTCAGACAGGCGGTACACTTACATTCACCGAAGCACAGAAAAAATCTGCCGATGTTAACAAGGACGGCAAAACCGACTCCTCAGACGCTTCAAAGATTCTTGAATATTACGGAGCAGTTTCAACAGGTAAAAATCCTACCTGGGATTAATATAAATCGGTATTTTTGTTAATTTTGACTTTTGAATGTGAAAGTTTTGTGAATTTTTCGAAAATCTATTGACTTTTTCTATATGTGTGGTATAATGAGTGTATATACGATTCGTATATACTACAAGTCATTTTACATTTAACACAATCAGGAGGACAAAATTATGAAGTCATTCAGAAAAATCACAGCCTGGGCAATGGCTCTGGCAATTTCATCAACATCAACAGCTGTAACAGCATTTGCAGAGGGTACAGAGGCAACTGAGCCTGCAACAACAGTAGCAGAGGTTGTTGAGCCTACTACAGCTGCTCCCACAGAGGCACCTACAGAAGCAATTACAGAAGCACCTGTCGTTTCACCTGTATTAAGCGGAAAATTCGGTACAACTGAAATCACTGCAAATACTGCAACTAATGAGATTTTCTTAAAAGATACAGCAACAGGTATGACAGCTGAACTGAAGGGCAGTACAATAAGTTTTGACGGTTCTGTTATTCAGACAATCAACATCACTGATGTTTCTATGACAGCGGAACAGGAACAGCTTTTCGGTGCTATCGCTAAAATTGCTATGAGCGTAAAGATTGATACAATTAATTTCTCTGACAATGTTACAGAGGTAAAAAGTCTTGCAGTCAGCAGCTCAATGGCTGATAATGTGAAAATCACATTCGGAAAGAATATCAAGACAATTGCTTCTGACATTCTTGGCGAAACAACTGCAAAGGTTACAGTTAACGGATATAAAGGCACAGCAGCTGAAACATATGCAACTGCAAACAACTTCACATTTACAGCACTTGATGCAGAAACACCCGTACAGACAACAGCAGTAGTTACAACAGTTGCTCCTTCAACAGAAACAACTGCAGCTTCCACAGAAGCAGCAACTACAGCAAAGGCAACTACAAAGAAAACAACAGCAACTAAAAAGGCTACAACAAAGAAAGCTACAACTACAACAGCTAAGGCATCCGATTCACCCAAGACAGGTGATGCAGGTGTTGGTGCAATCGCTGGTATACTCGCACTCTCCACAGTAACAGGCGCAATTGCTTTCAGAAAGAAAGATAACGAATAATTTTAAATCCCCGTCGTGATGACGGGGATTTTTGCTATTTATCGTTATTCTGGAAGTCTATCCCCACATTTTTTAAAGTGCGGTTAATGGCGTTTGTTCTTGTACCGATAAGATTTTCCAGGTCCTTATCCGCCATTCTAAGACGATTTCGTGCGGATTCAAGGACGGTCTCAAAATTTGCAAATTCAGATTTTGTTTCTTCAAGGATTTTCCACACTTCACCGCTTTTCTTCTGAATGGCAAGGGTGCGGAAGCCCATTTGCAGGCTGTTGAGCATAGCCGCCATAGTTGACGGTCCTGCAATATTTATGCGGAAATCACGCTGTAAAATCTCCACCAGTCCCATATTTACAACCTCGGCATAGAGTCCCTCAAAGGGCAGAAACATTACGGCAAAATCGGTAGTATACGGCGGTTTTACGTACTTTGCGCGGATACTCCTTGCACAGCGTTTCATCTCCGTTTCAAGGGCGGAACGGGCGGCTCTAAGCTCAGCGGCATCGCCTTTTTCAAATGCTGATGTAATCCTTGCATATGTATCTCCTGGAAATTTGGAGTCAATGGGCAGGTATATACAACTCTCGTCATTTCCGGGCAGTTTTACAGCAAAATCCACACGCTCCGAAGAATCGGGGATAACCGCAATCTGCTCGCCGTACTGTTCGGGAGCAAGAATTTCCCCGAGTATCGCACCAAGCTGAATTTCTCCCATAATTCCGCGGGTTTTCACGTTGGAGAGGACTTTTTTCAGATCCGATACCCCAGAGGCAACGGCTTTCATTTCGCCAAGCCCCTCGTATACCTCGGTGAGTCGCTTATTTACCGCTTCAAAGGACTGTGAAATGCGGTCGTTCAGCGTCTTTTGCAGCTTTTCGCTGACGGTATTGTTGATCTTGTCAAGGCTCTCGCTGTTTTCACGGCGGAGCTTTTCCATACTCTCAGAATTGGCGGTAATCAGCTTTTCAAGCCCCTCACGATTATCGCGGTCGAGGGCTTTCATATCCGCTTCGATTTTCTCAAGAGCCTCCACGGATTTTTTCTGCTGTGCCTCGTTGGAACGACGTAATTCGCCGCCTAAATTGTTGACCTGATACACAAGAGATTCATTCATACGAACAAGCTGCTCCAGCATAAGCCTGTTCTGCGTTTCGGCTGTTTTTCCCAATATATCAATCTTTTTCTGTGTTTCGGAAAATTCTTTTTTTCCTGTTCCTCTTGTTTTTGCAATTTTCATAAGAATCATAATGGCAAAAAGCAGAAGTATAATGATTAATACTGCAAGAATAGTTAAGAGTATATCCATAATAGCCCTTTCAAAAATACAGGGCGAGTATTGCTCGCCCATTGTTTGCTATGTGGTTGAATAATCGTCAAATGGCGACATTTGTGTATATAATTTTGATGTTATAATAAACATTATCGTTACTTCAATAAGTGGAAAGATAATATCAGCACCGACAGGTAAAAATGAATTTGTAAAATTGCTGAACATATGAAGAAAAACAGCTATTGGCAGATATATTTTCGCCTTGCCGTTACGCACAGCCCAGAACATCAGCACAGACATGAGAATATGCCACAAAGTTCCGATAATTGTCGCAGGACAGCTTAAAAACAGATGTGACATCGGAATAGACAAATCAGCAGCTTTATCTGTAGCAATAAGATTGAGAGTGGTAAAACCAGAACCAACGCTCTCAAAAAATCCGTGTCCTATGCCGTAAAACACTGCGTCTTCACGGCGGTCAAAGCTTTTCAGAACATAAGTAAATGCAATAAATCTGCACCCCTCCTCCAGTACGGAGGTTAAAAGTGATTGCTGAATAAAATTTACAAGAAAGTCACTTTTATCAAAACCGCTGCGGATTGCTCCACGAATTAATGTAACAAGGAGTATCATAGCAAGTCCTGCCAGAAGTGGAGTAAATCGGGCATTTGTCCTTTTTCTCCACAGGTATATCAGGATAAACGGCAGGGTAAGCTTTATGCCGCCTGCTATGAACAGGATAACATTCCCCATTAATTCTTAATCTGTGATGCAACAAGGCTTTCGCCGCAGTAAATTTCGCGAAGCTTCGGCTTTTCAATTTTGCCTGTGGGATTTCTCGGAACATCGGCAAAAATAATCTTATGAGGACGCTTATATCTTGGCATTTTCTGACTGAATGCATTGATGTCCTCCTCTGTGCAGGTCATACCCTCCTTAACAGAGATAATAGCAGCTGCAATTTCACCTAAACGCTTGTCAGGAAGTCCGATAACTGCAACGTCCTTGACAGCAGGGTGTGAACGGAGGAAGTCCTCAATCTGTACGGGATAGAGGTTTTCACCGCCGCTGATGATAACATCCTTTTTACGGTCAACAAGGAAGATGAAACCGTCCTCGTCCTCCTGTGCCATATCGCCAGTGAGAAGCCAGCCGTCCTTGATTGTTTCAGCGGTAGCCTTTCCGTCGCGGTAGTAGCAGGTCATAACTCCAGGGCCTTTAACGTAAAGCTCGCCTACCTGACCGCGTTCAACCGCATTGCCGTATTCATCGGCAATTTTTGTTTCCCAGCCGAAACCAGCCTTTCCGATAGCGCCAACTTTGTGAATATTTTCAACTCCGAGGTGTACGCATCCGGGGCCTATGGATTCGCTTAAACCATAGTTCGTGTCATACTGATGCTTGGGGAATTTCTCTTTCCAGCGCGCAATAAGTGACGGAGGAACAGGCTGTGCGCCTATATGCATAAGTCTCCAGGGGGAGAGGTCGTATTCGCTGAGATTTATTTCTCCGCGGTCAATAGCGTCAAGGATATCCTGCGCCCACGGAACGAGAAGCCATACAATAGAGCAGCCCTCATTTGAAGCTGTTTCAATGATAGACTTAGGTTTTACGCCTTTGAGAAGAACAGCCTTGCTTCCCGACTGTAAGCTGCCAAACCAGTGCATTTTAGCGCCTGTGTGGTAGAGTGGGGGAATGCAGAGGAATACGTCATCACGGCTCTGACCGTGGTGATTCTGCTCAACAAGCGCAGAATGAACAAGACTTTCGTGATTGTGGAGAATAGCCTTTGGGAAGCCTGTAGTTCCCGATGAGAAGTATATAGCCGCATTGTCCTTGTCTGTAAGGGCAATTTCGGGCGCTGTGCTGGAGCAGTTTGCAACGTTGCTGTCGTAATGCTCAGCAAAGGAGGGGCAGCCCTCGCCTACGTAGAAAAGGAGGCGGTTTTTGCTGATTTCTCCCGCTATTTCTTCAACTCGTCCGATAAATTCGGGACCGAACATAAGTACATCCACCTCGGCAAGGTCAAGGCAGTATTTGATTTCATCGGCTGTATAGCGGAAATTCAGCGGAACAGCCAGTGCGCCTGCTTTGAGTATACCGAAGTAAATGGGCAGCCATTCCAGGCAGTTCATAAGGAGAATTCCCACCTTATCGCCCTTCTGTACTCCTCTTTCAAGGAGCATATTTGCAAATCTGTTGGCCTTTTCGTTGAAAACCGACCAGGTGATTTCGCGGCGGTATGGGCTTTCGGGAGCAGATTCAATGAGATTGTATTCTTTCCAGGTTACACGGCGGTTTTCAGTGATTTCGGGGTTAACCTCCACTAAAGCAATATCGCTGCCGTATAACTCGGCGTTTCTTTCAAGTAATTCTGTAATTGGCATATAAATTATCCTTTCAAAAGTATACTATATATATTTTAACACAAAAAAGCGTAAAAGTAAATAGATAGAGAGGTGGCATTTTTGACAAAAAACGACTTTGGGAATTGGCTGTTTTGCCGATAAAACTGTTATTGCAATGCTTGGAAGCGCTAAATATACTTATGTATATCTACTATCTACTTATATTGTAGAACAAAATTATATAAATGTCAATAGGTTTTTGAAAAAAGTCTGCGGATTTTTGCAGATTTGTATGATTGCACAAAAATGTTATACAATATTTGTTGAATATGATGATACAACTGCTGATAAATGCGTTCCGTTATTACGGGCGAGGGTCATTTACCCCTACAATATGCTTTCTACAAACTGAATCGGGTGCAGCTATTACCAAAATAACCGCACCCGATTTTCATAATTCTTAATTAACCAAAGTATCTCTTGAGAAGTCCCTCAAAAGCCTTTCCGTGTCTTGCTTCATCCTTAGCCATTTCGTGAACTGTGTCGTGGATAGCGTCCAGATTAAGCTCCTTAGCTCTCTTAGCAAGGTCAAGCTTGCCCTGTGTAGCGCCGTGCTCAGCAGCAACTCTTGCTTCGAGGTTCTCCTTTGTGGAAGAAGATACAACCTCGCCGAGAAGCTCAGCAAACTTAGCAGCGTGCTCAGCCTCCTCGAAAGCAGCCTTTTCCCAGTAAAGTCCGATTTCAGGATAACCCTCTCTGTGAGCAACTCGAGCCATAGCAAGGTACATACCAACCTCAGTACACTCGCCTGCGAAATTAGCTCTCAGACCTTCGATGATTTCCTCATCAGTTACAGCCTTAGCAACGCCTACCTCGTGTTCACAAGCGAATACGAGATTTCCCTCGTCCTTCTTCTCAATAAACTTCTCACCGGGAACGCCGCACTGTGGGCATTTATCGGGAGCAGATGTACCCTCGTGAACATAGCCGCAAACGGGGCATACATACTTGGAAACCGCAGCCTCAGCAGGTGCCTCAGCCTTTTCCTCAACGAAATCGGAAGCGGGAACACCGCAGAGAGGACAAACCTCGGGAGCAGCGTCGCCTTCGTGAACATAACCGCAAACTGAACATACATATTTAGCCATAATAAAGACCTCCATAAATAATTTTTATACTATTGCTTAAGTAAGCATTTTAAACGTATTTTAGACTGTGTGTTTGATTCTCTCGCGTTCCTCGGCACGTTTGCCATCGTTGAAACGGTCGAGATTACCGACGAGATAGCCTGTAATTCGACGTATACGGTCGAAAGGTACATCAGCGAACTCAAATTTAAGGTCAGCGTAATCGCCGTCCAGTGAAACTGTCATTTCCTTTATAATTCTGTCGGAATATTTCTTCCTGCCGTAGTCAATATAAGCGTCAATTTCCTGCTGGGGGATATTTCCGCCAATTACATTAATTTTCATAAACAAATACCTCCTGACTTGTAATTTTCAACAAAAACCAAAGAGATTATTCTGCAGTATTATCTCGGTGTACAAATTTTCTCTTTCGGGAAGATTTCCTCTTGACCTTTTCTGTAATATATTGTATCATAGTATTTAAGAAAAATCTGTTGCAATTGCAACAAGGAGGAGAATTTTTTGTTACCTGAACATAATATTTTATTCAAGGGAATTGATGAATACGATTGCCGCAGAATGTATACCTGCTTTAATATGGAAGTAAAGAAATTTCGCGAAGGCAGCTGTATCAGCGATTATTCCACCAAGGGCGATAAAATTGGGATAATATTAAAGGGAAGCGCCGATGTGGTGCGGTATGATGTGAATGGAGTGCGGACAATAGTAGAAACCCTTGGAGAACAGGGAATTTTCGGGGAATATTTCACATATCCCTCGTCCAGCAGAAATTATATTGAGGTGGTGGCAGGTAAGGACTGCGAAATACTTTATGTACGCCGTTCAGAGCTGCTGAAACGCTGTGAAAATGCCTGTTCCTGCCATTCAAGGGTAGTTGAAAATATGCTGGAGCTTATGACGGAAAAGGCGGTATCATTGAGCGAGCGTGTGGAAGTCCTCAGTCAGCGGACGATTGAAAGCAAGCTCATCAGCTTTTTGCAGATTACCGAGGATAAAACCGCCGAGGGCAAAACTCCCCAGATCCCCTTTTCTACAACGGTGCTTTCAGATTATCTCTGTGTAAACCGAAGCGCATTGCAGAGAGAGATTGCAAAGCTGAAAAAATCGGGAGTTCTTACCATATCAAAGCGTAAATTCAGGCTGAAACTGAATTCCGAAAATGAATTTGACATATAATGGGAAATGTGGTATAATTTATAGGTATTAATTCAGAAAGGAAACAATATTTATGGTCTGGGAATTTATAAAATCACTTATCCTTGGCATAGTCGAGGGTATTACAGAATGGCTGCCTGTCAGCAGTACGGGACATCTCATACTCGTTGATGAGTTTTTGCAGCTGAAAGTCAGCGATAATCCGACAATTAACGAGGATTTCCTCAGTATGTTCAACGTTGTAATACAGCTTGGCGCGATTATGGCAGTTGTAATAATCTTCTGGAAAAAGCTGTTCCCCTTCGGAAAGAAGGACAATGCACAGCCGCTGAAAAAAGAGGGCTTCGGTGCATACGTAAAAATGGACATTATGCAGATGTGGTTCAAGGTTATTGTAGCTTGTCTGCCAGCGGCGGTTATCGGACTTCTCTTTGATGAGGTTTTTGAGAGATTATTCTATAAACCGTGGGTTATTGCCATTGCACTTATAGTGTTTGGTGTAGCATTTATTATCATTGAAAACCGCAATAAGAATGCATCTGCAAAGGTCAACAGCATAAGCGAGCTTACATATAAAACAGCGCTTATAATCGGTGCATTTCAGCTTATAGCGGCAATTTTCCCCGGAACATCACGTTCAGGCTCAACAATTGTCGGCTCACTTATGATAGGCGTATCGAGAACAGTTGCAGCAGAATTCACATTCTTCCTTGCAGTTCCCGTAATGTTCGGTGCGAGCCTTTTGAAGCTCCTTAAATATGACGGCGGATTTACAGGAACACAGCTTGGCATTCTTGCGGTTGGTATGATTTCCGCATTTGCTGTGTCAATTTTCGTTATTAAGTTCCTTATGGACTACATCAAAAAGCACGATTTCAAGGCATTCGGCTGGTACAGAATTATCCTCGGTATACTTGTTATCGGCTATTTCAGCATATTCAGATAATACAATGGCGGTTGTTCATATGAATGACCGCTATTTTTAGAAAGGATAAGACTATGTTTATAGACCATATCGCAATATATGTCAACGATTTAGAGGCTGCACGGGATTTCTTCATCAGATATTTCAACGCATCTTCAAACAATGGCTATCATAATGCTAAAACGGGCTTCCGCTCATATTTTTTGACTTTTGATAATGGTGCAAGACTTGAGCTTATGAATAAACCCGAAATGTCGGATTGTGAAAAGCAACTGAACAGAACGGGATATTCTCATATTGCTTTCAGTGTGGGCAGCGCAGTGGAAGTTGACAGGCTGACAGAGATATTGAAAAATGACGGATATACCGTAATAAGCGGCCCTCGTACAACGGGAGACGGATATTATGAAAGTTGTGTTGTTTCTTTTGAAAACAATATTATAGAGATTACTGTTTGAGCTGTGGCGGTCGATTGACCGCCATTTTTTGCCGTATATCATTTATTTATTGCTGAAATTTTAAAAAATCTCTTGATTTCTTTTGTGAAATTTGTTATAATAAATCTATCTTATTTATTTGCGAGGACAGACAGATGAAAAAAATACTTGACTGGAACAAATACCTTGAAACAGCAGTTGAAACCGTTGCTGAGGGTATTGTTATGCTGAAAAACAACAATTCGGCGTTGCCGCTGAAAAAGGATGAAATAATATCCGTTTTCGGCAGAATACAGCTCCACTATTACAAAAGCGGTACAGGCTCGGGCGGTATGGTAAACGTTTCCCGAGTTGTAGGAATTACCGACGGACTTCTTGAAGCCGATGTAAAGCTGAATGAAGAATTACTTGAAATATATAAGAAATGGGACAGCGAAAATCCTTACGATTTAGGAGAGGGTTGGGGTGCTGAACCCTGGTCGCAGAAGGAAATGCCCCTCGATGAAGAAATCGTCAAAAAAGCCGCTGAAAAGGGCAGTACAGCCATTGTAATAATCGGCAGAACAGCAGGGGAGGAGCAGGAAGTTACTCTCACTGAAGGTTCATATTTCCTCACCGAGCTTGAAAGGGATATGTTGAAAAAAGTTCGTGACAGCTTTGAAAAAGTAGTTGTACTTCTCAACGTGGGAAGCCTTATTGATATTGAATATATCGAAAGCCTTGACGTTGATGCTCTGCTTTATGTATGGCAGGGCGGTATGGTTGGCGGTACAGGAACAGCAGCCGTCCTTACAGGCGATGTATCGCCCTCCGGCAAGCTTCCTGATACGATTGCGTACTCTATTGAGGACTACCCCTCACATCCATATTTCGGCGATCTGAACAGCAACCGCTACGTTGAGGATGTATACGTGGGATATCGCTATTTTGATACATTTGCCTCTGAAAAAGTGCGTTATCCCTTTGGATTTGGCTTATCCTACACAACATTTGAAATAGTAGCTGAAAAGGCTGAAACCATATTTAATGGCGACAAATACGGCGTGCGCTATGAAGTAACCGTCACAAATACAGGCAATTTCAGCGGCAAGGAAGTTGTAATCCTCTACGTAGGAAAGCCGCAGGGCAGACTTGGACAGCCGAAAAAAATCCTGTGCGGATATGAAAAGACGAAAACACTTGCTCCGAATGAGAGCCAGACACTTGTTATTGAGGCGTGGCTTAGTGATATTGCGTCATATGACGACAGCGGAGCAACGGGGAATAAAAATTGCTGGGTAATAGAAAACGGCGATTATAATTTCTACATAGAAAATGCAGAAAAAATATACGGTCATACTATAACTGTAGAAAAAGCAACTGTAGTTGAAAAGTGCAGACAGGCACTTGCTCCTGTTGAGCAGTTTGACCGTATGAAGCCGCTAAGCACTGAAAAGGGTGTTAAAATCGGCTTTGAATCTGTACCTTTAAGCGAAGTGGACGAGCCTGCACGACGTATGGCGCAGCTCCCCGAGGAAATCCCATATACAGGGGACAAAGGCATTAAGCTTGCCGATGTTTACCACGGCAAAAATACCATTAATGAATTTATTGCACAGCTTTCCGATGAGGAGCTTTCCTGCATTATCCGCGGTGAGGGTATGGGTAGTCCCCGAGTTACAGCAGGCACAGCCTCCGCATTCGGCGGAGTTGCGGATTGTCTGACAAAATACGGAATTCCTGCTGTATGCTGCGCCGACGGCCCCTCCGGTATGCGCCTTGACTGCGGTACAAAGGCATTCAGCCTTCCAAATGGTACAATGATTGCTTCAACATTCAATAAAGAGCTTGCAGAGGAGCTTTTCGAGTATATGGGACTTGAAATGGCTGTAAATAAGGTGGAGTGCCTTCTTGGCCCCGGTATGAACATTCACCGCCACCCATTGAACGGCAGAAATTTTGAGTATTTTTCCGAGGACCCATATCTGACGGGAACTCTTGCAGCAGCTGAACTCCGAGGACTTCACAAATCTGGAGTTACGGGAACAATAAAGCACTTTTGCGGCAACAATCAGGAAACAAACCGCCACTTTATTGATACAGTAGCATCTGAAAGGGCATTGCGCGAGATATATCTGAAAGGCTTTGAAATGGCTGTAAAGCAGGGGAATGCCGACAGTATAATGACAACCTACGGCAAGGTTAACGGCGTATGGACAGCAGGCAATTTTGACCTGAACACTGTTATTCTCCGCGACGAATGGGGTTTTGATGGCATCAGCATGACCGACTGGTGGGCAAATATCAACCGCCGCGGCGGCGAAGCTGATAAAAAGGATTTTGCCGCAATGGCAATGGCACAGAATGATTTGTATATGGTATGCGCTGAGGGCGGCAAGAATGATGACAACACTGTTGAAAGTCTTGCAAGCGGCGATTTGCTCCGATGTGAGATACAGCGAAATGCAAAGAATATACTTTCATTCATCCTTAAAACCAACGCAATGAAGCGTATGGCAGGGGAATTTGAAGAAGTTGAGATAATCAACCGCCCCGAAGAAGATATGCCCTCTGAGGAGCCTGTAGTATTCTACGACCTTGATAACAGCCTTGTTCTTGACCTTAAAGGCATAAAATCGGAAAAGGGCAAAAGCTACAGTCTTGCGCTTGTTGTAAATAACCCCGGCTGGTATGATATTACAATAACTGCTTCATCTGAGCAGAGCGAGCTTGCACAGATACCTGTGACAGTGTTCACAATGGGAACGGCAAACGCTATGTTCACGTGGAACGGTACAGGAGGAAAGCCGGTTTCATACACAAAGGAAGTGCCGTTCTTCTCTCATTATCTTGCAGTGCGCCTGTATTTCGCACAGAACGGACTAGACCTTCTGGAGCTGAAATTTGAAAAGACCTCTCGCAGCGATAAACCTATGGAGGGAGGAGAGATACAGTGAATATACAGATTTTCGGAACTAAAAAATGTTTTGATACAAAAAAAGCAGAGCGATATTTCAAAGAACGGAATATAAAAGTACAGTTTATAGATATGAAAGAAAAGGGTATGAGCAGGGGAGAGTTCATCTCTGTAATTCAGTCTGTAGGCGGGATTGATAGTCTTATAAATGAAAATGCCAAGGATAAAAACACCCTTACACTGATGAAATATCTTATGGAAAGCGACCGTGAGGAAAAGCTGTTTGAAAATCAGCAGCTTATAAAAACTCCCGTAGTTCGCTGCGGAAAAAAGGCTGCTGTAGGATATTGCCCTGAAATATGGGAAGAATGGATTTCTGAAAAATGATTTATTCAGGTCTTGCAAAATGGTAAAAAATATGTTATAATAGTCATATCGGCACTGAGTCGATAAATGATATAGCTTTTCAACAGGATATATGTTGAAACGAAAGGAGTATTAATTATGGGACTTATTAAAGCAGTATTTACAGGTGTAGGCTCAACTCTTGCTGATACCTGGAAGGAATTTTTCTGTTGTGACGCTATGCCTGCGGATGTGCTTGTGGCAAAGGGTTACAGAAGAACAGGAAAGAAATCCTCAAACACAAAGGGAAATGATAACATCATCACCAACGGAAGTGTTATTGTTGTTAATGAAGGCCAGTGTATGATAATCGTTGACCAGGGACAGATTGTTGAAATTTGTGCTGAACCGGGTGAGTACACATACGATATGTCAACAGAGCCAAGTATCTTTGACGGCGGACTTTCAGGTATAAAGGAAACATTTAAGATTATGGGCAAGCGTATCAGCTTCGGCGGAGATGCTGCACACGATCAGAGAATATATTACTTCAACGTAAAGGAAATTACAGATAATAAATTCGGCACACCCACACCGGTGCCATTCAGAGTTAATTATCAGGATATTGGAAGAAGCTTTACAGTAGGACTTCGCTGCAACGGTGTATACTCCTACAGAATTGCAGACCCCCTTATTTTCTACACAAACGTATGCGGAAACGTAACAAGCTTCTATGGCAGAAGCACAATTGACAATATGCTCCACAGCGAGTTTATGGCTCGTCTTTCCGATGCTTTCGCACAGCTTTCGGACACAATGAGATATGACGAGCTTCCTCAGAACAATCTTGCTATTACAAAGACAATGCAGGAGATTTTCAAGACAGAGTGGCTTGAAAACCGCGGTATTGAAATTATGTCTGTAGCAATCCGTTCCGTATCTATCAATAAAGAAGACGAGGATCGCATCAAGAAGTTTGAGGATATTGCGTGGAACAAGGATCCTCTCAGTGCTGCTGCAGCTACAATTCAGGCACAGAATGACGCTATGCTTGCTGCTGCCAAGAATTCAGGCGGCGCAGCAGTAGGTATGTTCGGTATGAATATGGCACAGCAGATGGGCGGAATGAACGCTCAGAGCCTTTACAATATGGCAGGACAGCAGCAGGCAGCTGCACCTGCAGCAGGTGGCTGGACTTGCTCCTGCGGTACAACAAATACAGGCAAATTCTGTGCAAACTGCGGAAGTGCCAAGCCCGCAGCTGCAGGCAGCTGGAAATGCTCCTGCGGAAGCGAGAATACAGGTAAGTTCTGTGCAAATTGCGGTCTGCCCAAGCCTTCAGAAAACGGTTGGACTTGTTCTTGCGGAGCTGTAAATAAGGGAAGATTCTGTGCAAACTGCGGAAGCCCTAAGCCGGCAGGAGAGCCGCTTTACAAGTGCGACAAGTGTGGCTGGGAGCCTGCTGACCCTAAGAATCCTCCTAAATTCTGTGCAGAATGCGGCGATCCCTTCGGTGATGAAGATTTAGTAAAATAATCGCATCGGGTCAGTATATTATTAGTAAATAAACTAAAAAATGCAAGTGACAAAAAAACACTTGCATTTTTTTTGCAATTGTGATATAATATATGAGTATATTATTTTAATCGGTATTATTATAAATATGTTATAATATTTGTAGCTGCTGTATAAATAAAAAGCGGCATTGCTTAAAATTCCCGACGATACGTATTGTCGGCAAAAACGGAGGTATATTATGTGCGGAATTGTTGGATTTACAGGTGATCATCAGGCTGCTCCCATTCTTCTTGACGGCCTTTCAAAACTCGAATACAGAGGCTATGATTCAGCAGGTATTGCTGTACGCGACGGCTCTGACGAGGTCACAGTAATCAAGGCAAAGGGTAAGCTTGAGGTGCTCAAGAAAATGACAAACGACGGCGAAGCTGTAAGCGGAAGCTGCGGTATCGGCCACACGCGCTGGGCAACTCACGGTGAACCCTCAACACTCAACGCTCATCCCCATTCAAGCGATGATAATAATGTTGTAGCTGTACATAACGGAATTATCGAGAATTACCAGGAACTGAGAGAAAAGCTTACAAAAAGCGGATATACTTTTAATTCTCAGACAGATACAGAGGTTGCTGTAAAGCTTATAGACTACTACTTCAAGAAGTATGGTCAGGGACCTGTTGATTCAATTGCAAGAGCTATGATTCGTATCAGAGGCTCATACGCTCTTTGTGTAATGTTCAATGATTTCCCCGGTGAAATCTACACAGCACGTAAGGACAGCCCTATGATTATCGGTATCACAGGCGGTGAAACATACGTTGCATCTGATGTTCCTGCTGTTCTTAAGTACACAAGAAACGTATACTACATCGGCAATATGGAAATTGCAAAGCTCACAAAGGGTAATGTAGTATTTTATGATATTGACCGTGAGGAAATCGAAAAGGAGCTTGTTGAAATCAAGTGGGATGCCGAGGCAGCTGAAAAGGGCGGTTATGAGCATTTTATGCTTAAGGAAATCCACGAGCAGCCCAAGGTTATCAAGGATACAATCAATTCCGTTGTAAAGAACGGCAGAATAGATTTCGGCGAACACGGACTTTCCGAGGAGGAAATGAAGGAGATTCAGCAGATTTACATTGTAGCCTGCGGTTCAGCATATCACGTAGGTATGGCTGTACAGTACGTTATCGAGGAATTTTCTTCAATTGCTGTACGTGTAGAGCTTGCATCCGAGTTCCGTTACAGAAAGATGAAGCTTGCCAAGAACAGCCTTGTTATCATCATCAGTCAGTCAGGCGAAACAGCCGACAGCCTTGCAGCTCTGAGAATGTCCAAGGAGGCAGGCGTTAAGACATTTGGTATCGTAAACGTTGTAGGTTCTTCCATTGCCCGTGAAGCTGACAGCGTATTCTATACACTTGCAGGTCCTGAGATTTCAGTTGCTACAACAAAGGCATACAGCACACAGCTTATAGCTGGTTATCTCCTTGCAATGCAGTTTGCACTTGCAAGAGGAGAAATGGAGCAGTCAGTATACGATGAGCTTCTTGCTGAGCTTAACACAATCCCCGAAAAAATTGAGAAGATTCTCGAGGATAAGGAGAGAATCCAGTGGTATGCAAACAAGCTTGCAGGCTGCAAGGACGCATTCTTTATCGGCAGAGGCATTGACTACGCAATTGGTCTTGAAGGCAGCTTAAAGATGAAGGAAATCAGCTACATTCACTCTGAGGCATACGCAGCAGGCGAGTTAAAGCACGGTCCAATCAGCCTTATTGAGGATAAGATGCCTGTAATCGGCATTCTTACACAGCCTGACCTTTACGAAAAGACAGTAAGCAATATGGTTGAGGTTAAGAGCCGCGGCGCGTCACTTATGGGACTTACAACATACGGCAACTACGGTATGGAGGACCTTGCTGACTTCACAGTATACATTCCCCAGACAGACCCACATTTTGCAGGAAGCCTTTCAGTAGTACCCCTCCAGCTTCTCGGATATTATGTATCAGTAGCAAAGGGATTTGACGTAGATAAGCCAAGAAACCTTGCAAAGAGCGTAACAGTTGAATAATTCAGAATTAAGAATTGATAGTCGGGCGGATATTTTCCGCCCGATTTTTTAATAATGCCTTGCAACATCTAAAAACTTCACATAAAAAATAATATAAAAGCAGGTTGGTTAGAAGAAAAAAATAATTATAACAAACTTCTGAAAAGACCACCTGACCCAAATGAAAAGACTTGCCTTTTTTCATATGTAACAATCCCCCGAGTTCAAAAGTCAGCAAAGGGAGGGA
>JAZSEJ010000010.1:0-23400 GCA_045531615.1 Ruminococcus sp.
ATCTGCTTGCATATTTTCCGTCAGCTTGCCCAGAACTTCCTTGCCATACATCAAGTATGCCTGCGGAATTTCTGAACAACCTGACGAAAAATCTGACTTCGCATCTTCCGCACACGCTCTGTGTGTTGCTGTCCTGAAAAATAATTTTTATTTTCTACTTTATCACTAATTATCAACAAGCGAATTTGTGGATGTAATACAGAATTTACTGTTATATATATTTTCTACTCATGTTATATTATATAATTTTGTGTAGGGGCAGATATTATCCGCCCGCAGTCTGTATAAAAAGGCATAATTTATTTAAGGGCGAGCAATACTCACCCCTACAATTGGCTATATTGCGTTATTTTGTGTAGGGGCGACCATTGGTCGCCCACAATTTCGGAACGAAATTCAGTTTCTCAACAACCTCTGGCGGCAAAATTGCCGCCTCTTGTCATTTGTTCAGTTATTGCCCTCTATACGTACTACACCGTTCTTTTCAAGGTTGTAAAGCAGCATAAATCGCACCTCGTCCTTATGCTCCGGCTTTATCATATAGTGAAGATATGTTTCAAGCATATTAAGACGTGTTGTCGTTCTGCCCTCAATTTTGAACTGGCTGAATCCCATTGGTACGTACTTTTCCCATATTGCATCGGGTGATATATGGGTACTCAGCCCCTTTATATCAAAAATAGTTCTGTCAGCACATTTACAGGTCATATCGGGTACGCCATAATCCCTCAGATTGAATCTTTCCTTTGTATTTTTGGCAAGATGCTCACATACAGCTATCTGCTGCATACCAAGAATCTGATAATGCTCAGTTCTTCTCGGACAGGCAGGGTCACAGCAGGCATTGACAAGGATTTCCATTCTCTCCTTGTGAGGGAGTTTCTCCAGTATATCAAATTTGTTATTGAAATCATAATCCAGAACTACAATACTGTAATCCTTTTCCATTTCCTCCAGAAGCTTGTCAGGCTCTGTTATACGCTTGCAGGTGGAGCTTGTAAGCTTGTAATCAGGATATGTTTTGCGGATATAATCCTCAAGCAGTGGCGAATTGACAATAACCTCGTTCATTCCGTTATTGGCAAGCTTCAAAATATCGTTGCAGAACTTATCGCCCAGGTGCTTTTCCTCTATCATCGGGTTTGTAAAGGTAAAACGCAGGGGGATGCCGTTCTTGTTGAAGGTTCTTATTACAGCTCCTGCAAAATCTGTATTGCACATACCTGGGACTGTTCTTCCGCCGTTCCATAATGACTGAGGAAAAGTACCGTATATGGAGGCTATTTCAACTCCCTCACGGAAATACTGCGGGCAGTTTTTAAGCATTGTGGCAAAAACAAGATTGAATTTGAACTGACTTGCAAAATCGGGAAGATGAAATTTTACTTGCATTATATTATTCTCCTATTTAGGGCAATACCGTACAGATTCTGCACGGTATTGCTTGTTTATTATTTCGTTATTTCGGGGAGTTTGTCGATTAATTTAGCCGAAAGCTTCTGAACGGCAAGAGCGTCAGCAGCTGTAATTCCGTTTCCTGGGTTGGAGCAATCTGCATTTGCTGCGCCATTAACTGATAATCCGTACTTATCCGGATTTCCAAGTGACTGGTATATGGAAGCTGCGTCAGCCATAGTTACTTCACCATCACAGTTAGCATCGCCGTATAAAATATCATCAGAAACAACAGGTGTAGTTGTAACTGCGGGGGGAGCTGTTGTAGGTGCAGGCTTTGTTGTTGTAGCAACAGGCTTTGTTGTCACAGGAGGCTTGGGATCTGTGTTGCCTGTTCCCTTTGTGCCGCCGTCGATATTACTGCCCTCGGAAGCAGCATAGTTTGCGTAGTAATCGCCGAGAGATATACCGTTAACACCGAGAGCAACCTCGTGATCAAGTCCGATATACTTTCCGCTGGACTGTGTCTGCCACAGTGAAGGCTCAAAAAGACCGTACTTTTCGTCATCCCAGGTTTTGAAGTCAACGCCGATAAGTCCGCCTGTATCGCCTGAGTTGGGGTTAAGACACCAGAATGTGTGGCTGATATGATTATCAATCATATAATCACGGAGAAGCTCCATCCACTTCTGATTCTTGCCGCCGTCCATATGGCCGCCCCATTCGCCGATAAGCAGGGGTGCTATATCTTCTTCAACGATATATGCCCAGGTATCATACCAATAGTCATCAAGGAGAGTCTGTGTTGTGAAGTCCTTATCAAACCAGGTCTGAGCATATACTGAGGGGCCGTAGTCATGGGGAGAGTAAACAATCTGGCTTGTACCGCTGTCGGGAACAATTGGATAATCTCTTACACCGCGGAGATTTCCGCCCCACCAAGCACCATACCAGGGGGATTTGTCAGCAGGAGCGTCCCAGATATCGGGAGTATCATATGTATAACCTGCTTCTGTCTTAGGATATTGCTCAACACCCTCAATGAAAATAAGTGCGTTGGGATTTACTTCAAGAATAGCGTTTGCACATTCAGTAGCTGCCCACGCCCAGTTGTTTTCATCGGTAGAACCGTCCCATTTTGCAATATTATCGGGGCAGGAATCGCCTGTATATCCGCGCTTTCCGTGAGGCTCATTTTTAAGGTCGTAACCGATGAGAGTATCGTCATTCTTATACTTGTCAGCAAGCCATACAAGAGTTTCAATCCAGAGGTCAGTAGTAATGCCAGCCTTGCCGTACCAGATTTCATAGTTGTGACCTGAGTTGTTTGCGTCAGGGCTGTGAATGTCAATAAATGCCTTGATACCGTACTTTTTACACTTCTGCATAATGATATCAAAGATTTCCATTGAATTTTTCAGGGTTTTTCCGTCCTCAAGAACAAAATCCCTGTTGATATCGCCGTATTTGCCTGCGGGGGTGATAGTACCGTCCTCGCCTACAACGTCCTGTGGAGGATTGTAGGAAGCCTGAACTGAACTTACAGGATTTGGAGAACCTTCCATCCAGGAAAGGAGCAGCTCCGAAGAAATGGGGAAGCGGATAACGTTGATACCGTGGTCTGCAACGCCTTTGAGGAAGTCGTCAACATCGCAGGCATAGAGACCATGAGCACAGTTTTCGGAGCAGTTGAAGCCAAACCAGTTTGCACCTGTGAGCCATACCTCGTTGCCGTTCATATCATAGAGGCGGCTGCCCTCAGCGTGAAGCCAGTCGTCGTTGTTTGTATCTACGGCTTTGGCTGTGTCCTGAGGTGCTGTCAGGAGCGTATTTACGGCTGATGTTGTTCCTGTAAGGGTTATGGCAGCCGCAGAAGCCATAGCCGCAAGGACTTTTGTAAATTTCTTCATAATGAATTTCCCTCTCTAAGGTGCAGATTTACTCTGCCGCATAAATTATCCCTTTTGCAGAGCAGCACCTGTTACTATAATCTTAACATTTTTCAACGGTTTTGTCAATATGAATTTAACGAACATTATCGAGATTTATTGAGGGAGACCCTTTTGAAAAAGGGTCCTCCCTCAAACTCCCTCCCTAAAACTTTCATCTTAATTTTATCTACAGGGATAAATCCCTGTAGATAAAATTTAAAATCGAAAGTCTTTGGAAAGGGGTCTGGGGAAGAACCTTTCTTCAGAAAGGTTTTCCCCAGTAAGTTTCGATGATGCTATGTCAATTCTTAATAACAAAGGCGATAAAATAAAAGGGCGGAAAAATCCGCCCTTTGCTACATATTATTTCTGTTTTCAAGCGCCTTGAAAAGAGTTACTTCATCGGCATATTCCAACATACCTCCAACAGGAAGTCCGAATGCAAGCCGTGATACCTTAACACCTAACGGCTTCAGCAGATTTGCCCCGTATAACGCCGTTGCATCGCCCTCTACCGTGGGATTTGTCGCCATAATTACCTCGTCAACTCCGCCTGCGGATATCCTTGAAAGAAGCTCGCGCATACGAAGCTTATCAGGGGTTATTCCGTCCATTGGTGAAAGAAGTCCGTGAAGCACATGATATACACCGTTATACTCACGGGTACGCTCAAAAGCTGTCACATCCTTCGGAGACTCAACAACGCATATAACGCTGTGGTCGCGGCTTTCATCGCCGCATATGGGACATATCTCCCTTTCTGTAAGGTTCTGGCACTGTGTACAGCACCGTACATCACGCTTTGCGTCTATGAGAGCCTGTGCAAAATCCTCCACTGACTTCATATCCATTGACATTACGTGATAGGCAAGACGCTGTGCCGATTTCATACCGATACCAGGCAGTGAAGCGAATTTTTCCGCCAGTATTACAAGGGGAAGTGCGTTATGGTCTGCCATTAAAACATTCCGGGGATAGAAACTCCGCCTGTAATCTTGCTCATCTCTGTTTCAGTTGTAGCCTCAATGTTGTTTACAGCCTCGTTGATAGCTGCAATGATGAGGTCCTGGAGTGTTTCGATATCCTCAGGGTCTACAACCTCAGGCTTGAGATTGAGTGTCTTGATTTCCTTCTTGCCGCTGAGTGTTACTTCAACAACTCCGCCGCCTGCTGTAGCTGTGAACTCGCGTGCTTCGATATCAGCCTGAAGCTCTGTGATCTGATCCTGCATCTTCTGTGCCTGTCTGATCATCTGGTTCATATTCTGAGCGCCGCCTGTAGTCTTAGGTATTCTTGCTTTCATTTTAAATTTCTCCTTTTTATTGGAATTTATCCCGTGGAATAAATTCTGATTGATATTTATTGTTATCAGGGATTTTCTGCGGTGTTTCCTCAGGAATTCCCCTTCTCAACAGCAGTTTCTATACTGCTGTTAATGGCTTTTTTAACAAGCTGCTCCGCCATTGATTTCGTTTCCTCAACCGTTGCGGTGCATCTTGCGGATATTCTGTACCTTTCTCCAAGTACGTTGAACATCGCTTTACTGAGTGATATTGCGTTTTCCTTGTTGCTCTTGAACAAATCTATAAAGAAGCGGTTGGGAGTGAATATACACATAATATTCCCCTTCGATGCCGCTGTTGAGCCGTCAAGGCTTCCTGCCACCGCAGGATTTATACGGCGGAATTCCTCCATAACTTCCTCCCAGCGTGTACATGGGGTAAGCTCGTCCTCTTTCACCGTCTTTATGTCAACTTTTACATTGGCAGGTGGTTCATTCTCCATTGCAGGAGCTGTGGCTGTGAGTATTTCTCTCTGCTGTTTCTGCGGCTGATACTGCTGTGGTGCAGGTGCAGCTGACAGACGCTTTTCAAGAAGCTTTATTTTCTCGTTAAGCTCTGCAACTTCGGCAGAATTAACATTTCCTCCCGAAACCGTACCTCCGCAAAGCTTTATAAGCGCCATTTCAAATTCCACACGCTTATTCATAACCCTGCCCATACGCTCGTGACAGCCCTGTAACTGTACAAGCCTGTCCATAATGGTATCAAGCTCCGCTGACTCTGCAAGCTTTTTGAGCCTTTCCATATCGTCGGGAGCTGCTGCTATAATAGTTTCTGCTGTTGAAGGAGATGCCTTAATCAGCATAATATTGCGGTACTGGAGTATAAGCTCCTCACACAGACGTGATAAATCCTTTGACATATCGTAAAGCTGAGCTGTTACAGCAAGCGCCTTTGAAGCGTCAGTCTCGGCTATAGCCTCCATAATATCGTAAAGGAAGTCCTTTCCTGCCACTCCTGCGGTCATTGAAACCACATCGGCGGTTATATCCTCTGCACATACGGAGCATTGGTCAAGGAGCGATACAGCGTCACGCATACCGCCATCGGCGATTTTTGCTATAAGAGCCGCCGCGTCATCTCTCAGTGAAAGCTGCTCCTGTTCTGCAATATAGAGCAGTCTTGCAGCTATATCCTTCTGCCTTATACGGCGGAAATCGTACCGCTGACAGCGTGAAGCCACCGTTGCAGGTACTTTATGTATTTCCGTTGTGGCAAGGATAAATTTCACATATGGCGGAGGTTCTTCCATAATTTTCAGCAAGGCATTGAAAGCCGATGCGGAAAGCATATGAACCTCGTCAATAATGTATATCTTATATCTGCATCTTTCGGGGGTATAGACAGCGCCGTCCCTGAGCTCACGGATATCCTCAACACTGTTGTTGGAGGCAGCGTCGATTTCAATAATATCGGTGAGAGAGCCTTCCTCAGCCTCTTTGCAAATATCGCATTCAAGGCAGGGTGAGCCGTCTTTCATATTAGGGCAGTTTACCGCCTTTGCAAGTATTCTTGCGCAGGTGGTCTTACCTGTACCTCTTGAACCCATAAAAAGGTAGGCATGGGCTGTTTTATCATTTTTCAGCTGATTTTTCAGCGTATCAGTGATATGCTGCTGTGAAATAACGTCATCAAAGGTCAGCGGACGCCATTTTCTGTACAAAGCTTTATACACAGTATGCCCCCTTTTCCGTAATGTCGCAAATAAAAATCCGGAACATAGATGTGCAGGCTTGCTGCGGCACACAAGACGATCCGCTTAATGCTGCTCGGTCTCCCGCCTGACATGGTTCACGGTGTCTTGTTGCACAGGGCCCGCACATCTATATTCCGGAATTTTCTCAGATAATCAAAGAGCGATAACGCTCCGAATAGTATTATACCACATCATAATCACTTTGTCAAGCATAAATCACCCATTACTGCATTAATTATATATATTTATAATTAACATTGCGTGATTTATTGCTGAAAAATTAGTGAAATTTATTGCATTTACAGCAGGAATATGATATAATATTATAAAAATGAGCTGATATGCTCTGAAACGAGGGAATAAGAAAATATGAGAAACTATAAAAAGATATGCGCTGCCCTTATGGGTATGCTTATTGCAGCCTCAACAGCTGCACCTGCCATTATGGCATACGCCGAAAATGACGGCGAAAACGACGAAGCAGCAGTTATGACTATCGAGGACGAGGGCGAAGTCAGTGAAGAATCCGAAACACCTGCTGAGACAGAAAATACTGAACCCGTGGAGGTTGAATCGGGAGATTTCACCTATATTGTGGGCGAGGACGGCACTGCTACTATCATAAAGTACAATGCCCAGGGAGAAGAAATTGAAATCCCTGAAACTATTGACGGTGTAACCGTTACAGGTATCGGTGCAAATACTTTTATGCAGAAAAACCTGAAAAAAATCTCAATTCCTGCTACCGTAACCACCTTAGCAGAGGAAAACCCCTTTGCCGCACTCCTTTTCCTTGAAGAAATCACTGTAGCTGAGGGAAATAAGAGCTATGTAACCTCTGACGGAGTTCTTTTCACAAAGGATATGAAAAAGCTCATATGCTATCCTATGATGAAAAGCGGCAAATCCTATACAATCCCCAACAGCGTTGAAACTCTCGGCATTGCTTCCATTTACAGCACAAAGCTTGAGGAAATCATTATTCCTGCAAGCGTAAAAACTCTTGGCCGTCACTGTTTCAGCTACAATGAAAATCTGACAAAAATCAGCATGGCAGATACCACTATTGAGGATATCCCCCCCATGTGCTTTGCTGAGTGCAGAAAGCTTACAGATGTGACATTCTCATCAAGCACAATATATATTGATTTAGGCGCATTTATGAACTGCTCCACCCTTGAAAATGTAACTCTCCCCGAAAATCTTGATTATATCGGACAGAGTGCCTTCCAGGGTACAGCTATAAAAGAAATTGTTATCCCCGAATCAGTTACAAAAATCAACTATAACGCTATAGGTTACGATGAAAATGAAGAAATGATACCCGGTACTGTTATTGTAGGTGCTGTAGGCTCAGCTGCCGAAACCTACGCAACAGATACAGATGCTGACTACGGTGTAGCAAATGAGTTTACATTCGTAACATACGCGGTATACGAAAAACAGCAGGCATATGAAGCTCTTGACAGAAAATACGCAGGAATGTACGAATACGCCCTTGTTGACGGTGAAGGTATGATTACCATATGCAACGAGGTTGAAAATGTTCTTGAAGTACCTGCAGAAATCGACGGTGTAAAAATTACGTCGATTTATTATGGTGCATTCCTCAGCTGTTCATCAAAGACTATTATACTCCCCGAGGGTATAAAGAAGATTGACGAAAATGTATTTGCTGAATCTCTGGAGCATCTTACAATTCCAGCAAGCTGTACTGAAATCGTAGGCGAGGAGCCTTTCCTCCAGCTGCCCAATCTCCAGAGCATTACAGTTACCGAGGGCAACAGCGCATACTCCTCAGAGGACGGTGTTCTCTACAACAAGGATAAATCCCTGCTTATTGCATATCCTGCACTGAAAATAGGCGAGGAATTCAAAACTCCCGAAACAGTAAAGGAAATTGCAAAATCAGGCTTCTGCTATAACATCAACCTCAAAAATGTTGAGCTTACAGCTGTTGAAACAATTGGCGAATACGCCTTTGAAGGCTGTACAAACCTTGAAAATGTAAAGCTTACCAAATCACTGAAAAAGGTTGACAGAAATGCATTTCTCGGCTGTCAGAGTATGATGAGCATACGCGTTCCCGACAGTCTGGAGGAGATTTCCGAATATGCTTTCGGCTATGACTATGACGAGGCTCTTGCGAACGATATACAGGCAAATATGGAAGCATATGCAGAGCTTGGCGAAGACGTAATTATGCCATATTCCGTTATGGAAGGCTTTAAAATGTATGTCGTGGAGAACTCCCTTGCACATAAATATGCACAGGACTGCGGAATTGAGGTTGTACTCAATACTGTTGCCGTAGGCGGCAAAAACGTATCACAGGGCTTTATCTATACCGTTATTGGTGCAGTTGCCGCTGTTATACTCCTTATTGTCGGTATACTCACAGGCAAGAAAATTAAGGCAAGCAAAAAGGAAAAGGCTGCTGAAAAGCGTAAGGCTGATGCCGCTGAAAAGATAAAGGCTAAAAAGGAAGCTGCCGAAAAGGCTGAAAGCTCCGAAGAATATGAAAGCATCATAGACAAGGAGGACGCTGCCGATGAAAATAAATAAGCTTTTATCCGCAATAGTTGCAGGAGTTTCATTGTTTTCTGTTCCTGCACTGAATGCTTTTGCAGCATCAAGCCAACAGACAGGCGAGCCGCTTTCTGACGGTACATTCGGCTATGAGCTTCGTAACGGCTCATACACCATTATAAGCTGTAATGTGGACGCTATGGTTGAGGAAATCCCCGAACTGCGAAACGGATATGCAATCACAGCCATAGACCCCAACGCCTTTACAAACTGCAGCAACATCAAAACCCTTACAATTCCCGATACAGTTACATCTATCGGTGCCAATGCTTTCGCAAGCTGTGAATCTCTCAGGGAAATAAGACTCCCCTCAAAGATAAAGAGTATCAGTAAGGGTATGTTTGCAGGCTGTACAAAGCTTGAAAAGGTTGATATCCCCGATTCTGTAGATACAATCGGCTCATATGCATTCTACAACTGCTCTATGCTCAAAGAGGTTATACTCCCCGGACAGCTCAGTTCAATTGAACCTATGGCATTTTCAGAGTGCAGCTCCATTGAAAATATAGACGCTTCTGAATGCAGCAGCTATGTATTCGAGGACGGTATGCTTTTCAACAAGAACAAAAAGAACATCTACCGTGCCTCAGCCAAACTCACAGGAGATGTACGCATCCCCGATGGAGTAACAACAATTGAAGCAGGTGCATTTTCAGTATGTGCAGGCATCGAAAATCTGTATATTCCAAATTCTGTGGAATATATCGGTGACGACGCTTTCGGCTACTGCGTAAAGCTTAAAAGCATTGATTTTTCCGAGGGACTTAAAACCATAGCTCCCATTGCTTTCAAGAACTGCACAGCCTTACAGACGCTGGATTTCCCCACAACATTGCAGGAAATCGGTGACGGCGCGTTCTATTACTGCACATCCCTCACCCGTGCAATAATCCCTGAGGGAACTGTAAAAGTGGGAGAGGGTGCATTTGCAGACTGTTCATCACTGAGTAATATGAGCATACCCAAGAGCGTTACTGACATCGGAGCAAATGCCTTTGGATTTATCTTTAACGCAGAAGGTGAATACGCATTAAAGGAAGATTTCAACCTCAGCGTATTTTCAGGCACAGCAGGTGCAGAATATGCCAAGGACAGCAAGGTTGAATACTCTTACGTTGACAAAAACCTCAAATCCACAGCATTTATTATAGTTGCAGTGGGATTGATACTTGCAGCGGTTGTATTTGCAATAGTGCTTATGGCAAGAAGCCGCAAGGGCGCTCCCCTTTCCGCCAAAAAGGCTGCAAAGCTTGAAAAGGCAAAGGAAGCAGAAGAAAATTACGAGAAAATCATTGATTAATATTCAAGGGCGACCAGTGGTCGCCCTTTTATCATACCTTTTCATCTTCAAAGGGCTCACGTACAAAGGGCAGGAATTCCTCCATGCACGCGCCAAAATTGCTGTAATTCGCCCTTGCTTCGTTAAGGGACACCTTATTTGCACCGCCGACTAAATCGGGGTCGCGGTACATAGCCTTATCATCCTCCCAGAAGCAGACGGGGCATATGTCATAGCTGCCCTCTTCGCCGAGAGTACGGTTTCCGCAGCAGGGACAAATAAACTTTTCTGTAATTTCCATATCCATTTTCACACCTACTTTCTTTTTGAGGCAATACCGCACAGAGCTTGTGCAAAGCCGTCAGGCGGGCTTTGTGCGTTGTTGCTTCTTATCTCTGCTATTTAAAAATTCCTCGTACTTATTGCAGATTTCTTCCGTTTCACCGAAATCAATCTGTTTTCCCTTTTCTATCCATAACACTTTTGTTGCCATTCGTCTTATCTGTGCAAGGCTGTGAGATACAAGTATAGTCGTTGCACCGCCCTGAATTACTTCAAGCATTTTCTCCTCACTCTTTTTGCGGAATGCACCGTCGCCTACGGAAAGCACCTCATCAAGTATAAGTATTTCAGGATTTACAAGACAGGCAATTGAAAAAGCAAGCCTTGATTTCATACCCGATGAAAGATGACTGAATTTTCTGTTCTCAAATTCTTTAAGCTCCGCAAATTCGATTATACTATCATAGGTCTTATTCATAAAATCGCGGGTATATCCAAGCAAAGCACCGCGGAGAAAAGCGTTTTCCTTTACTGTAAGGTCAGGGTCAAATCCCGTGCCAAGTTCAAGAAGCGAAGCAATACTTCCCTTTACCGACATTGTTCCCTCTGTGGGGCGCATAATTCCCGAAATAACCTTGCAAAGAGTGGATTTACCTGCTCCGTTTGTGCCGATAATTCCAAGCAATTCCCCTTGTTCAAGGGAAAAAGTGATACCCTGCAGCGCCAGGAATTCCTTTTTCACATATGTTCTCTTAAGCTTCTGGATTATTACATCTTTAAGCCCAGTAGTGGAAAAATCTCCTGTTATATATGATACGGAGATGTTATTAAGTTCGATTTTCTTCATTTTCTCCTCCGTATCAGATATAGTACATAAACTTATAGTTATTCTTCTTGTATATAACCATGCCTGTTATAAGCATAATAAGCGCATAACCAAGACAAAGCAGATGATGCCACAGAGGCGGTATAACGCCTTCAAGAACTACACTGCGGAAATATGCAATATAGCTGTACACAGGATTTGCAAAGAATATCATCTGTATTTTAGGCGGATAAACATCTATATTATAGAATATTGCAGATACATACATAAGAAGCTGTGTGAATATTTCATAGAGATACTGCACATCCTTGAACACCACAAACATTGCTGATAATATAAATCCTACTCCGATATTGAATATAACAAGACAGGCTATAGGATAAATCAGCGTAAGGAAATTAAACGAAAATGGTATGCCGTCAATCGCCACGAAAAGGAAGTAAATTATAAGCGTAAGCCCGAAATTAATACACGCTGACACTTCCTTTGATATCATAAACAGATATTTCGGTACATTTATATTTTTGATAATATTGGCGTTCTGCATCAAGGCGTGCATACCGCCGTTTGTAGCGTCTTTGAAGAATGAAAATACAAGGTTTCCCGAAAAGAGGTATATGATATAATGCTCTGTATTCCGCCCGAAAAACTTTGTAAATACTACCGCCATAACAGCAAGCTGCATAAGGGGCGAGAGTATACTCCACACCATACCGAGAACGGTTCTCTTGTATTTTTTCTTAAAATCTCTTTTTACAAGTTCTGAAAATAAGAACTGATACTTTTTAACCTGCTGTATCTGAGCCTTTATTTTTCCAAACATCCGCGCACCCCTTATTCCGACTTATTTTCTGATTTACGGGCAATGCGGAGTTTTTTCAGCGTATCAGCTGATTTGTCCGATTTTTCGTAGATATCCATATCAATAAGACGCAGTGAACGGCAATGAGGGTCATGAGTTCTTTTCTCATCAAGCTTGCTCTGGGGATATACTCCTGATATTCTGAAACCTATTTCAAGCTTTCCGTCAGAGCCGATATACTCCGCAGGAATATCAAAGGAAATATGCGACTTTTCAGGCTTTGTAACATTTCCGCTGTATACATTTTTACCGTTTGCAAGCACAGTTACACCGATATTATTCTGTTTTCCTATAAGCATAGGCTCAAAGTAAAGCTGCACAGCAAGCCCCTTGTCCCATTTCGGCACAAAGAAGCGGATAAACGCCTTTTTACGGACAATCCAGCGCCCCTGTTCATTAGGCAGTTCTACGCTGTATATCTCCATTTCAGGGTATCTTGCAAAGCTTACCGTAGTATTTACAGGCATCTGATAAAGCTTTTTCACGCTCTTTTTCATAGATATGAGATACTCATAAAAACGTTTGCGGAAATCGCCATTGTAATAGAAGAAAGTATCACGCTTTTTCTTTTCGTCGGGTTTCAGCTTGTAGCCTGTATTGTGATAATCTTCCAGCTTATCCATACATTCATCAACAGTATCAACGATATTGAAGATAAATTCTCTCTTTGGACCGTAAGGGTCTGCAAGGTCTGTCTTGTGACCATATTTTATACAGTCCTCCCCGTCGGGGATATTGAGGAATATAGAGGGCTTGTGCTGAAACCACATTTCAAAGCACATAGAAGAATAGTCAGTAATGAGTATAGCCGCATTCTTTTTAGCGTCGGCAATTTCCTCATCTTCAAGGATTTTAACCCCCTCAAGAAGTCCGCTGCCGCAAGCCTGCAATACGCTGTGGTGGAGGGCAATTTTCAGGGTATAGCCGTTATCCTCCACGAATTTCTTGAATCGTGGATTTTCCAGAAGTCCCAGAATGGTTTTAACATAAACGGTATTTTTAAGCTCCGATTCCTCGATATTTTTGAGATATCGGCGATGAGTGAAATATATGAAAATTGACTTTTCTGAAACGGCATTGTCAGCACTGAGCAAATCCCAGCGGAAAAGACCGTTCTTTATGAGGTTTTCCTCGGAATAACAGCCGCGATTTATAAAAATTTCCTTTTCAAAGTCATTGCTTATCATAAGCTTATCAAAGAGGAATGAGCTGTATGAAGCCTGAGAAATGAAATCATCCTTGAAAAAGGTAATACCGTGCTGAGTGAAGATAGAATACACATACTGACTGCGTTTTACAGCCTCTGTTATACCCAGGCGGAGGGAATGAAGCACCTGAAATCCGCCGCAGATAAACTTCACTGTTTTGAACAGCTCTTTCAGCGTAAAGGCGAATTCTTCGATTTTTTCGGGTGAATAAGCAATGATATTATCACCGTATTCCGCCTTTATTTCGGCATATGCAGCACATTTTTCGTTGATTATATAATAAGGCTCAAAATGCTCTCTGCCGTTTTTGTAAAGATATTTGAAAAGCTCAAATTCATCCTGTGGAGATGTATCTGCCTCAACGATGAAGTCACAGCAGATAACCTTGTTTCTCTCGGTATTAAGCTGCATAGCCTTTGCGTACTCGTGAGCGATATAACGTCTGAAAAAACTGTCTCTCAGCTTATTTATCATTTCTATTTCCTTTCTTTCAATAGATACAAAAGATAACTATCCTATACCAATTATTATCCTCAATATTATAGCATATATGAGGGGGGAATGTCAATATTCAGGGGATTTTTTCACATACCGTACACTGTGTTGACATTTTATGATATAATGATTATAATAAAAATAATGATGTTTTTTCTATGTTTGAGAAATTTTTATTTTTTAACTTAAAAAACTTTGTCTTTTTTGCCTTTTAAAATCACTTATATATAGAAGGGTATAATTATAACCTTTCGATTGTTGAATGTATCTAAAATCTGCGAATATTTTTATGCAGATTGCCCACACCAAAAAGGAGGACTTACAATGAAAAAGACAATTGCAGTTTTAACAAGCCTTGCAGCTTTATGCAGCCTTATTTCCTGCGAGGAGAAAAAAGAGGACAGCAAAGGCAACACGGAAATTATTCAATCCGAGGAGACAACAGAGGCTGAAATGCCGTTCAGAGAGTACAAAGCGGAAGAATTCACCGATATCAATGTAAATCTGAACAAACAGCAGACAGCTCCCCCTGTTGAACTCAAAGAATACGACCTTTCCTGGATTGAGTTTGAACCGAGAGTTTCAGTATGCGCGCTCCCCGAAAACAGGGATATATCGAAAATAGATCCCTATTATATGAGCGGTGCAGTAAATTATGATATGACTCCAGAGGAATATGCGGAGGAGTTTATGAAGCTGTACGAACCGCTCCTTGATAAGCCTGTCTACCCCTCCATAGAGAGGACGGTTTTTGACGGGGAAAATATTTACTATGTGGCGAAATATGACAAATGCTGTAAATACAGTACTCACGATTTTGAAATATACCGCTGCAATCCCGAAACAAAGGAAAATGAGTGTATATTCACATATTCAGACACCGATATGAGCTTTACGGTATATGATATGGCATATTTTAACGATGAATTATGGATTATGGGTGAATACTACAAGTCAAGAGATAACGTGACAGTCAGTAGCAGTGGAATATCGGCAGAAGGCCAAAACAAGTCCGAAGAAAGCTCTGACGAGCCTTTGGAGGGCATTTTCAGGGCAGATAGGGAAACAAACACCCTTGAACTGGTTCTGGGGACAGATGGTGCAAATGAAACGCAGATGTTTTATCAGACCGACGAAAACAGGCTGATTGCATCGTTTATATCATTTACGGAACCAGATTATGAGCTGAGTTTTTACGAATACAAGGGCAATACATGGGAGAAAATGGAATCCCCGGAATACAGTAATTGCATCCTATTCAAAGATGAATTTGTATCAAGCTATGAAAAGAATAAGACGCTTTTCACGGAATGCAGCCGTTTTAGCCTTGATACGGGACTTCGTTCTTCTGTAAGCCACGTTGTGGCTATATCCGACAAAAGGGCGACATATATGGTAACTGACAGCCTGTCCACCATACTTTACACCTATGATTTTGAAAAAATGGAGCGATATATCATCGACCTGACCTCATTCGGACAATATTATGCCTATTATTCATCAGGGGATAATATTATTCTGCATCAGACAACAGGAAATTACGGTATGTACGTAATCCCCGAGCTTGGTGCCGCATTCGAGCTTTTCAAAGGCGAATTGGATTTAACATATGATATAAACAACGGTGAAATAGATACCTCTTATTGTATTTACAGCGCAAATGGTAAAATTGCCATAACAGAAGAAAAAACTATAAACAGAGTGCATTATGTCAATGGCGATATATCGGCAAATATACCCGAAGAATCGGAGTATATAGGCAAGGATACGAATCGTATAAGCAAGGTTATTATTTTAAGCGAATAGTTTTATTATATGGGGCTGATGTGGGCATCAGCCCCTGTATTTTGCTGTATTATATATCAACGCTAATAGCCGCCGCGTCCTCTTTTCTGAGGGCAATTACCGTGCCTTTGACGTAATAGGCGGCAGGGTCCCCTGAAAAGCTTCGGCAGCGGCAGACTACGGATGTGCCTGCTGTAAAGCCAAGTTCTTTCAGCCTTTCGGATATGGGGGATTGCCTTACGGCGGCTATAGTACAGCGTTCACCTTCTTTAAGGTCGCTGAGATTTTTCTCGGAATACATATTTTCCTCCACGGGATTTTCTGCGGATTATATTGCTCCCCAAGCTTCATATAATTCTTCAAGAGTTATTTGGTGGAGCAATACCGCATTATATTATATTCCCTTTTGACTTATGTGGTGTCGTATACGCTGAATTCTGTGAATATGCCGTTTTTGTTTCCCGTTACTCTTATTCTGTTTATACGCCTTTTCCCCAGTGTATCGGTTGTAATGTAATCATTTAAATCCTCGCCGTAATAACCGTTTACTGTGAAGAAATGCCGCTTATAGCCCCTTTCCGCAAGCATAATGCGGTAATCGCAGGCGCTTTCGGGATTGCTTAAAAATCGCTGGTCAAGGTCAAAATGGCGGTTGCGTATAAGCCCTCTGGCAATTGCCTCCTCTGATACAGCGGAGAAAGTGCCGTACTCTCCGCCCATATCAGCCATATTGTAATTGCTGACCATTCGCCTTGTGCATATATCTGTGCCGTAGGAATAGATATTTTCGCTTTTTACTGTGATTTCCCGCGATTTTTCGGGTATAGTCATCATAACCGTATTATTCCCCTTTATATAGGGATAATTCCCCGTCAGCTTATAGGTGAGGTTTGCCGCCCCGTCCCACATTGAGGCACCTTTATTGACGTAGATATAACTGCTTTCGGTATTGCTTTCGTGCTGAATATTGGGCAGGGTGAAATATTCGTCAAAAAGCCTGTTAAATGTCATATTGGTGTACATCCCCGGCGGCAGCTGATTTTCTGTAAGCAGTGCCGTATATCCCCTTGATGAAATTATACCTCGCCTTACACCGTTCTGATTTATCACCTTATAGCTGTCTATAAATCCCAGATGCACGTCATATCCCTCAACATTAAGGTCAATTTCGGCTATGTCATCGGGCAGGGTATTGCCGTATACAACGGCTTTGAATGTGGTATAGGGCGTGTATGCTTCTTTTATGTAGCTGAATGTAACACTGTCGCGGAAATATCCCTCTGTGCCGTCTTTTGTCCTGTATTTAAGCCAGTAAATCATTCCGTTACCCCCTCAAGAAAATATGCAATGCTGCTTGTTGCCGCGTTTATTGTAAGTTCAATGTAGTCCTCTCCGCTGTCAACGGCGGAATATCCCGTCACTGTACATTTGCTGAAACGTAAATCCTTATAGATAATCTCCACATTTTCAGTTCCGTTGAGATTATTTGCAAGGCCTGCAAGAAACATCGGTTTTTCCTTGTTATATACCCTGCCCGTAAAGGAAAATTTTGTCAGTCTGCGGCATTTGTTCGTCATTACAGCCGTCCCGTTTATGGTGGGATTGACGGTTAATAACGTTTCCGCTGTCATTGTCATTTTCTCGCAGTAAAGCTCAACTGTGCCTATTTTTACGGGGAATGCCCTCTTTTCGCTTATTTCTGTCATATTCTGCCCCTCCCTTACAAATTTATAGTTTTCATACAGCTAAGTTTTATTACAGCCTTTAAGGTCATTCTGTTAAGCTTGCTGTCGGGGGATATTGATATGCTGCGCAGTCGGCTGCCGAGGTTTACTATGCTATTTACCGTTGTTTCAAGGTTGTAGCTGTAATAGTTGTATATGTCCTCCTGACTTGTGTTCATCGGGGCGTATACCGTCATTGTAAGGTCGCATTTTATGGGCATATACATCTTTTCCCCTGTGCGTATGGGATTTTCCGCTTCGTATCCGCTGAAACCAAGTACAGTGAAGTATTTCCCCTTGCCCTTGACGGGAATTGCGTCATAGGCGGAATATACGTCTGTAACGCCCTTTTCTGCCAATATCTGTTTTACCTTTGTGATTATTTCTACCATTTCTTATCCCCCTTGTTACGCTCCGATGAATATGAAATCGGAGTTTTTTATTATATCGCTGCAAAGCTGAAAATAGCCTTTTAAAAGCCCCTCGGCAAGGCATAGATTCTTTTTCTCGCCGTCATTTAAAACCTTACCGCCGTATGTATATTCTGAACGGTCCTGCGATGAAATCGCCTGATAATAGCGGAAATTTGCAAGAGCGGCGCAGAGAAAATTCAGCCTTTCATCAGATTTATCTGCATTTTCAAGGAGCATTCCCTCAACTTCCGTAAGGACAAGCTGAATAAGCGGCTCCTGCTCCTCTGTGCTGGATTCCCCTGAAAACAGCGTAAACAGCTTCTTTACCTTAGTGATATCCATATATTTCCCCCTTAAATTCTGAAACGTGACATATCCTCTTTGGGAATATCCCCCGAAAGCTGGATTTCCGTTTCCCTTTGCCTTGATACTGCCACATAGCTCTTTTTCAAAGCTTCAAGCTCAATGATACCCTTGCCCTTAATGGCTGTTTCTGCTCTTTCTACAGCCTTTACTCCGCCACTGAAAAAGGCAAGCTGTCGAATTTCGCGGCAAAGCTCCTCGGTGTCGGGTTCATTGAAGAAGGTGGGCATTTTTTCGTCGGCTTTGTCGCTGTATTTCTTTGTAACACCTGCGTTTACCTGTGCTGGGACAGCCACAAAGCTCCATTCATAGGCATCTGATATGCCGTCAAGGACGGTGTGGCAGATACGTCCGCCATAGCTTTTACCGCCGATATGGCCGCAGCTGCCCTGGGATTTATCCCTGCCGCAAATGGAGCATACTCTCTTTGCCGCTGAGCAGGAAATGCTGACTTCCTTTTTAATGCCGCCGTCAATTTCCGCTATGAGGTTCTTGTTTTCCTCAGTACGCACCATATAGGCGGAGGCTTTCAGATATTTGTACGGCTCGCCATTTTTCGTTGTGCGGCTTTCATCGGTGATAAGCTCTGCGTCGAATATTCTTGCGGTCTGGTTGGATGTGCTGGGTTTGTGGTCGAAAATCCCCGTTTTGCCGATGAACATATCCCTGAGGGTATCAAGGGCTTTGTCGGAAAAGCGTTCACAATCGCGGTCTATCTCGTTATCGCAGAGGATTACCGAAAAGGTGTATAATTCATCCTCTGTAAGCTGGCGGCGTGTGAATTTGTTGATTTTTTCAAGTGTGGTTTTATTCATAATTTTACTCCCTTTCTAAAATTTGAGCTATTAGCCGTTAGCTTTTAGCCTATAGCTATGGGCTAACGGCTAATGGCTGACGTCTGATTATGAAATTACAATTTTCTTTACCGCGTCGGGCATTATCTTTCTGAATCCGCAGGTGATTGATACGGTTATACTGTCAAGCTGTCGGTCGATAAGCTTGTCCGTTTCCATTACAAGTCCTGAGCTTGTGATGAATTCAAGGGCGAAATTCCTGTCAAGTCCCAGTATTGTATTCTGCGCCAGTGCTGAGGTTTTTACCAACTCTGAGCCGAAGGGCAGCACCATTTTCCCGTCCGCTGATACCTTTGTGTCCGTAAGCTGCTCCATTGCCGCTATCTTTGAAGCGTCCGCAGGATTTGCTATAACCGTTGTCATATCGAAGCAATCAAAGCTGCCGTAAAGCTCCGCAAGTGAAGCGTAGCTGAGGGAGGCTGCGGAAATCTCAGCCGCGTCTGCCGCAAGTACTGACATTGCCTTTTTAACTACCGATAACGCAAGCTTTACGCCTATCCCTTTGAGCATTACACCGAATACGTCAAGTCTCTGCTTTCTCACCGCTTCATATGAGGCGTTGATAAGTCTGCCGTACTTTTCCAGTACTACCGCTGTATCGCCCTCTGTAACAATTGATTCGGGCAGCTTTACCGTCTGTGCCGTTGCCGCATATTCCGCTGTATCGTCAAGGACACAGCCTAAATACTGGCCGCTTTCGCATACGGTTTTTACTGCTGTCACCGATGAAAGCACCGTGCCGTCAAAGCCCTTGGCTATGCATCTCTTGACGTATTCAGGGAAAAGTACTGCCGTTTCTCCCGATGTGAAGAATTTCTCCACGCAATCGCATTCTGTGCCGCTTACTCTTATATTGAAGCGTTTCAGCTGTCTTTCAAAGGCGTCCAGAGATTCAAGCTCTGTGCCGATATATGCGGCGGAGGGGTCAAGCTCCTCTAAGGCTGCTGTAAAGCTCTTGCCGCTGAAATTGTACATACCCTTTTCAAGTCTTACATCATTATACATATTGTTTTCCTCCATAAATTCAGTTAATATTTAATCTTGCTTCGATTTCTGCCGCCCTTGCGTTGTTTAATCTCGTTTCCGCAAGTACGGATTCATCCTGTAAATTGATTGTGTCCCATTCAACAGAGCATTTTCCGCCGTAGCCCTGCGATTTCAGATAGGCGTTGCCTATATCGCATAATACGGGGGTCAGCAGGCGGCGGTAATACTCCAGCTCGGATGTAAGTATATCCGCCTGCTGTGATGACATACGCTCCGTTGAGCTCCAGGTAAGCCCCAACAGAAAGGGCGGTATTGACAGCTTTGCTACTATCTGCTCCAACAGCTGTCGGACGGGGATTTCTGTGTCTATAAGCTGATTTTCAGCTCCGATAACCTTTATATCCACATCCCCTACGGCGATAAAATCCTTTACCTGACCGTATTTGGCGGAATTCATACCGTCCGCCCACTCCCTTGCTATCTGCATTGCTCTCTCTTTTGAGTGGATGAACTCACCTGTGCCTTCCGTTGGCTTATATGTTACGGCATAGCGCACATTGCCTACGCGGTCGTAATTCTGTCCGATACACTGGTATATCCGCAGAAGTATACTGCTCATTGCAGGCAGTCCCCTCAGCAGGGAATTGCCACCTGTCAGTGCGGCATATACAATGCGCTCGGGGTGTTTTACAGCTTTAAGGCTGTTATCGGCACATCTTACGGCATATCGCCTTTCAAATGGGGTTTTGCCCTGACTTATGACGATTTTCGTGCTGTCGCCGTTCCACAGGCCTGCTATTTCCCGTTCCCTTTCGTTGAGGACTATCTCCCCTACTGCATTTCCATAGGTCAGCAGGCTGTCTAAAAAGGTGTCTGCAAAGCAGTTTATGGATTTGCCGTGAAGTCCTACTGGGACGCTTTCGCAGAAGCTGTCAAGTGCCTCCTGATGCCTTTTTTCGGAGCTGATAAGGCGAAATCCACCTGTAAGTCGGACGATTTTCATTATTGCCGCGTCAATGACGGGGACGGCATATCTCAGCCTGTCGAACAGCTCCTTTTCAAAGGGTGACGAATCATTGGGAAGCGTCAGCATTGAGCCGGGTTCCCTTGCCGCCTGATATAATTCGGGGGCGGGTCTGGGTGTTTTTTTCTTGAATAGTTTCATTTTTCCTCCATTTTGAAATATTTATCATCTATCGTGTAATTGACATTGCGAAGAAATTGTCTGTGTTTTCTTTCATCACCTCCGATACAAAATACCGCATATCGTCCATTGCGTGGTCGTTTTCCTTGATTGGCGCGTCTGTGCCTGCTTTGGCTGACCAGCGATATAAGCCGAATTCTCGTATTATATCCGTGCAGGATTCGTGAAATTTCAGCTTGCCCTCTTTGAGTGCCGCCGCTACTCTGCGGATGCCTGCTACTACGTCGTTATCCGCCTTTACTACGCGGAATTTTCCGTGTCGCCTTATACACTCGATAAAGCTTGCCGCTGAGGGGTCTATTATAACCTTTTCGATTTTATAGCCCTTTGCAAGCCGTTTAAGCGCCTTGTAATGCTCCTCGTCTGTCCGTGACTGCCCCTCCTTTCGCGAATCGTAGTAATACTCCCGTATTCGGTACCATACGCCGTTCTGATATCCCCATAAGCCGAATGAGGACGGGTTGACTGTGCCGTAATCGCAGGAAATTATGTACCTTTCACATTCGGGAATGATTGAAATTGTGTGCTTTTCCTGTGAGAACATCGGGTATACTACTCCTTCGGACACTGTCCATTTTCCCAACACGTAGCGGTCGTAGAATACTCCAGAATACAGCCTTTTATAGCGGTTTTTAAGCTCCTCCGACAGGGACGGGTTATCGTCCATTGTAAAGTGGATATACAGCGCGTTCTTGCTTTCTGCTTTCTTTATCCACTCGCTGTAAAACCAGTGGGAGGGATTGTCGGGGTTGCAGTTGAACCACATCTTAGAGCCGTTTACGGAGCATCGCGCCAATGCCTGTTCCACGAAGGAACGAGGCATAAGTGCAACTTCATCGAGAAATACTCCCGATAGGGTTATGCCCTGGATAAGGGACGCGGAGCTTTCATCGCGGCCGCCGAAGAAGTAAAATCGGTTTTTTCTGCCGCCAAAGGTGATATCCACGTAATTTCGGCTGACTTTTTCCTCGCAGGTCATTCCCATATCACGGAGCATCGGCAATAATGGCACTATAACGTTTCGCCGCAGGGAAATTATAGTCTTGCCGCATACCCCGAATGCTCCGCCGTTGAAACTGCTCATTGCCCACATCGCAAATCCAAGGGACATTGACATCGTTTTGCCGCTTCTAACTGCACCGTCGCATATAATTGCATCGTACCGCGAATATCTGCGGTCAAGCCACCAGTTCATTGTGTGCAATTGTTTTTTCGATATATTACTTATTTTCATTTTCCTCCTTTCCCGCAGATGCTGCCAGTGCTTCAAGCAGACCGTCTGCGTTTTCTCTGCTGTGCTGTTCGGTTTCCAGCTCGTAAAGCTTTTCAAGTGCCTTTAATCGGTCGAAGAATTTTATCTCCACTCCGCCGCCCTTTACTCGCTTGATTTCGGAAACGTTGAACAGGTCAAGGTCGCTGATTGAATCCTGTGTCGGGGCTTCCTCTGAGAATGCAAGGGCTACTGCATCTTTGCTGCTGCCAAATGCCAGTCGTCTTAATCCCACCTTTGCAGGAGATTCGTCCGATATCACCTGAGACAGTGCCGTTATTAAATTGCGGCAGTTTTCATCGTTGAGACAATCGGCGGCATCTGCCAGTGCTGTACTCTTTGGGTACCCTGCTTTCACTGCGGCTTCCTCGGGGTTACCCAGCACTGCATAATGACAACAGAAGCTGTACTTCATTCTCTCTCTTTTTTCATTTTTTTCTGTCATTGATTTTTAAACCTCCTCTCACTAATGGGCAAAAATGGGCCTTTTTTCAACCAAAAATGGTTGATTATTGAAAAATAATTTTTATTTTCTCCTTTTTAACTAATTTTCAACACCAGAAAATGTGAATGGTATACAGAATTTACTGTTATTTGTTTTGTTGTTATAGATTATATTTTATAATTATATATGCTTTTTATGGGCGGTTTTCAAGGGGTAAAAATGTGATTTTTGCAACAAAAAATCCCCGATAAAAATTGGGGAAAATAAAAAATCCGCAGAAATTAATCTGCGGATTGAGATTGTCGAAAAATCTGAATTTTGTTCCAAAATTGCGGGCGACCATTGGTCGCCCCTACTACGTTGTAACATCTAAAACTTTATTTTTCTATTTATAATAAATTCAAACGGGTGGTTTATTACCAAAGAGGACAACCTACGGGGCAAAAGGG
>JAZSEJ010000026.1:0-5111 GCA_045531615.1 Ruminococcus sp.
TCGAAAAGGTTGTTTTCAATTCATTCTTCCTGATTTTCGTTGTTTTCTGCTTGTAGTCCAGCTTATAAAAAGAAAATGCAGCTCCGAAAAGCCGCATAAATACGTTGTTTATAAACAAAACACCATTGATTCCTGAACTAAAGGGTTCAGATTTCAATGGTGTTTTCACTTCTGAACCCCCGACCTCAGTTGGTCTGGGTGTCTTTTGTTGCAATCCAATTGTAGTCCTTACTCTATTTTGCAAGGTAATCACATCATTTACTATTGATGTCATCAGTCCAATTTCATTGAACTTAGGATTATGCTATTAGCCATGAACAATACGATCAAATAGATTTTTAAAATTGTCAATGCATTCTTGACTTAATTTAAAACTACCATTGTCTACTGCATTAGCAATCAATTTCGCTGTTAATGGTTTTCCTAACGAGTGTGAGGTCGATGTTGAATCACAAAACCTACTTATTTCTTCTCTTGTAATTAAGTCTTCAATTACACATCCATCGTCCGAATATGTTCGATTTTCAAGGTCTTCTTCTGTAACATTTTTAAGATAACAGTATTGTTTGCCCAACTCACAAAGCATATCTCTGTGTAGGATTTCTCCGCCAGATTCAACGCCTGCTTTATCATAATCGAACACCGCCATATACCTACATCCCCATCCATGCAAAATTGCACATATATTAACACAATTTGATGCACCTACAGACGGAATAATAGAATATTTATTCACATCAAGACATAAGGCCTTTGCCATCATGCAAATGTAGATATAATCACTCATACCCTCTGTAACGATATTAAGCTTATCCTTAGATGGCCCGAAAGTATCATTTAAATTCATTCCAAGAGCGCTAATGAGCGGTGCTAAAGTATCCTGTTGGGTTTCAGGAGCAATTCGTGAATCATATGCTGTCTTGTAAATATTAGTATAACCTTCTGCGGTTTTGGTGACAGCTCGAATTCGATGTACCCCATCTTCCAAATCAAGCATGTAGGGGGAATGTGTAGTATACACAATCTGATTTCCCTTTTCGGCAAGATGATTGAATAGGTGAATTAATTCCTTTTGAGCATTTACATGCAATGATACTCCCGGTTCATCCAGCAGGTATACTACATTTTGCCCTGAGATATTATGAGCTTTTGCATCGATAAAAGTTTCAAGATACCACTGCAAACCATTACTGCGTTCAGACAGCAGCAATGCTTCGCCGTCACTTGATTGTACAGAAAAGGTAACATTATTGGTGTTAAAATCGAGTAATAGAGAAATTGATTCAGTCTGATAAAAATCATGAAATTTCTGATTAATTTCTCTTTCAACATTGACGTTTATTCGCCTTCTCAAACTTACTTGCGTTGGAGAACTTCCGGAACGAACTGCGGAAATAAAGTCATCTTCACTGATACCAATTAATTTTACAAAGTCAACAAGAAGACTGTCTGAAGCAGGAGCCTTTTTCAATTCCTTTTCTACATCTTCCAAACTATATCTTGTTTTCAGATGTTTGTCCGATTTTCTATAAAAAAACACAGGCAACATAGAGGATAACCGTTTCCACTCTTGTTCAGCTTTTTCCATAGCTTTTAAGAAATCGTCTTGGTTTTCAGCCGGAAGATTGCCCTTTCGATTTTTCATGAACAAAACAGCTGCGGCTTTTCGAGGTGTATTGATATAATCTTTTTGAAGAAGCCCGCTTCGATGATTTCTATAGTTTGTCAACTCCTGATCCTTTAATTTCATCGGATTTTTCCCTATGCTATCCAGAAGTTCAACAACTGAATCAACAGAAGGTGCTACATTCTGGATGTAATATGACAAGAGTCCACCTGTTGCTTTATATTGTCCTTTTGATACCACAATCTCTGTTATGCCGCTTACGCCTAAAGCTTCTTCTTCCGGGATCGGCTTTAAGGTGATAAAGAACTTCATTTGTGTCCCTGTCGGACAATTGCGATTAAGCAGATCTGTAGAAAAAATAGAGTCAAATCCACTAATTAAGTTTATACGTGATAATCCATCAAGAACATTACTTTTTCCACTTTCGTTCTTGCCAATAATTGTAGTGATCCTTGGTTCTAAAATTATCTCAGACTCAGGATAATCACCAATTGACTTAAAATTAATCAACTTGACTGAATGTACATACATGCCGTTCACACCTTTCATATGTCGCAATAATGATCCAAATGGAAGAATTCTATTCAAGAGGCAATAAGAGCCCAATACGAATTACATTTGCTATATATGATACCACATTTTGGAGATAAATTCAATCCTTTTCATATAGTTTTGCTTTAATCTACTCGCTGAAACTTCGCATTTGTATTCTAAACTTAAAGTGTTTACCAATGAGTGATATCGACGCGTAATTATTTTGTACACTGAAATATTAATATTCAGCTCAGATAATCGTGTTTTCACGGTTGTTTGCGGAGCATATTGGCATATAAGTTATATACTCCGCATCATCATTCATATAGTCATTCCAGATTTCATCGCAATCAATCTGAACCCCTCACTTTCTTCAGCAAGATATTCGTACAGATCCTCTGCCGAAGTCAGGAGATAAATCTCAATCTTGTTGCCCTTGGAAATCCCAAAAAAGTATTCGCCATTTTCATCTCTGTCATAGAGATAATCACGGATTACTCCAAAGCGGTCGAAGGTGATTGCCGTGAGCATTGTAATCAGATCGTTCTGATAATCGCATCCCTCCATCAGCTCTTTTTTATCATTCTCGCTCAGTCGCTTGCAGTTTTCGCGCATCCATCTCGACTCGTCAATGGCAATGCACATTGTTGTAATCATACTCACAAATGTTGTTTTTGAAATCATCATATTCTTTTCCTCCATGTTTTCGGTTTACATCATGCTCATACCCTCATCGGGTTCTTCGTCCATTTCCTCGGCGGAGCAGATTTCCACATACTCGCCAAGAATGTTCAAAGCCTCGGAATAACTTCCGGAGGCTGTCACTCTGCTTTGCATTTCCTGTGCCTGTTCTTTCAGTCCGTTTTCACGGAGTGTCCTGCTTGCCATACCAAGCAGATTGAAAATGTTGCCGTCCGCACCGATCAGCGGACATTTCGCCCGAGGCTGAGACTGGATTCTGTCTGAAGCCGAGGGTGTGCCGCCATTGGATTTAGAGGCGGTCGGTTTCTCATTCATCGCCATGATATTCCTCCATCATTTCCCTCAATTCGAGTTTTTCGCTGTCGATATAGTCTTTTGCAAGCTGCTCTGCTTCATGGATATCATTTTCCAGAAGCTCATAGCCGACTGCTGCATAGATGATGTCGACAGCGTTTTTCTTTTCCTTGCTGTCATAAATCTCAATCATGAAGCCATCGCACTGAACAGATTGACCGTCCCTACCTATTCGGAACGGTCTGCTCGGTGTGATCTTCACTTCAAAGCCCTTGTACTTCGTAATTATCACCCCTATTCAAAAGTCATCTGGAAGTCATCGGTTTCTTCCATATCTTCTTCAAATTCCTTATCTTCCTCCTGTTCCTGATGCTGTACATGGTATACCGCACGTTCAAGAGCAGCTCTCAGATATGAGTTGTCCATGCCGTTGGCTTCATAGCCCTTTTTGATGCCGTTGTAGTATGTCGGACTCGGCGGAGCAATCTCACCGCAATTCATGAGATACGCCATGCCCTCACGGATTTTGCCGTCAACCTCCACTTCAAAAAGTTCCTTGCGGTACATCCGAGGGAATCCCTCGTAACGATCAAGGCTGAGTTCATCCCTCTGGTCAATCTCCCAGAGCAGAACAGGAACCTCTGCACCTTTCTTCGGAACGATGGTTGCCACACCTCTGAATTCCAGTTCGTAGCCGGGAATCATTCTCGTTCCCACAACCTTGGAATTGGGACAGCGGAAAGCCATCTGCTCCAGGTTGATGTTACTGCCATAGGCAATATATAATCGTTTGTATTTCATAGTGGTTTTCCTTTCCTACATTGTCATACTGATTTCTTCGGTTTCTTCAAAATCGTCACAATCGCTCACAGCGGTGTCCAAGTTTTCATCGGGTGTTTCCCCGACTTCTTCCCGAACCTCGCTTACAGGCTCGACACGTTGCTCACGGGCTGCGATTCGTTCCTGTCTGAGCCTTTCACGCTGTGCAACACCATCTTCGGGATGCCTCCACGCTATATCTCCCGTCAGATGCTTCAACAAGTGCGTTCTGCAGTTTTTGTATTCATCTCCGATGAGTCCAAGGTTCAGAAGCCACACACGAAAGCTGTATCGCATATTGTCACTGTGTGACACGCTCGGTGAACAGTACTTCTTGGTCATCGCCGCATTGCTGATGTCAAGGGCAAGTACAATCTGCGCCCTGACCTCACCTGCATGGAGCGATGCGTTACAGCATCGGATCTCATAATGTCCGTGCTGAAAATAGCTGTGCAGGTTCAGAGCATGATATCTCGTGTTTGAGTAATGCCTATACTGCTCACTCATGTTGCCTCTGTACCAGAGTTCCTTGATTTTCTCAATGGTCTTGGGTTTCTTCCGGTTCAGTTCCTCAACAAACCGAGGATCAGATTTTGCACAATAACCGCTTCTGGCTGACGATACCTGCAATGCATCCCACAGGAAATCTTCCTTGCTTGCGAAGATATTCACAAGGTTACGAATCTGCTGTGGAGTGTAGTCATCTGCACTGATATGGATGTGTGTACCACAGCAGTATTCCGGGCCACATCTGCCTTTTGCGTGACGCAATGCTCGGATGACCTCCTGTAAAAGCGGAATATCCTCATAGCTAAGCACTGGGCTGTTCAGCTCTACGCTGTATGATTTCGATGCACTGTTTCCATTTGCATCCACACATTTGACACTGCCGTCGTATACAATTGACCACGTTCTGCCTTGCTCATCATCGACGGTGTATTTATCGTAGCTGCCGCCTTCATGAAAAGCTGTACCGCCAAGCACCTTTGCAATGGCTCTTGCCGCCTGACAGCGTGTGAGACCTGTCATTTCAATTTCGATACCGAAGTTTCTCGTCTTAATGCCTTCAAAGTTTCCTGCCAATCAATCACCTCCCAAATAAAAACGGCCTGCATCTGCAAGCCGTTTTCTTGTT
>JAZSEJ010000058.1:0-5507 GCA_045531615.1 Ruminococcus sp.
TTCTCCATCTTTTATATATTGCCACTCATCCTTTATCGGCATAAATCCATCGCCCAAGTCATTCAGACAGAATGGAAACTCTACTTTCTCGCCATTTATGCGGACTGTATCTAAAAGCGTTTCATCCGTCCATCCATTCTCCGGAATTGGAACGCTTTCCATAAAAGCAGCTTTTCTGACTTTGGCCTTGACCTCATCGGGCATAACTGCTGCCTCTGTACTCACAGATTTGTCATTAATGTTATTCTCTTTGCTTTCGCAGCTATATACAACACCCGACAACATCATCGAGCAAAGAAATAAACTAAGTATTTTTCTTTTCATAAAAATCTCCATTCTAATAAAGGTGACATTAATTACCATAACATAACTTTAAGGCAGCATTATAGGCAGCACCGTACAAAGCTCATTGGGATTAGTGTTACATCCAGCCTTTACTTTTCAGATACTTATCAGGTATGCGTAGTTCAAGTTCATTTCTGACTTTGGATAAATACTCCTGCATATCAGTATCTGAGTAACAGCATCTGTCTGTTATCAGCGAGATACAGCTGTTTTTGCCGCACTCAATATAACAGCCTATTATATCCTGTTCATATTGAAATACTACAGGAAAATAGTTGTAGGCTATAAATCCTATCTTGAAGCTATGATATCCTGCATCATCTGCTACATCGTATATTTTTGAAGATGATACTCTGTTTTCAAAAGTATCTCTTATTATTTTGCTCACTTCAAGAGCCTTTTTTTGTGTGTTATTTAATTCCATATTAAAAATCTCCTGCAAATTTATCTATCAATTCATTCAGATATTCTTTACGTGCAAGCATCTGAATCCAGTTATCGGGAATGCTTTCAAAGCCGTAGTAAATTCCAGCCAGTCCGCCTGCGATACAGGCGATAGTATCGGTATCTCCGCCAAGATTTATGGCTGAAAATACGCATTCGCTGTAAGATTTGGTATTCAGAAAACACCAGACAGCTGCTTCAAGAGAATCAACCACATATCCGCTTGAATTGATATTCTTTTCTTTCTCAGAGGCTATTTTTCCATTGAGAATTCTTTCAAACACTTTAAATATCGGTTGATATTCGGTGGATAATTCTGTAATTACTAACTCTGCGGCAGATTTATATGCTGTGGTTTTATCCTTGCCGTTAAACAGTTCTATAGCCATTTTTACATAAAAAATGCAAGCCAGTTCAGATACAGGATGCCTATGAGTTATGGCTGATACATCTGCCACTGTCTTTATTAATTCAGCTGCGGAGCTTTCTTTCAGATAAAATGCAAGTGGGAGAATACGCATAAGAGAGCCGTTTCCGTTGTCGTATTCCGATATTCCGCCACATTCTATGGGATTTATTCCAGCCTTAATATTTGTGATTGCTCTTGATACGGCGTTTCCTATGTCAAATACAACGCCATATGGCGTCATATAACCGTTTTCGGCAAATGCCACGAATTTTTCTGAAAGCTTTTCCAATGAGAATCCTTCGGAAATTGATTCAACAAGGCACATCAGCATTGATGTATCATCAGACCACGTGCCAAAGGGCTGATGATATGTGCCATATGCACGCATTTCTTTTACGGGGTCTTTTTTTCGGCTGTTTCGGTCGGAGAATTCCACAGGTACACCCAATGCGTCAGCTGTAATTGCACCCAATAAACCGCCTTTTAATCGGGATTGAGCATCACTTTTTATATTTATGGCAATTTCATCGGCAGATTTGAATTCAGAGCATTCCTTTACCGCTGAAAGAACGTATGAGGGTTTCTTGCTCTTTTCGTATTTCATACAGTTGAGAGCGTTCGCTCTTATCCAATATTTGCATTTCTTGCATTGAGGAGTTGTAACCTTCATTCCTCCGCAAAGCTTGTATGATTCAATATCTGCCTGCCATTTTTCTTCTAATGTGAGTTGTTTGTTTTCCATATGTTTCACCTGCATTTCTTAAATCATAATGCTTGTAAATATTTCTATTTCACAATTTTTTCAACAATAGAATTGATTATCCTGGATATGAACTTTTCTTCAATAAATCCGTAAATAAACAGAAATATAGAGAACAGGAAAATTACCATTCCTATATCCGCAGATAACAGATATAAAATTACGGAAGTTGCAATTGTCAGAATAAGTATCATTGAAAAATTGCATATCTGACAGATTGATGTTTGCTTGTCTTTTTTATTCTTCATTTTCATTCATAACTGCCCCTTTACTGAAATGTAAAATAGTCAGTTGTTATTATTGCTCCCTCAATTAAATTCTTCAAGAGTTAGTTGGTGGAGCAATATAAACAATGTTTACAGAGCTGACATTACCTATAGCGTCGAAATTGGATTTGATCGTTCCCCAGTTGAAGATATTATGCTCACGCAATCCCCAATCCGCGAGGATTTTATCGTGAATTTCTTTTCTCTTTTGTTCTTCCTGAAAATCAATGTTGTAATCACTGCAGAAAAGAGATATCATATATATTCTGTTATTAATAAAAGTTAGGCTTACTATAAAGTGATTTTCTCCGATAAGATGAGAACCTTTTAAATATATTATCCTTATTCCGTCCTGATTTTCAAAAAATTCTGATTTCTTAAAATCTTCAAATGTATAGCCGGGAAATATTTTTTCGCCGCCTATTTCAATTATTCCGTGTTTAATGTTCATTTATATCCCTCATTTCTAAGGCATACTGCACTGAGCCTGGGCGGTATTTCATTAAGGGAACCTCTAAAAACCTCCCTCACAGCTGAATTTCTATGACAAATATCATTTGCTTCGTTGCCAAACCTTGCAATACATCAAGTATTACTGCGGTTTGTCGCCTTGCAACTGATATTTGTCATGTACGAAATTCTGCTTGTGTTCCGGTTTTTAGAGAACCCCTTAATATGCAATTGAATCTTTTTCCCAACTGTTTGTAAGAAAATCATATCTGAACAACCAGTCATTGCGCCCGCTGCTGTCAGCGGTTTGTGGATTACCGCTGCATATTACTTCTAAGCCCTCATCATTAGCGAAGCAATAGAAGGTATATCCCGAAGGGGGATATATTTCTGATGAAATTTTACCGCTGTAGGAAATAGATTTTATCGTATTTCTGCTCATACACCAACATTTGTCTGCCCTTGCAGAAATTTCGGATAAGCCGTCGATTTCCATATTGAAAGAATTGCTGTTTTCCTTGTCAAACAGGGTGATTCTTCCGATTTCGTCATACCACAGCAGGTCTTTTCCTGTAATGTCAATATAGCGATAACTGAAACAGTTTTCATTATATATTTCTATGAATATTATCCCTTTTTTCTCCGTTGCGTTTTCAATGCCATTTGCTGTGTATGTATACTCCTGATTCTGATTTTTCCATATCAGGGTGTTGTATTCTTTTTGAATTATGAGATTCATTTATTGTCCTTTCATATAAACGGTTTCATAAGCTTCCAGAGTTCATCTGTGGCAAGCTCAAAAGGCTCGTTTATGGCACATCTTTTTTCAAAGTCATTGTCCCATACATAGAATTCGGTCAGTCCGCCCCTGCCTGTAAACAGCGATTTATAGCTTTTTATAAGCAGTTCCTTTTTTGTTTTATCATCTTCGGACGAATTGAGCAAATCTATTGTATCCTTAACTAAAAGATGCTGATTTCTTATGGACGGATTGCCGTATTTCTTCAGAAAATTATCTATGTCCGCGTAGAGACTGCATATTTTTTTGAAATCCATTTTGATTGCTCCTTTATTATTTATAGACCAATGTTCTAATATCTCAACACCTGGGATTTTCCAGGGTGTTTGGATAAATGTCTGAATGAGCTTATTTCATATACTTGAAAGTATATGAAAAGCTGAGCTTTTATCTGGTGTCTGTAGTAATATCAGACAAGAAATTCCACCATCAGTGACAACCTGCCATTCGCCACATGGGGACACTTGCAGTTGGGAGATATTTCTCGTATTATTTCCATTTTCAACAATTATTTTTTGAGTACTACTTCATGAGCTTGTAGATGTTTTAATTTTAAATTCGTAACCAGTTTGTTTCATTTCCTTTGCATAATCATTTACATCTTTGCCTGTAAATTCGTTTGGGTCTTCAGCTTTTTTTTGCATCGACAAAGCCGTTTTCTTGAATACCACATCCAACATTATGCACCCAAACTCCACACTCACCAACAAAATAAGTATGATAATCCTCAACCTGGAAGTTGTAGACGGTGGTGGGGGATTCACATTCTTCGATATAGCAGGAAGAAATGAGCAAATCTTCGCCGTTAACATTTATCAGAGTATCGCCAACAAGAAGATTTCCTGCGTTGATAAAATACAAATATTAATATGTTATCGTAAAAAATTAATTTTCTTCACATAATTCCCAGAAGTCTGAAAAGATAGCATTTCCAACAGACATTTGACTATCAGGGGCGTCTTTAAATTTTCTAATCTGAGGACAGGGTTCTACTATTTCAAGAAAATCAAGCCTAAAATAATCCATTTTTTCAAGATAATTAATTACTTTTTCTTCCATTCTGAACTGTTGTTTGCTATAAGGAGTGTCACTAAAGGAATCTAAATAATAATCCATTCTATCAGGGTCAGGATTTTCAATTTCAAACTCATGTTGCAAATAAAAACATTTGACGATCTTGCTTATAGTTAGAATTGAAGTGTATTTTACTTTGGAATTAGATGTGTTTACACTCATTTTAATTTCTATAGAAGGATCTGAATCTAAAGAATAGATATGAATTGAGTTACACTCCTCTTTAAGTAAATTTAAAAGTTCGTCTAAAAAAACAATCTTTTCTGAGCATAAAGAAACAAAATAATCGAAGTCATGCTGAACGTAAATTCTATCTATTATTTTCTTGATAATTAAATTCATATGTAATATACCTCACTTTATGTTTTTAAATCGTGTCCGCCAGATTTATCGCCCTTTTTAGTTTGTTTAAGTTCAAAATCTACTTCTTCGATGTGCCTTCCTTTTTTATTACAATGTTCAAAAGTGCCATGTTGAGTATCCAAGGCGTATAAATCTCCTGTTTTTTCATTGACATATACGTCTCGTTTGTTTAGTTTGGTTAGTCTGTTGTTTTTTTCAAATCCGTGTTTTTCTGCAACAGCTCTGCCTTCTTGTTTGTAAATTGCCACTCTTTCTTCAGTAGGCATATTTTTAGTTGCTTCATACATATCCTTACTTGATGAAAAACATCTTTGGGCATTATGCACCCAGACATTGCACTCACCAACAAAATAAGTATGATAATCCTCAACCTGGAAGTTGTAGACGGTGGTGGGGGATTCACAGTTTTCGATGATACAATTAGAAACAATCAAATCATTGCCGTTAACGTTTATGAGGGTATCACCAGTGAGAAGATTGTCAATTTCAATGAATCATCTGTTTATAATGTGAATTTTTGCTACTATGAAAATGTTGAGTTAGACCTTTAAAATAATTTTTTCATTGAATTCTGTTGTTATTTCAATATGGTCAGAA
>JAZSEJ010000092.1:0-15767 GCA_045531615.1 Ruminococcus sp.
ATTTAGGGGTTGTGAATTCGGGAAATATTTGATTTCGGGGTTGTAATACCGAATTGAGCCGAGATTACGGTGGAAACACAGGCGTTGGAGGTGATTTTTATAGGATTTGAGAATAAGACGAAGTTTGCACTGTGGGCATATCCGCAAACACTGAAGGATGTGGAAACACACTATCGTTATGATAACTGTAAATCGCAAAGTGAGTTCATCGAAAAAGCAATCCGATTCTATATCGGGTATCTTGATGAAGAAAAGAGCGTCAACTATATCTCACCGATGATTACTGAAACAGTGAAAGCACAGATCAATGGCACAGAACAGCGACTGGCTCGTCTGCTCTTCAAAGTTGCAGTTGAGCTTGGCAAGCTAACGCATCTGCTTGCAGCAGCGAATGATGTTGACGATGAAACGCTTCGTCAGCTTCATGTCATGTGCATCAACGAGGTGCGTAAAATCAATGGTGTCATTGATTGCGAGGATGCTGTCAGGTATCAGAAAGAGTAAAGGAAAAGCCGTGATCAGAGTGTATCTGACTACGGCTTGTACATATTGAAAATTATTTTGTGCTGTGTTCTTCAATCCATTTCAGCAAATATGGTCTATCATTATTTGCAGAGGTTTCAAACCATTGCGAACACATCCTGTAACTCACACCATTGATGAGAATTGGTTTGGCATAATACCTAACATGATCAAAATCTGAATTTTCTTCTACCAAAAGCGGATATTGCAAATCAAAGTTCTGTTTGCTATATCCCAGTGTTTGCATTGCAGCTATTTCTTCATTGGTTGCATAGCCATCGATCAACAAACGTCCCAGAACTTTTTGAGCAAGCTGTCCGATTTTTAATTCCTTGTATACATCTGCCTCTGTATAGTCCAGTCCATCAGCATGTGTTTTTCGAGTCGTTCTTGTTCTTGGGGTTCTGTTAGTTGCTTCGTCAGAGAACATTTTATACATTTGATAACTGCGTAAAAACAACTCTGAGGTATCCGCTACGCCATCACTTACCAATAGGATAGGTTTCAGTACTGAATCGTTGTATTCCTCATTTGCGATAATGCGGAAATTATAGTCGTATCCGTTTTCATTGAATATCGTATTCATTTCTTTGATGCAGGGTTCAAGATCAGAAAGAACAGATGGATTGATCTTTGGTGATGCAAAAATGATTTCAGCTTCTTTGGTTGTCATGTATCCATTAAGGCAAAATGCTGTCCTTGCACATTTTTCAAGCACTTTCATCACCGTTGTATCTCGACTGCCATAATTTAATCCTGCTTCATGAAAAGCTACATCAACAGCATAGTATTGGTTCACATCAGATTGGATAGATATACCAAGAATATCACATTCACCTTGCAGTAGCAACTGAGATAGAGATGAATTGTTATTGAAAATGGCATAGTCATACTTTTGTGTGTAATGATTGTCGATAAGCTTCATCATTCTTTCTAATTCTTCTGCGTTTGATAGTGACCACTGAGATGATACCTTCCAGTTTGTTTGTACTATCTGACATTCCTTCACATGACGCAGCCAAGAATAAAAAAGAGATTCTCCCATTTCGATTTTCATACATATCACCTCACCAACAAAAACTACAACCATTATATCATATTTGTGAAGCAAAAACAATCCCCAGTGAAAGGAGTGAATGCAATGCCCAAACTAATCGTAACAAGCCGATACCTGAAAAAAGGTGCAGTAAAGAAACTGCAGAACTATGTGAAATACATTGCAACCCGTGAAGGCTCTGTTCCTGTAAAAGAAAACAGCGGAAATGAGCCTGCAACGAAAAAGCAATGTGAACTCATCGCATCTCTGCTCCGTGAGTTCCCCGACAGCACACAGACATTTGCATACGAAGATTACAGCAAAGCTGCAACGCAGAAGAATGCATCCGCATTGATATCTGAAATCGTTGAAAACAATGCTGACAGAATCAGCGAGCGAGAAAACTATATCGGATACCTTGCCAATCGTCCCGGTGCTGTGAAGTTTGATACACACGCTCTGTTTTCGCAGGAGGATACGGCGATTGACTTGAATGCAGTTGCAAAAGAGATTGCAAATCATGGCGGCAATGTCTGGACACATGTTGTTGCTCTGCGCCGTGACAATGCACAGCAAATGGGGTATGATAATTTGACCGCATGGCGTGAATTTGTGAAACGTCAGATTCCGAACATTGCTAAAGCTCAGAAGATTGATATGAAGAATCTGCGATGGTATGCGGCTTTTCATGATAAGGAAACCAATCCCCATGTGCATATCGTGGTGTACTCTATCGATGAACGTGAGGGCTTTCTGACAAAGAAGGGTATCGAGCAAATCCGCAGTGGCTTTGCAAATGATATCTATCAGGACGAACTGTATCATCTCTACGCCAGACAAACAGAAGTGCGTGATCTGCTGAAAAAAGAATCCGCAGAGCTAATGCAGCAGCTTTCAGCAAAGGTGCTGAGCAATAACTCATTTGAGCCGGAGCTGTGTCAGATGATTAAGCTCTGTCGTAAACAATTGCAGGAATCTAAGGGCAAGAAAGTATATGGCTATCTGAAACCCGAAGTCAAACGAACTGTAGATCGTATCTTTGAACTGCTCGCATCCAATGAATCCATTCAGAAGATGTATGACCTGTGGTGCGAGATGGAACAGCAGAAGCATGATGTGTATTCCTCTGCAAAGATTACTCCACCGGCATTGATTGAGAATCCACAGTTTAAGTCGGTGAAGAATATGATTATCCGTGCAGTGCTTGATATGAATATGCCTGAACCAAGCCCATACTCTGTTCCGCAGAATGATGACAGCGACGATACTGCTTTCAGTGACATTGATAATGATGTATTCACTTGGAAAGACGAGGATGCTGTTGAGGTTGAAGTTGAAAGTTCCAATCTGCACATTCAATGGTCGAAGGATTATAAAAGAGCCTGCAAACTGTATTACAAAAAGGATGCAACAGGTGACAAAAAGAAGGAAGCTGTGGAATTGCTTCACTCCGAAGCGGAGAAAGGAAACGTGCTTGCAATCCATGACCTTGGAAAAGTGTACGCAGATGACAAAGAAAAGTCAGATGCATATTACATGCAGGCACTCGATGGCTTTCTTGAGCTTGAACCGCTGTCGCAGAAACTTCAGCCATATCTGCAATACCGCATCGGCAAGATGTACTGCTATGGTTTAGGTACTGAACAGAACTACGCAGAATCATTCGGATGGTTTTTGAAATCCGCAATCGCAGGAAATAAGTTTGCACAGTTCAGTCTTGCAAATCAGTATTACTACGGAAACGGATTTTATAAAGACAAAGGACAAGCACTGCATTGGTATATGAAAGCAGCAGAACAAGAACTTCCTTATGCAGCGTATGCCGTTGCACAGATGTATGCAAACGGTGAAGCAGTCCTGCAAGATGAGAGTAAATCACAGCAATACTACGCACAAGCACTGGCAGGCTTCCTGAAACTTGAAGAAAGTGATCGTGCAGATGATAACCTGTTGTACAAGCTCGGCAGAATGTATCGCTATGGACTTGGAACGGATGAAAATATTTCGAAAGCCTTGGAATACTTCACACGTTCAGCCAAGCACGGAAATACCAATGCCCGACGCATGATTGCCATTGAGCAGCTATCAGGTGAACACATTCCTCAGGATGTGAATAAAGCTGTGGAAACGCTCACAGAGCTTGCAAATAACGGAGATGCAATGTCTGCATATCGGCTTGGCAAGCTGTATATCTTTGGTGCTGACAGTATTGAACGTGACGTGCCACAAGCAATACAATGGCTTAACCAGTCTGCAGAGGACGGTAACGAGTACGCACAGCAGCTTCTTTACAACATGGAACAGAGAGAAAATGCTGCATTTGCATCAACTGTTTTCGGACTGTTTGTCAGCTTAAGTCATGCGATTGAGGATGACTACAACAAGAACCATAAGAAACTGCAGTCCAAGGTTGACAGTAAGATTCAGCGTATGATCCGAAAGCATAAGCAGGAGCTTGGTATCCGTGATGAGCATGGAATGACGATGCAATAAACGACGAATTCATGTGGTTGTCTACCAAATTATTGAAATTTTCTTGTTGTTGGCGGTCAAATCCGCCAACAATCTATTTACTTTTCCCACAAAATATGTTATAATAATACCAAGTGTATCTTGCTTGCGGAGGTGACGTTATGTTTGCTGATAAATACCGGAAAATAAAACTGCTTAAAATTCTGGAAATGCTTCAACAGGACACTGATGAACAGCATCCAATGACTACGTCAGAGATCTGCCGACGCTTAATGGATAGAGGGATTGCTTGTGACAGAAGAATACTTGCTTCAGAGATTGACATTTTGAATGAACTTGGCTACGAAATACAGTCTTGCCAGGTTAGTCGAGCTAAAGGTTATTATATAGCAGATCGCAGTTTCAGCGTACCGGAATTGAGGATTCTGATAGATGCAGTAGAGGCATCCCACCTGCTGACAGAAAAAAAGACACAAGAACTGATCGAAAAGATTGCGGCACTTGCAGGCAGTAATCAAGCAGAAGTGCTGAAAAGCAGCATTGTGCGATTCAATACATCGAAACCCACCAATGAATATATCTATTATACCGTTCAGACTCTGGAAAAGGCGATCCGTGAAAAGAAGAAAATAACAATTCATTACTTTCATCTTAATGAACATAGGGAAAAGGTATACCGTTCCGAGAACGGAATCCATACAGTAGAACCAATTGCTCTTGTTTACAACAATGACAGGTACTACCTCACCTGCTACAATCCGACAGCTGACAGGAACTATAATTACAGACTTGATCGCATTGAAAAGGTTGAGATTTTGGATGGAAAAATCAGCAAGAATGCAATAATACGGAGCAGAAGTGTTGCAAAATATAATGCTCAAGTGTTCCGAATGTATGGCGGTGAAACTGAAAAAGTCACCTTGATGTTCAATTCACAGATGATAGACTACATATACGATAAATTCGGAATGGATACAAAGATCTATCCGTATGATGCTGATAAGTTCACTGCAATGGTTGATGTGCAGATCAGTCCAACCTTTTGGGGATGGCTCGTCCAGTTTGCCGGTAAGATGAAGCTTGCTGCACCGGAATCTGCAATCGAAGCCTATCATCAGCATTTGATTAAAGCACAACGAGAAAACTAACATGACGGAAAACGGGAGGTTTTTATGAAAATCCTATATTCAAACATGCTGCCTTTGGCAATACAGGAGGATCAGCAAACAATAGATGAGAGAATTAAAGTGCAAATCGAGACAGCCGACAGAGTAGATATTGCTGTTGGTTACGTGTCACTTGCTTCCTTAGAAGAACTGGATAGATTGGTGTGTGATAATAATATCAAACAGATTGTACTGGTTATCGGAATGTACTACATCGAAGGTATGCCGGAAAAAATATACCATACAGCAGTAAGAATCAACAAAAAGTGGCAGGATATGGGTATTGGTGAAATACGCATTGTGCGCTCCCTTAAATATCATGGAAAGGTTTATTGCTTTTATAAGGACAACACTCCATTTTCTGCTGTTATTGGTTCAGCTAATTTGGGAGTAATTAAACTTGAAGCAAATAACCGCCGCCAGTATGAACTTTGCTCTTTAACTGAGGATGTGGCTGAAGCACAGGAATTAGCTGACATTGTAGAACGTATAAAGGCTCCTATCTGCTCTATCAACATTTCCGAAGTAAATGATATGCCACTGATCAGAGAGCATAATGTTTCGCTTACAGGTATTGATACCGTGGAGGAACTTCCCAAGAGCGACATAGAAATATACAGAAAACACAAAACTGACGTTTCATTCACGCTCCCTTTGAAAGTACCTGCTTTTGAAGAAAGATTTATGGATGACAAAAAGCATTATACGCAGTCAAATATCAATGTTTGCTACTCTCTTGATACAAGAAATCCCAAAAGACCAAAGGCAAGAAATTGGTATGAATTTCAGATAACCGTATCAAAAGACATATATTCACTCCCTGGCTATCCAGAATATAAAGTGCCGTTCTACATTGTTACCGATGATGGATTCATGTTCAAGGCGCATACAACAAGCCAGAATAATAAACAGCTTAATGCTATTGGTGACGAACATATCTTGGGATACTGGCTGAAAGGAAGAATTGCAGCTTCTGGATTGGTTACTCCTGTTCCTGATACGCAGAAGGACAAGGATCGTCTTGGTATGATTACAAAAGAAATGCTTGCAGCTTATGGCTGCGACAGTCTTACCTTTACAAAAACTAATAAAACAGCGATAGATGAAGAGGGAAATGAGCTTGATGTATGGATTGTTGAGTTTATTTCTTCTGAAAATGGTGATTGATATATGCAGTATTTAAAAACTTATCTGAACAAGATAACAGCAAGAGGAAATGAGAAGCTCGCAGAGTCCATCTCACAAACAGCTGAAGAAGTCGGAAAGAAATATATAAGCACATTCTCTTTTACAAGCCACGAAATTGGACTTCTGTTCGGAAATGTACAGTCAGGAAAAACTGGACAGATGTTTGGTATTATCTGCAAAGCGGCTGATTTAGGATTTCCAGTATTCTTGGTTCTTACAACTGATAATGTTGTGCTTCAGGAACAAACTTTAGACCGAGTTAAGGCAGACCTTGATGGTTTCTGTATCTGCGGAGAAAACGACTCTGGAATTTTCGTGGAGAACAGCCTTATTCAGCCAGTGATTATTGTGCTGAAAAAGAATTCCCGTGTTCTGCGTTCATGGGCAAATATCCTCAATACAACTGGTTTTATGAAAGGAAATCCGCTGTTTGTTATTGATGATGAAGCTGATGCCGCATCACTCAACACATTTATCAACCGCAAGGGAAATCAGCAGTCCTCAATTAACAAATACCTTGATTCCATAAAGAATGGTTCATCAAGCAGTTTATATTTACAGGTAACTGGTACGCCGCAGGCAATACTTCTTCAAACCATGGCATCTGGCTGGCATCCGTATTTCACACATTATTTTCAGCCTGGAAGTTCTTATTTAGGCGGTGATTTCTTCTTCCCATCTTCACATAAACCGGACTGTATTACATTCCTTGAAACTGTGAAGGATGCTGCAAAAGAGGCGGTTATTCGCCATATCGCTGTATCTGCACAGGTGCTTTCTTCAGGCGGAAAGGTATGCAATTGCCTTATTCATCCGAGTGTAAGACAGTCTGCACATCAATCCTTCGCTAAAGAGGTTGAAAAAGTGTTTGACTGGTGTTCTTCTAATACTGCAGAATTTAAGACGGAGATTGAAAAATGCTATGCGTTTCTTAATCCTCAGAAGTCAGCTAAGCAGCCTATTGATGTGATAGTTAGCAAAGCTGAAGATCTGGTGAAAAACAAAGAAGTCTGTATCTATATAATGAACGGTTTAAATGATGTTGACAGTTCTGCATATGCTGAAGGCAGCAACATTGTTATTGGAGGAAACACACTTGGCAGAGGAGTTACTTTCCCCGGCTTGCAGACAATTTATTATACAAGAAGCAGTAAGAAGCCTCAGGCTGATACCATGTGGCAGCATAGCCGAATGTTTGGATATGATCGTGATCCAGGTCTTATGATGATTTATATTGATGAAAGGCTGTATAAGCTCTTTTCCGATATAAACGCCACAAACAATTCGATTATTGCTCAAATTGAGCGTGGAATTGATGACGTGAAAATTTATTATCCGGAAGGTCTTAATCCCACAAGAAAGAACGTACTTGATAATAAGCATGTAGAGATTATCTCAGGCGGTACAAATTACTATCCGTTTTATCCAGATAACGATACTATCGAGGAGATTTCGGAACTCTTAAAGAATTTTGACAGCACAGAACCTTATTATCAGGTTAGCCTAAGATTGATGAAAGAGATATTGTCACATATAATCCCCAGTCCTGATTTCAAGCTTTCTGCTTTTATTTCTGTAATAGATACAATGACTTCAGATACGCCTGCTGGTCAGGGAATACTGATTGTCAGACGAGAAAGAGATGTAGCACAGGGTACTGGTGCATTGATTTCTCCTAATGATTGGAAATTAGGCGGTCAGTTTACTGACAAGCCCGTCTTAACGATGTATCAGGTCACAGGAAATAAAGGCTGGAAAGGCAAGAAAATGTGGGTGCCCAACATCAAGCTTCCTCATGGTACGATGTATTATGATGTACTGGAAGAAGATACACAGGGAGAATAAAGATGATTACAAGAGACATTGCAAAATCAATTTTATTTGAACCCATTGCAAAGGGTGCTGATAAACTGCTAATTTTAAGCAGTTATGCTTCTCCAAACATGGCATCGTGGTATATGAAACAGCTCCAGGAAAGAAGAACAGCACCAATTGATATTTCTGTTATTGTCGGCATGACATCCTATGACGGCATAAGTGTTCCTGCACACAAGGGATTTCTTTCACTTCATAACAAATTCACTTCCAAAAGTGTGGCATCATTTAGCTGCAGCTACATTTCTGAAAATCCTCCAGAACACTCAAATCTGTATATCTGGCTAAAAAAGGATCAGCCTGAAATTGCCTTTGCTGGTTCAGCAGATTTCACGCAAAACGCATTTATTTCTTCCAGATGTGAAGTGATGGAAACCTGTTCTCCGAGTGAAGCATACAATTATTATATTGAGGCAGAGAATAGATCGTGTTTCTGCAGTCATTCTGAGATTGATGATATGGTTATCATCCGAAATAATCATCCTATTCTTGACAGCGAAACTGAGCTTCTGGGCGGTATATCCTGCGGCAGTGTTGAAAGCCTGCGGCTTTCCCTTTTAACCAATAAGGGGATAGTTGGTGAAACATCCGGATTAAACTGGGGACAGCGAAAGGGCAGAAATCCAAATGAAGCATATATCAGGATACCGATACCGATTGCAAGACAAAACTTTTTCCCTCCCGATCGTCATTTTACCACTTTGACTGATGATGGCCATAATTTGATATTAAGAGTCGAACAGCAGAGCAACAAAGCATTAACGACACCGCTTAATAACTCTTTGCTGGGTGAATATTTCCGCAAACGACTTAATCTTCCGAACGGAAAAGCTATTACACGGGAAGATCTGGAAAAATACGGAAGAACAGATGTAGTCTTTGCTAAAATTGATGATGAGCTGTTCTATATGGATTTTTCTCCATTAAAAGCAAGGAGTGTCTATAATGGCGGATAATCACACAAAAGAAGTCCGCAGCATGAATATGTCACATATACGGAGTACAAATTCCAAACCGGAGGAAACTGTACGAAAGTACTTGTTTTCCAAAGGTCTGCGATACAGAAAGAATGTGCGAACTCTGCCTGGAAAGCCTGATATTGTATTGCCGAAGTACAAGACGGTTGTGTTTGTAAATGGCTGTTTTTGGCATAAGCATGACTGCGGAAAGTTCGTAATGCCGGCAAGTAATACGGAATATTGGTCTAAAAAGATCAGCGGCAATGTTGAACGTGATAAAACCAACAGGCTTCAGCTTGAAGAATTAGGCTGGAGAGTGCTTGTGATTTGGGAGTGTCAGCTGAAAAAGAAAGTGGCTCAAAATAATTTGAATCATTTGTATGAAAATATTGTTGATATTTGATCATGCTATACAATAGGCAATTTAGCTGACAATCGAAAAGGAGGACTAAAATGAGCAAGACCTCAAATTGGAAATGGGAAGAAGAATATGAAGCTTTGGATGAATTGGGCGAAGGCGGTAATGCCGAAGTTATCAGGGTTAGAAAAGTTGAAACAGGAAAAGAATATGCATTAAAACCGCTGAAGAAAGATTACGCTCGCAGTTCAAAAAAGCCTGAAAAAAGAGAAAGGTTTAAAAAAGAAATAGCGGTAATCAATCAGTTCAAAGATGAAATACTAGGAATCCTACCGATTGTCGATTTTATGATAGATGATGAAAATAAAGAGTACTGGTATGTCATGCCTATTGCAACTGAAATAAAAAAAGAGTTAGAAAGTCACAAGGATGATTATACTTTTATAATAAATGGTATCATTCAGTTGGCGGATACTCTAGACAAGCTTCATGAAAACGGTCGATCCCACAGAGATATAAAACCAGAAAATATATATTATTTTAACGAAAGATTCTATATTGGCGATTTTGGATTAGTTAGTTTTTTGGATACTGAGGTTTCTTTTACCGAAGCATGTGCTTTAGGCGCATATTCTACAATGGCACCGGAAATGCGCAGAGATCCACATATATCAGACGGAAAAAAAGCAGATGTCTATTCCTTAGCCAAAACACTATGGATACTCTTAACTAAAAAGGAAAAAGGGTTCGATGGCGTGTACAATTTCCGTGATAAAAAGATCGGATTAAGATACGATTCCATCGTATCAGCTGTTCATATTGTGGAATTAGAAGAACTTTTGCAGGAATCTACGGATAATGATCCAGATAAAAGACCAACAATGTTGGAATTTAAAACAAGATTAGAACAATGGCTTAAAATGAGCCCCAGTAATTTTTATTCCGATGAAATACAAAATAGCGAATGGAGATTTATAAACAGTTATCTATTTGGTGACGGCAAAATTTATATCCCTGAAATTGTTGTATGGGAAGATAAGGATAAAATTCGTGAGATACTTTCCTTAGTTGCTTCATTGCCTGCATTTAATCATATGTTATCTGGAAAGGGTGGATTGGATTTCTGTGGATCAGAAGATGCTAATGAAGCTGATTGTTTGTACTTATATGAAGAGATTATATGTAATGTTGTTAAGCCAAAGAGGTTGATTTTTTGTAATTTTTTAGAGGATCCTCGATGGAATTATTTTCTTTTAGAGCTTGATGAACTTGCACCAATAATTGATTCAGACGTTTCAGATTCTTTTTTCAGTGAAATGTTGGTTGAAGATATTCCTGGTAATTATGTTTCTGCACAGTACTCTGCATATGGAGTTTATGATTATGATACAGGAGAGCCATATCCTGAAGGCTGGAAGATAGTGCGGCGATGTTCTAGAGGAAAATTTCTTATTTGTCCTAAATATGGGCCATATAACAGTATCCCTTCCACCTATGATGGCCGACATACTCAATGTAGTGCTGCTCGGTTTAGAGTGTATATATTGTGGTTAATCGATATTTGTAAGGAATGTAAAAAGAACGGGATTAATGAAGAATACGCACTATGTGATCCTGACATTACTAAAAATCCCTTTGTTAGTGAGGAAAGTGATGAAGACGAAAGCGAAAAAATAGAAATTCAAGAGAAGGAAAATGCCACTCCCATAGAAGATGCATTAACAAAGTGGAATTTCATAGAATATCTCCATGAATCAATCAGCAGTGATGTTAATGCATCAAGGTTTAAAATAGTATATGCTAAAAACAGATTTCTATTTGATCTGACACACCGTTTCAATAAAAGCCTGGTATTGTGTATTGATGGATACTTCAAAGAAAGTTATACGAATGACGAAGTGTTTTACTGTAGATCCATTGAATCAGTTTTCAAGATTAAGGAATCAATCAGAAGACGAACAGAAGAACTATGCCAAGAATTTTCGATAAAGATTGATTTTTGTGGCTTGTGTTTTGATGCGGATGTAGAATTTTTAGATCATAAACCAAAACATCTATTTACAAAAAAAGAAATTGAAGAACTCATGCGCAACGCAGATGATAGACATAATAATGTGTTGGTCATTAATGCTGATGGATATGCTGAAATAATTCAGGATGATATAGCCAAAGCTAACTTTTACCCTGTGAGTCACGAATCATGGGTCTCTGGAAATAAATATGTAGGGAAATATTCGAATCTCTCATCATTAGATAATGATTACATAATTTCTCTTCAGGGCTGGCTGCTTTTTTTACAAGAACGGCATCACATCAGGATGGACTATGTTCATGAAAATACTAACGAAGACGAGTTGATAGCAGAGATCAAAAAATACTATGAATGAGAAAAGCTGTGTCCTTTGATTTTTAAGGACACAGCTTACTTTTATTCGTTAATATTAGGCTCAATAAAGTCATAGGGTATACCAGCAAAGCATTTCAGAATAGCCTCAAAAATGATTTTGGCACCTCTGCACGGCACAGCCATACCAATTTGTTTTCTCACACTTTCTTTACTGCCCATGAACTCGTATTCATCTGGGAAGGTCTGAAGTCTTGCTCTTTCTCGGTTAGTTAATGCACGAGCTTCTTCCCAATGGTAGATATGAGTACCGCCGCCGCCGCTGCCTGTTACAGTATAAGCAGGTTTTTCAGGATCAAGTCTCTTATATATTTGACTGATTTTTGCACCAGTGATATTAAGCTTCAGATGATCGGGAAGATCTGCGGTAAAAGCATTTTGACCAGGAAGAATATGCTCAAGACGCTCGATAACCTGAGGGGACTGCTTTGTTCTTTCATTGTTTAAAGCGTCAGCAGGAATTGGAGGAACATCAATTGCGGTTCGACATGTGTTATCAACGTTTTCATAGGGAGCAGTTGACGGAACACGATAAACGACATCAAGATCGTTTCTTATGCCAACAATAATTATTCTGTGCCGTGCCTGCGGAATACCATATTCTTCAAATTTGTAAAGATGAGGAACAACAGTATACCCAGCATCTCTCAGTTCGGCAATAATCTTTGTAAATGCTTTTCCATCATTAGCATTTTTTAATCCCCCGACATTTTCTGCCAAAAACCACATCGGTCTAAAAAGTTTTAATGCTTTTACTCCATAGGAGTACAAGGGACCATAAATACCGTTCATTCCTTTCTGTTCTCCAACAACGCTGTAATCATTGCAGGGAAATCCAAAGGCAAGAGCATCGATGGGAGCAAGCTTTGACATATCAAACTTGCGAATATCTTCATGATACACAGTTTCAGGATTGTCAGGGCAGATATTATGCCTATATGTATTGCATGTGTCTGCATCATAATCGTTTGCCCATTGATGCACAATACTAAAATCAGGATCCCCAATATCTGCATGTGTTGCACCCCAAGCTATGCCGCCTGGACCACAGAATAGCTCTCCTAATCTATAAATCATTGCGTTCACCATTTCCTTTCAGACTGCCGTCTTGCTTTGCTATAAGAAAATCAATATAAAGCTGAACAAGTTCTAATTCATCGTTACTCAACTTGCCCAATCTTTTGAGCTTATGGACGGGATTAATATCTGTATCAGCTATGTAACCGGCTACAAGAAGTATTTCAAAAGGGTGTACATCAAGCGATTTGGCAATTTCACATAGATTTCTCCAGTTTGGATTTTGTCTTGAACCGTTCTCTATTTTATATAGTTCACTATCACTTATTCCACATAGTGAAGCCATCTTTTTTAAAGAGTAACCCACAGCTTCTCTTTTTTGCTTTATATAGTCGCCAACAGCTATCATTCTTCACACACCTCAATTTAATATTATACCACGTTTGCTGCTATTTGTCAACAGCTTTTTTGTGTTTTGCTGCCTATTGTGCATAAAAATGGAGGTAAGATAGTGTATGAGATTTGACATATATGAGCTGATTTCAATTGAACGTCCACCTTCATATATAGAATGACTAAAAGAGAGAAGAACTAACGTTCTGGTTTTTGTGCGATTATACAAAAAAGTAAAATATGCCATTTTGTTGTCGGGAATTGCCGCCAACATTCATAGCCCCTATTGATTTTTAAGTCAATAGGGGCTATAATTTATATATGGGACAGCGTTGCAGATAGAGGAGTGTGAAAGCATGCAGCATCAGAACACAGAATATTATGGGTACATACTCAACTTTATTGAGGATTACAAGAACAGGTTCGGTGAATCTCCCTCATCACGAGAGATCGGAGATGCATTGGGGATGACGAAATCTACAGTATCTCGTTATCTTGCCACAATGCGAAAAAACGGAATGCTTGAGATCGAAAATGCTCGTAATATTACCTTGACGAAGCATAAGCCAATGCAGGAAATTGTCAACGCCCCGTTTGTTGGCAAGGTAGCCTGCGGATTGCCACAGTATGCGGAAGAAAATGTTCAGGAGCTGATACCGCTGCCTGCTTCGTACATTGGCAAAGGAACGTTCTTTGTACTTGAAGCCGATGGTGAATCTATGATTGATGCAGGTATCGAACCCGGAGATTTAATTGTTGTACGTCAGCAAGCCACCGCAAATCCCGGAGATATCGTTGTTGCATTAACAAGCACAACAGATTCAACTGCAACACTGAAACGCTATTATCCCGAACCGAAGATGAAAAAGATACGACTGCACCCAGAAAACAGCGAAATGGAAGATCAGTACTACGACGAAGTGATTATTCAAGGCGTTGCAATCAGAGTGCTGAAGAATGTAGAACAGTAAGAAAAGAGGCTTCAACATATTATTGATGATTGGAGTGAAATAGATGAATCCACGAATCCTACGCTTTCGCAATGTCGAGATTGATGAGATCTGCGAAGGCCTAATCCAACAGCATGAGGGGGACGCATACGGAACCCGCCCCATAGACATTGTAGGCTTTGCCCGCAACTATTTCAAACTCAAGCTCTTATACACATCAATTGCAGAGGATGATCCGAACAAACTTTCATTCCTTGCAGATGGTATTACTCCAATTAAAGTATGCTATCAGGGAAAGGTGCAGTCTGTAGTGATTCCAGAAAGGACAATTCTGCTTGACAAAGTTCTGAAGCATCCTCATGAACGCAGCAGACGTTATTTCTGCATTGCACACGAGGTGTTTCATTACATCGAATCCATACTGACCGAATCACCAGTTGTATCTGCTTATCGCAGAGAATTTGACAGCAGCAGAGAATACCCGATCGGAGAGCTTTCTGAAATGCTGAGTTTCAGAGAATGTCAGGCAGACAGAGGTGCTGCAGCATTGCTGATGCCTGCAGTACTTGTGAGAAACACCTGCCTCCAGTTCACTGATGATCGAAACATAAGTATCTATGGGGAAAATGTCTTTACATCGAAGGATAAGAAAGTTCTGCAGGATATGGCAGACTATCTTGGGGTATCCTTCACCGCACTTACCATACGCATGAAACAGCTAAAGCTGTTTGAAAAACACCGAATGGATGAATACATCACCACTGAAATGCATCTGAATGGTGGGAAAGCAGGTGGATGATGATAGAGTTTATGAACGATGAAATTTTCAAAAAGCTGGAAGTCTCCAAAGCAGAGGTCGCAACCCTCTCTAAGAGAGATATTCTCTGTCCGAATTGTCATTTTCGTATATCTACTGTTTTCGCAGACGTTCAAGGACATTTGCAGGTTAAGTGTAAAAAATGCAAAAACGAGTACATTTTAAATCTGGCATATTTCCGTACATTCGGACACAGCAGAGATCAGGATTTCACCGTATATCTCACTAAAATTGAATAATTACTATTACGATTTTTAATCGTGCAAGCGGAGATGGTTCGTTAGAATCAGGCTGCCAAGCGCCGTATGAAACCGGATAGATATTGTTATAGCTTACGCTATAGCTATGTCTGTTTGTTTCTGCGGCGCTTTTTTATTTGCACGATGGTTTCGTATAGCGTTAAGAGTCCTTTCTTCGTTTGACGAGGAAAGGACTTTTTATGTTATTGACCTACCATTGGCTGTGCATAACAGCGAAATATCCGTAAGCCTTCGTTTTGATTCAACCAACAACAAGAAATCAAAACGGAGGTACTTAGAATGGATAACAAAGAAAAATTCAAGAAAATCAGAATGGAAGATGTGTATAAGGCTATTGTTGAAAATGGTTT
>JAZSEJ010000111.1:0-2323 GCA_045531615.1 Ruminococcus sp.
GAACGACATGGCTACGATCGACTTAAGGCAGCGGCGATGATGTAGAATTGAAATAATGACTGAATTTCGGCAATTTGGACGCACCTATCCCGTCTGCATAGAGACCGCTTGCGGTCTCTATGCAGACTCACGGACTCAATCTCTTTTAAAAAAAGTTGGAAAAATGTATGCAGTTGTCAAGCTGGAAGCCGTCATCATAAGCCAAGTGTAACCCGAAGGAACACTAACTGGTAACCGCAGAGCTGCTTCACACTCTGCAAAAGATTACCGCCGATTTTTTTGGAAAGGTATCAGCTATAGAACCTTGTCGATGGGTGGATGTTCGGACGATGCGGTGCATCGTGCAGCTCTTTATTTGACAATGCGAGCTGCTATACATTGGACAGTCTTGCAGGTGAACTGTCAGACCTTTGTTGAGATTCACCTATGTGTGAATCCTTGTCATATCATTGGCAGGCGACCTGCGAACGATATGACGAGCACAGACTGTTTTTGTTTCGGTTTCTGACCAATAAAAAACAGCATAGGTGTAAATATACAACCTCATGCTGTGTTTTATTAAACCTTGTTCTGTTTTTTGATTGCCGCATAGAATTTGGGCGGCGGTGTGCCTGTGACTTGCCTGAAATGTCGATTCAGATTAAAACTTAACTTTGATACAATTTAACTTACAGTCATATTATAGCATTTGTATTTTGGGAAATCAAGGGATGGAATTGGAAATTTTGAAAAAAGTTCGTTTTTTAGGTTTTTGTCATTCGATTTTTGATTGTTATCATGTTCTCCTCAATCAGTCGAATAATCATTTCAAACTCCTCGTCTGATTTTCCTGTCGGATCATCCAGTCCCCAATTCTCCGCATACTGGCTCGGAACATCGGGACAGCTGACATTACAGCCCATAAAAATCACCACATCGGGCTGTGGAATATCGTCAATAAGTTTGTTGTACTGTGTTTTCTCCATATCAATGCCGAAGTTCTTTTTCATAAGCCTTACTGCATCAGGATTGATATGGTCTTTCAGCTCTGTACCTGCGGAATAGCTTTCAAATACATCGGACGCATACAGCTTACCAAGAGCTTCTGCTATCTGACTTCGGCAGGAATTGTGTACGCAAATAAAAGCAACCTTCGGCTTACCCTCGCATTTGATTTCAGGCTTATAGGTGTCATAATCGTAATCAATATCCAGTGTGCCATCATCACCGAAATAGCTAATTGCCTGAACAGGACATTTCCTTTCACAGCCGTGACAGCCTTGCACACAGCCTGTGCCGTACACCACCTTTGGTTTCCCTGTTGTATCATCGGGCTTATACACACCATGTCGGCACATATCATTGCAAGCCATACAGCCGATACATTTATCGTAGTCAATTAACGGATACCAGTTCTTACTCATTTTCTATGCTCCATTTTTAAAATCCGAGATTACGAAGCAGCTTCACAACATCGGCAGGCTTCAGCACCTTACCCATAGCTACAACCTTTTCGTTGACAACGAGAGCAGGCATACTCATTACGCCATAAGCCATTACCTTTTCCATATCGGTGATGTATTCAACCTCTACGGAAATTCCCATTTCAACTACTGCTTTCTTTGTGTTTTCATACTGCTCGTGACAGGACTTACAGCCTGCACCAAGCACCTTGATACAGCAGATGCCGTCTTTCGCTTCCTCGCAACAGCAATCGCCCGTGATTCCAGTTGCTTCCGATGCAGGACAGCCGCACTGACAAGCACAAGCGGGTGTCTGCTTTTCTTCTTCCTTCTTCTTACCAAAACCGAATAATGCCATAGTAGTTACCTCCAAAAATTTAATTAAAATGCAAGCCAGAACATATACAAACCGATAAGCAGTATGACTATGCCCATAACGATTTTCAGTATCGTTCCTGCTTTTTGATACTTTTCATTGCTGTTCATCTTCTGCACAAATCCGACAGATGTTCCAGCCGCAATTACAAGCGTACTGTGTCCTATGGAATACAGAAGCATCAGCAAAATACCCCAAATCATATTGTCCTGCCCTGCAATAATAGCGAGCAGAGCAATCAGTACGGGGGTTGAGCAGGGCGAGGAGAAAATCCCTCCCAAAATACCTGCAACAAATGCTCCGACAAATCCTCTTTTCTTATTCTTTGAAACAAGATTTGCAGACGGAATAAAATTGAATATCCCCCAAGTCTGCAAGGACATTAAAATCATTACCACACCGAGAATGAGATACCATAACTTTGAAGATGTTCCCATCAGCCTTCCTGCCGAGGTTGCAATAATACCAAGCGTTACAAAAGTGATTGCCGTACCCAGCGAAAAGG
>JAZSEJ010000103.1:0-58418 GCA_045531615.1 Ruminococcus sp.
GTTGTTGTAGTTGTGGTAGTGGTTGTTGTGGTGGTGGTTGTCGATGTTGTAGCTGTAGTAGTTGTTGTTGTAGTTGTTGTAGTTGTAGTTGTTGTAGTGGTATTATCACGCATTACAACACCAGTAACAGTTGAACCTTCTGCAATCTTATTATCGCCCTCAGAATAATTTTTCTTATCCTTTTCAGACATTGTAATTGCTGTTACTACACCACCCTTAACTGTAAAGCTAATGCTTTCAGCCTTGAGATGACTGTCATTTCCCTCTGCATCCTGAGGTGTACGGAACTCGATAAGAGTATACTTACCGTCGGGAAGCTTAGAAATTACTGCATCGCTTTCAGCAATAGATTCAAACTCAATATATGACTTTGTAACCTTTTCGCCTTCGATTTCTTCTTCAAGTGTTGAAGTCTTGAATCCCTTAGCATCTATACCGTTCTGAGTTACCTTAACTCCGTCAAGAGTTGCATTTGCTTTTTCTGCCTTATCAAGCACAACTCGAAGAATAGCTCCGGGAAGCTCATCGGACTGAGCGATTTCCTTCTTAGAGATATGAATCTCAGAAGGTGCGTCTTCCATTACGACCACATCTGCATCTACATAAATTGTATTGCCGTTGTCGTCTGTTCCATTTGCCACCTGAACTTTACCGTCGGGAAGAACTACAAATTCAATTGTTTCTGCCTTAAGATATCCATTAGGTGCTGTGATTTCTGTAAGGCTGTACTTGCCTGCTGGAAGCTTTGAAAGAATTGTCTTTTCTGTTCCTGATACATATCTGATTACTGTTGTATCTTCAACTTCTGTTTCGCCTTCTGTCTTCTTTCCGAATTCAAGGGTTACATCATCGTCTGCCTGCTTTGCTGTCACGTCTGAAAGGTCTATTCCGTCAAGGGACTTGATTTCAAGTGTTGCTCCGGGAAGCTCGTCTCCGCCTCCCATTTCTATCTTGCTGATTGTTGCTGTGATTACTTCATCGTTTACTGTAAGCTTATTATCTTCATCAGCTGCATATGTTCCGTCTGCTCCCTTTACAGAGATTGCTCCGTCTTCATCAACCTTGAATGTTACCTCAGTAAACTTTGTGTAGCCAAGAGGTGCTGTATCCTCTATAAGCTTGTACTCACCTGCAGGAAGTCCGCTGATTATTGCTGACTTGTCTGTTGATTCATATGTGAAGTAGTTCTTATTGTTTTCATCAAACTTCTTCTCAGCATTCTCGATTGTTACCTCTGTGAGGTCTGCTGTCTCATCTGTTGCTTCAATCTTGATAATTGCTCCTGCAAGCTCCTTATCATTTGTGATATCCCACTTGCTGATTGTAAGCTTCTTTGCTTCCTTCTTTGCTGCGTTTCCTACTTCGATATAGTTTGCCTTTTCTTCGTCAAGCTTGATGTATGATCCGCTGTCTTCTATTACTGTTTCTGCTGTTTCTACATCAATCTTTCCGTCCTTGATTGTGAATGTCCATTCACTCTCTACTGCAATATTATTTGCAGGGGCTGTCTTTTCTGTAAGCTTGTACTGTCCGTTTGGTATTGCTGAAAGTACTGTTGGTGCTCCGCCTGATGTGAAGATTATTGTCTTGTTATCTTCACTCTTATCAAGCTCAACAGCATTTACGTCCTGCTTTGCTGTTACATTTTCAAATGTTACTCCCTCTGTCAGTGCTTCGAGTTTAAGCTCTGCTCCTGGAAGTTCATTTTCATTTGTAATATCAATCTTGCTGATTGTGATTTCAATGGGCTTGTCTTCCATTAACACCACATCTGCATCTACATAGATTGTATTGCCGTTGTCGTCTGTTCCATTTGCCACCTGTACTGTGCCGTCAGGAAGAATTACAAACTCTATTGTTTCTGCCTTAAAGTATCCGTTAGGTGCTGTGATTTCTGTAAGGCTGTACTTGCCTGCTGGAAGCTTTGAAAGGACTGTCTTTTCTGTTCCTGATACATATCTGATTACTGTTGTATCTTCAACTTCCTTATCTCCCTCTGTCTTCTTTCCGAATTCAAGGGTTACATCATCGCCAGCCTGCTTTGCTGTCACATCTGAAAGGTCTGTTCCATCAAGTGACTTGACCTCAAGTGTTGCTCCGGGAAGCTCGTCTCCGCCTCCCATTTCTATCTTGCTGATTGTTGCTGTAGTTGCCTTATCAAGAACTGTAATCTTGTTTCCGTCAACCTTGACTTCACCTGTTGTAGTCGCAATACCGTTAGCTACAACCTCACCGTTTTCTATTGTAAATTCAAAGTTAGAAATCGCCATAAATCCATTAGGAGCAACCATTTCTCGGAGAGCATAATTTCCGTCAGGAAGATTTGAAAGCTCTGTAGGATTTGTACCCGATGTATAAATAACAGATGTATTGTTTTCGTTTCTGCTTAATGTTACTTCATCATTGCCCTGTTTTGCTGTTACACCTGACAGATCTTTTCCGTCCTTTGATAAAAGCTCAAACTTTGCATTTGGCAGCTCAGCTGTACCGTCGCCTGCCATATCCTGCTTGCTGATTGTAATATTCTTAGGCTCAACAGGAACATCAGTTTCTTCTGCCTTGTCGCCTACTACAATGACATTTTCACCATCAACATTAACGTATGTGCCGTTTTCATATGTCTTATTCTCACCTGAAACAACACCATTTTCGAGTGTAAATCCCCAGCTTTCTCCGCCGATAGGCAAATATCCCTCAGGAGCAATAATCTCTGAGAGAGAATATGCACCATCAGGAAGCTTTGAAAGCTCCATTTTCTTGTTTTCAGCTGACATCCATGTAAGGTTACCGTCTTCAATAATATACTGTCCTGCTGTCATATTATCGGCGGAATCAGCCTTTGTGAATTCAGCTGAAACCATTTCATCGGTAATATCGCTTGCACCGTCAAGTGTAAGCTTTGCATTTGGAAGTTCATTTTCACCGTCAGCTATGTCAACTTTGCTGATTATTACACGGCTGATATCATCAAGAACAATCAATGTCTTGCCATCGTCTGCTGTTTTAACGGCACCGTTTGTTACAACTGACGAATCTGTTACCTTACCGCCGCTTACAGTAAACGTAAACTCAGTTACCACTGTATATCCGTCGGGAGCAACTGTCTCTTCAAGAATGTATGTACCATCCTTAAGACCATTAATTGTCTGACTTCCGCTGAAAGTCAGCTCTGTCTTACCCTTACCATCAATTGCACCAATCTTGACACCATCAAAGTTTTTAGGTCCATTTTCGCCGATTTTCAGCGTAAACTCTGCCCCTTCAACCTCTTGTGTACCTGACATATCCGTCTTTTTAATTAAGATTTCAGAAGGTCCTGCAGGCGGCTTAGGCTCTTCTGACTTACTGTTCACAACAGTAATTGTACCATTTGTACCACCCGGCATACTATTACCCTTATATGATGTTTCATAGCCTTTAACAGCTGTATCTTCAATCACATAATAGTAATAATGTGTTCCCGTTGCACTCTGTGCAGGAAGGTCGTTCCAAGTATTCTGCCAATTATTCTTTGTATCAAGAACAGCTGACCCGATTTTCACAACCTCACCAGGTTCACCATTAATTTTTGTTATCTTGCGGATTGTATTACCATCAGCATCAGTTTCCTCTGTGATTGTTGCCTTGAAACCATTGCTGTAATCCTTTTGGAATCCCCATGGATCTGTAGAAGTAGGCAAGCTAATCCATACAGTATTATTGTATGTCTGACTCAAATCGTAATCAAGTTTATTAAAGTATATAACTCCGTTTTCTTCATCAAGTCTTATAAGGTCGTGATATGCTTTAAATACAAGTTCAGCATCCCAACCAAAACCCTCATAAGCTGTTTCAACAGCTGAAATGCTGTAGTCCTCAAAAGGATACAAACCATAACCATATGTCCTGTCATTCATCAATACATTTTTATTGGTATCATATTCACCAATTGATGTACCGCTATTTTGCAAACCTAAAATACTTATCGCAGGAAGATTCTGTGTATTTCCGCCACCAAATCCTGATCCAAATCCTCCACCAATTGCGGTATTATCCTTTGCAAGGGTAGATTCGCCAACCATATCTTCAAAAGCTTTCTTGTAAAGTGTTACAAGCGCCGAAGAATCGGTAAGACTGCTTAAAGCTGCATTAGGCTCATCAGAACGATAAAGTGAAACTGTTACAGCATCCTTATCTGTATGTTTTTCATTTCCATCGCTCCATTCTTTTTGAACTGTTACATTTGTAATTTTACTTATTTCAGGGTTTTTAAAAACTGGATTCATAAAGAAATTCATATGCGTTTCGCCAGCATTTGTAATATCTTCTGCAATTCCATTACCATTTGTACAATTCATTTTCAAATGTATATCAGGAGCAAGGGTCTGAAACACACCATTGCCAACAGTAACCGTTAATTGAGGTTCACCATTACTAAGTGCAGGTGCATTGATCAAATTGACGAGAATATTTGTTCCCTGATAGAAAGTTTCTTCTCCATTTGCACCCATATCAGTATCGGGATTATTTATAGTGAAACGCTTCATATCAGCTGAAAGTTTCGATAATACTATATCATTACCCTCAAAGCTGCTCATGTCAATGTTCATAATAAGATACTGATTATCCTTTATTTCACTAACAATTCCTGAATCACTATCGCCAGAGTTCGCATTAATACCTGAGATATAAATATTACTATTTCCTAATTCTTCAAAGTCCTTAGCAGATAAATTAATTATATTTTCTCCGCTTGCATTAAGTTTTATGACTAAATTTCCGTCGTCGTCGATAGTTTTCGATTCTACATTATCTTCCTTCTCACCATATTCCTTTGATAAACCTCTGTAATATTCTCTTAAATTATCAAAATTCATAAAGTCAGTTGAATAATGAGAAACATATGAAAACTCAATAGCAGCATCTCTGTCTCCATTGATTATGCTGAAATCAGTACCATCTGGTCTGTAAATTTTAAATTCATATCGCTGTGTAGGATAGTCAAGTTTAACATCGCCAGCACCATACGCTTCATAATTAGCAGGAACAACTACATCAGGAACATTTTTTAGCTTTGCTTCGTTTCCTATTTCCGTCCAACTTTCACCAATTATGCTTACAAGTTGTCCAATATACTGGTTTGGATATCCTTCGCCACCTTTGACATGTTTGGCGGCAAAGTTACCGTTGGTATGCGGTGCAACAGTCGCTGTATCAAACGCAAAATAATGGAAATCTCCAGCAACTCCGAGAGGACCTCCTCTGTACCAAATTGAGTTTTCATATGGAATAGTAAGTGTCGGCAACCCATCTGGATTTTCCTCCACCGCCCTTGCTCTCAGCAAACCGCTTTCACCAAGCGGTACAGCCTGCGTAAAAGCAGACAAACCGAGTAATACCGAGGTTACGCCGCTTATAATGCGTTTCCCCAAAGTTTTTTTCATAAGAAAATCACCCTTCCTTAATATTAATGAAATATATATTAAAAATGCCGATTACTTACACCCTATCCCTCACAGGGCATAGCATCACATTTTGTCATATTAATTATACCATAAATCGGCACAATGCGCAATACGTATCGACAACTATCTGTATAAAAGATTTTTTGCATTTTTTGTCAAATTAGCACAAAGCGCCCCCTCATATCAGCAAGTTCAACTACACTTTATCAAATATTTATTAGACACAAAGCTATAAAAAATAAAATACTTATAAATAGATAGTATATTTACCTTGATATTATACCAAGAGTAATACAGACAAGTAAAAAAACTCCCGATTCACATCGGGAGTCTGTAAACTATTCAGCTACGGATTTCATCGCATTAAGCAATAACAAATCCGCCAACCTTTTCGTCAACAACGTAGTAAACCATATTGTCCTCAGGCTTTACATAGAGGTTGATAGTCTTGGGAGCATCAACGCCAGCGTCAGCCTTAGCTCTTTCAATAAGATCGGCATAGGAAAGCTCTGCGCCCTGATACTGAATAAACAGATTTGTCTTGGGAGCTGTCTTTCTTGTAGAAGTCTTCTTTTCAGCAGGCTTTTTCTCTGCTGTTTTCTTTTCAGCAGACTTCTTAGCATCCGCTTTCTTAGCTGCAGGCTTCTTAGATACTGCTTTCTTGGGAGCTTCCTCAACAGGAGCAGCCTCAACTACAGCTTCAACAGCCTTTGCTTCTTCTTTTACTTCTGCTTCTGCTGCGATTGCAGCTGTTGCTTTAACTTCTGCTGCCTTTGCAGCTGTTGCCTTCTTTGCCATATCTTTTTCCTCCGTTATTACTTGTTAACAGCGCTCTTAAGAGCCTGACCTGCCTTGAAAGCAGGAGCCTTTGAAGCGGGAGCAGTCATCTTTTCCTTTGTCTGGGGATTGATAACCTGCTTTTCCTTTCTGTCGCGAACCTCAAAAGTACCGAAGCCAACGATAGAAACCTTGTCTCCGTTTACGAGAGCACCTGTGATAGCCTCGAGCATTGCGTTTACAGCAGCCTCAGCATTCTTCTTTGTAGAATCTGTCTTGCTTGCTACAGCAGCGATAAGTTCAGATTTTGTCATTTCATATTTCCTCCAATTCTTTAAGATAATTGCATTATATACCTATTTTCCCCGTTTGTCAAGGGATTTACGCGGTATTTTCAAAAAAATGACATTTTGCCATAATCTGCAACATATTTTTTGCCGTTTTTATAAAATCCGACTATACAAAAGTCCCATTTTCCCCTATTATTCCGCAATCAGTTTACCTTCGCCAACATCTATTGTTATCGTATCTCCCGAAGATACACCTCCGCCAAGAATAATTCTCGCAACAGCAGTTTCCACATTCCGCTGGATATAGCGTCTCAGCGGTCTTGCTCCGAAGTTGGGGTCATAACCATTTTCCACAATATAATTCTTGGCTTCCTCCGTCACATTTATGCAGATATGTTTATCATCAAGACGCTTTTGCAAACTTTCAAGCATAAGGTCAACAATGCCTATGATCTCTGTCTTAGCAAGAGGCTTATAGAAGATTATCTCATCAAGTCGGTTGAGAAATTCAGGGCGGAACTGCTGTTTCAGCAGATTTTCAACCATTTCCCTCGCCTCTGCGGTGATTTCTCCGTCAGAGCCGATGCCCTCCAGTATATAGGGAGAACCGAGATTTGAAGTCAGTATAATAATAGTATTCCTAAAATCAACTGTTCTGCCCTGAGAGTCTGTTATATGACCGTCATCAAGTATCTGAAGCAGAATATTAAATACATCGGGATGAGCCTTTTCGATTTCGTCGAAAAGAACAACGGAATATGGCTTTCTGCGAACTGCCTCAGTAAGCTGACCTCCCTCGTCGTAGCCAACATATCCGGGAGGCGCTCCGATAAGTCGGCTGACGCTGAATTTCTCCATATATTCGCTCATATCAATACGAACCATATTCTTTTCATCGTCAAAAAGTATCTCCGAAAGAGCCTTTGCAAGCTCCGTTTTACCCACACCTGTAGGGCCAAGGAACATAAATGAGCCTATAGGTCTTTCAGGGGACTGTATACCTGCCCTTGAACGGATAATGGCCTCGCTAACCTTTTCCACCGCCTCATTCTGCCCTATAACGCGCTTGTGAAGAAGGCTTTCAAGTCCCAGGATTTTCTCTTTTTCGCCCTCCATAAGCTTTGAAACGGGTATACCCGTCCAACGGCATACAATTTTCGCAATTTCGTCCTCTGTAACCCTGTCACGGAGCAGACGATTCTCATCGCTGTCATTTTCAGTCTGGGATTCAAGCTCTGCCAACTTATTTTTAAGGCTTGGCAGTCTGCCGTATTTCAGCTCTGCCGCCTTATTAAGGTCGTATTCACGCTCCGCCTGTTCAATCTGTCCGCTTACGCTTTCAATCTCCTCACGAAGCTTCTGAACAGCAGATATATCATTCTTTTCGTTCTCCAACTTAGCTTTCATAGCGTTGAACTGCTCGCGGAGTTCCGAAAGTTCCTTCTGTATTTCTTCTAAATGTTCCTTTGAAATCGTATCATTTTCCTTTTTAAGGGCTGTTTCCTCGATTTCAAGGCGGACAATCCTACGAGATATTACATCAAGCTCTGTAGGCATAGAATCCATTTCCGTGCGTATAGTAGCACAAGCTTCATCTATAAGATCAATTGCCTTATCGGGGAGGAATCTGTCGCTGATATAGCGATTTGACAGCACCGCCGCCGATATAAGTGCGTTATCGCTGATTTTTACACCGTGGAACACCTCGTAACGCTCTTTAAGTCCGCGGAGAATGGATATAGTATCCTCAACCGTAGGCTCGTCCACAAGAACACGTTGAGCACCACGTTCCAGAGCCGCATCCTTCTCGATATATTTACGGTATTCGTCAAGGGTTGTAGCCCCTATACAGTGCAGCTCTCCCCTTGCAAGCATGGGTTTAAGCAGATTTCCTGCATCCATAGCGCCGTCATTCTTGCCTGCGCCCACAATTGTATGAAGCTCATCTATAAAAAGGATAATCTGACCGCTGCTGTTCTTTATCTCATTGAGAACAGCTTTCAGACGCTCCTCGAATTCACCCCGATATTTCGCGCCTGCAATAAGCGCACCCATATCAAGAGAGAAAACTTTTCCGTCTTTAAGGCTGTCGGGGACATCCCCTGCAACTATACGCTGCGCAAGGCCCTCGGCAATGGCAGTTTTACCTACTCCAGGCTCACCGATTAAAACAGGATTATTCTTCGTTTTTCTTGAAAGTATACGCATAACGTTGCGGATTTCGCTGTCTCTGCCTATAACGGGATCAAGCTTGTTCTGTCGGGCAAGTCCCACAAGCTCCTGACCGTATTTCGCCAGAACATCATATGTTTCCTCGGGATTTTCCCCTGTAACACGGGTGTTTCCGCGCACCGACATAAGCGCCGTGAGAAATCTGTCACGCTCAATGCCGAACATCTGCAGCACAGCAGAAACATCCCTGTCCTTGCTGTCGATTAAAGCAAGCATAATATGCTCTACAGATATATACTCGTCCTTCATATTTGCGGCGATTTCCTCCGCAGATACAAGAACCCTGTCACACTCCGCAGAAATGCCCATATTGCTGCTTCTGCCGCTGCCTGTAACCTTCGGCAGGCTATCAAGACGCTTATCCGCCTCAGCTTCAAGCATATCGCTGTCAATCCCCATTTTCTTCACAAGCTGAGGAATAAGTCCCCCGTCCTGTTTGAGAAGTCCTCCGAGAAGATGAATCGGCTCAATGACGGAATTAGCACGCATTACCGCTAAACTCTGAGCTTTTCTCACCGCGTCCATTGATTTCTGAGTTAATTTTTCAGCATTCATAATCACTACCCCCTATATCTTATGTTTATCTGTAAATATAATAAATCTGTCCTGATACTTCGCAAGAGCGTGGTCAAGCTCCATATCGCAGGCAAAGAACTCCTTTACTGTTTCATCAAGCATATTGAGATACTCGCCTATAACAGCACCCTTTTCCTCCTCACCCAAAGAAGGATTATTAATCAGCAGTCTTGTGAAACAATCCTTCGATACACCGCTTTTGTAATCATTAAAGCCGTAATCTCTGAGGACATTTCCTTCAATACAGGCAACCTCTGTAAAAAACCTCTCAAAGTAAGTTTTCAGAAGTTCATTCTGCGTGCGTATCTGCACTTTCAATCCACCCATATACACTTCTGGATTTCTTTCCAGTTCAATCTTATAATTGACCGTAGGACGGTATTTATACTGTAAAGCAGTTTTCAGCATAAGCACCGACGGTGTATTCTGCTGCATAAGGAGCATTTCCCTGCGAAGAAGCGCCTCCGCAGAATCAAAAATCTGCCGCATACGCATTTCAGGCGTAACACAGGAGAGATATTCCGCAAGTATCTGATTTATAAGGTTAGAGCGGTTTGTACCCCGTCTGTACGCCTCATTGTCAACGGCACGTATCACATTATCCGTCAGCACTATACTATATACATTCTTATCCATAAACACTTCTCCCGTCATATCCTTTAATCATATTATATCACGGTTTAAATAACTCGTCAAGAGGTTTATATAAATTTTCACACAAGTTTCACAAAGTAAAAAAAATACACCTCATCAGGAGGTGTCGGTTTCGCTCCATACGATTTTCATCGCTTAGCACTGAGGAGCAAGCCATAAATAATAAGTTAAAATAAGTTATTGAGAATAGAAAACATGAAAAAATCACAAATGAAAGGAATTAGTTTAAATAATAACCAATTCGTTTTCTGCAGTAAGCAGTTGTTTAACGTTCACGGTCAAACACATGAGAGGGAAGGATGTTCGCCTATGAACGTCAATATTCTCAATTGCTGATTATATTATATTGCAAATCGAGGACATATACAATATACAAAACTCCACTAAACTATACTTTTGCATATTTTAGAAATTTTACGCCCAAAACTTTTCTTAAGACTTATTTAATATGTAACAACAATTTACTTATTAATAAAATATCCACAACACACAAGGAGGAATTGGCAAATTTTGCGAGCAAAAAGGACGCAGAATTATCAGCGTCCCTTTTCAAAAATTATTCAATTACAAACAAATTCTGTCCCTCAGCTACAGTAAAATCTCCATTGCTGTTACCATCAACAAATGGCGTAAATCCGTCGCCTATAAGAATATCGGGAGCAAGCATCATAATGCATCTGAAATTCGTTTTCGGGGTAAGTGAGGCGAATTCAGTTCCGCCAAGAACAAATCCCACTGTACTCTCAGCAGGCAATCCATTAAGCCAATTCACTACAATATAGGGATTAGGAGTTTCCGTGGGCGGTGTTACCTGATTTCCTGCCGCATAGACATATCCGCCTCTGTAATAAAGTCCAGATGCCGCATAAAGTGAGCTTTTTTCCTCCTTGCTGCCGCCGCATATCCACATTGCACCGTCATTTATACACATTGTACCCTTTGACTTCATACCATTTGTGCCGCCGAATATGGTCAGTTCGCCGCCGTTAACAGTAATATTATCATTAGCGATAATTCCCGATTTTATGGAATTTATCACATATTTGCCGCTTTCAATAATAACATCGTCATCACTGGCAATTCCGTGGGCATTTCCTGCATTGATTTCAAGGTAGCCGTCACCCTTTATTCTCAAAGTATCGTTAGAGAAGATAACACCGTCGTTTATCTTGTCATTTCCGCCATCGCTGAGATAGTTGACGCTTCCCTCTTTAAGCTTTAAAACGCATCTTTTAGCCTCATTTACAAAGATAGCGGGGCCGCCTCCACAGGAAATATCAACGTTATCAAGAGTAATTTCAACCTTCTCCTCCGTTGCGGTGCTTATGTAAATCTGCCCATTAGATGTACTGCCCTTTACAATATAATCGCCGCCTGCGGTGATTTTTACCACAGAGCCGCTTGCTTCGGCATTTATGCCATTTACGGAAACTGTTTCATTGAAAGTGATCTCAGCATCAAAGGTTTTTGCAGGCTCAGTTACAACCGTTGTAACAGCAGGGGTTGTCTGCTTTTCGGGAGCTTTTGTAGTCTTTGGCTTCTCCTCTGAGCTGTTATTCTCCTCCGAATTTCCTCCCGATTCTCCGCCGTTTTCCTCTGAATTGCTATTCTCACTTGAATTATCCGTCTTATCATTTTTCTTATCAGCTGCTTTTGTAGTAGTTGTCTTTTTGTCCTTATCGGATTTCTTATCGGCAGCTGTTGTTTTCGCCGATTTTTTATCAGTAGTTTTTTCGGATTTTTTATCTTCCGTCACATTTTCTTTTTCATCAGATTCATCAGCCTTTGTAGCCTCTTCAGGCGCTTCTGTTGTCTCAGATATAGCAGGTGTGTCAACCTCAGTCTCGGAAGGCTTGTCTTCTCCGCAGGAAACCGTAGCAGCCACCATAAGTGACGCCATTAACGCCGCAATAACTCTTTTGTAATTCATAATAAAAAACTCCCCTTTATGGAAAATACTGCACAATGAGAATTGTGCAGTTTTTCGTTATTGTTTATTAACCCTCGTAGATTTTATCATCGTACTTGAAGAATACGAGGTTGATTGTCATATTTCCGTTAAGTGCGCGAAGCTCATCGATAAACTTCTTCTGATCGATATCCTCAGATACATCAACTGAATAGATAAGCTCAAAAAGTGTACCGAAGTTTGTTGTTTTAACTCTTCTGAGCTTGTGAAATCTTGTGTATCTTGAGAGTACAGGGTCGAAAACCCCTTGATAATCGAGATTTTCGGGAATTGTAATTTTCAGCGTCATATGTCTTGTCTTGCATCCGCCGAAATTCATTTCGGAAAGTACAAACATCACAACGCCGAGAACTAGGAAGAATACCACTGCAAAACCGATGTATCCGATACCGCAGGCAACACCTGCTGCCATTGCAAAGAAGATATACGCTATATCCTTCGGATCACCCGGTACGCTTCGGAATCGAACAAGAGTGAATGCACCTGCAAGGCTCAGCGCTCCTGCTGTCGTGTTAATGAGAAGAAGAATAAGTGAAACGATTGTGGGAAGCATAATTATTGTGAATACATAGCTCTGTGAATAGCCTTCTTTTCTGTGGCAGAAGATATACACAAGACTAATGAGAAAACCAATAAGAAGTGCTGCACCTACGCATATACAGAACTGACCGATTGTAATTTCACTTACCGCCTGTGCTGAAGGTGAAGCAAAAATATCAGTTCCTGCCGATTCTGTTTCATTTTTCAATACATTTCCGAAAAAGTTGATTGCCGCCAACATATTCTACACGCTCCTGTTAATTAATTTTTTATTATTTACCATTGATATGCCCGAAATATAAATACGGCTCTTTGAAGCCTGCTCCTGTACGTAGGACATATAAGCCCTGCCGTATTTTGAGAAGCTGGTCTTGTATATTTCCAGCTCCGAAAGCTTGTGGAGAAGCCAATCGGGCATTGAATCAGATATCTTGACCTCCATAATACGTTGGTCTGCTTCAATGATAAAATTGCCGTAGCTTCGGCATTCAAGGCTTAAATCGTATCTTCTCTCCGTCAGTTTTCGGTCAAAGGTAAGGCGGAAATCCTTGTTATCCTTACCGAAAAAAGCCTCTCTCTGATAGCTGATATACTGCTTCGGGCTAACGGGATAATGTTCAAGAAAAGCATCAAGCTCCTTAAAAACCTGGTTTTGTATGTATTTTTCAGACTGAGGTTTTCTGCCCGTAGCGAGATATTCCTGACTTTCGCCCAAAGTCATTGATACACGTCTTTTTGTAACTATACCGCCGATTTTCTTCTTTATTTCAAGAAATACAGGAGAATCCTCATCCGCAGGGGAATAATAACTTCTCAGGCGGATTTTCTCTTTATAGTAGGGCTTTGAGAGGGATTCCCTTATGAGAAAATCATCGGGAGTATCATAATAAATATTGTAGATACCGTATTCCTTGCCGCCTACACAGTATTTATCAGGATTCATATGCTCGTTTATAACTTCCATAAGACCGTGATACTGCTCCATATTAAGGAGAAATTTTATTTCCTTTCGGGCAAAACTGCATATAGCCATAAAAAACAACTCCTTTCTTTAAATTCACGCATTCCCTTATCTTCTATATCCATTATAATCCTGTTATCTTAAAATAATCTTAAAAATTTCATTTTGCGCTGCAATTCATTAAATGTTCACATATTTCTATCAGAATTTACACGAATTATTTATCTTTTATTATTATAACATACCATTTATTGCTTTGCAACCAGATTATTGCGGTTTTTTCAAGCATTTTTTGGCATTTCTTACATCCCGAAAATTATTTTTCATTTTACTTTCTCCGATTGTGACAATCACTTGAAAATCCATGCAAAAATTTCAAAAAATTCCTTATTTTATATTGACTTCTCTTTATAAAAGGAGTATAATATTTATGTACGGCAAATGCTGTTTTATTAATTCAGACGGATTGACAAAATAATGTCACGCTGTTTGATAGTATATACTATGGAGGTTTTTACAATGAGCAGAGTTTACAATTTCAGTGCAGGCCCCGCTGTTCTTCCCGAGGAAGTTCTCAGAGAAGCAGCAGAGGAAATGATGGATTACCAGGGTTGCGGTATGTCCGTAATGGAGATGTCCCACCGTTCAAAGGTATACGATAACATCATCAAGGAAGCAGAGCAGGATCTCCGTGACCTTATGAATATTCCCGATAACTACAAGGTTCTTTTCCTTCAGGGCGGTGCTTCACAGCAGTTCGCAGCTGTTCCTATGAACCTTATGAAGAATAAGAAGGCTGCTTACATAATCACTGGTCAGTGGGCTAAGAAGGCTTACCAGGAGGCTCAGATGTATGGTGAGGCTGTTGCTGTTGCTTCATCTGCTGACAAGACATTCTCCTATATTCCCGATTGTTCCAACCTTGATATTCCCGAGGATGCTGACTACGTTTACATCTGCGAGAACAACACAATCTACGGTACAAAGTTCTGGGAGCTTCCCGATACAAAGGGCAAGGATCTCGTTTCTGACGTTTCTTCCTGCTTCCTTTCAGAGCCTGTTGACGTTAGCAAGTACGCTGTAATCTACGGCGGTGTTCAGAAGTATATCGCACCTGCTGGCGTTGTTATCGCTATCGTTCGTGAAGATCTTATCACAGACGACGTTCTCCCCGGCACTCCCACAATGCTTAAGTGGAAGACACAGGCTGACAATGACTCTCTCTACAACACACCTCCCTGCTACGGTATCTACATCTGCGGCAAGGTATTCAAGTGGCTCAAGAAGATGGGTGGCCTCGAGGCTATGAAGGCTCATAACGAGAAGAAGGCTGCTATCCTCTATGATTTCCTTGATAATTCCAAGATGTTCAAGGCTACAGTTGAAAAGAAGGACCGTTCACTTATGAACGTACCTTTCATCACAGGCAGCGATGAGCTTGACGCTAAGTTCATCAAGGAGTCCAAGGCTGCTGGCTTCGAGAACCTTAAGGGTCACAGAAGCGTTGGCGGTATGAGAGCTTCTATCTACAACGCTATGCCTATCGAAGGCGTTGAAAAGCTCGTTGAGTTCATGAAGAAGTTCGAGGCTGAGAACGCTTAATCATTAGGAATACAAACATATGGGCGGATTATTTCCGCCCATGCATAAAAATCGAAAGAGGTAATTGAAATGTTTAATGTTTATACACTCAATAAGATTTCATCTATCGGTACAGATATCTTCGATAAGAGCAAGTATGCTGTTTCCGAGGATTGTGCTAATCCCGATGCTATTATGGTACGTTCCGCTAAGATGCACGATATGACATTCGGCGATAAGCTTCTTTGTATCGCTCGTGCTGGCGCAGGCGTAAACAACATCCCTGTTGAGAGATGCGCACAGGAGGGTATCTGCGTATTCAATACTCCCGGTGCTAACGCTAACGCTGTTAAGGAGCTTGCTATCTGCGCACTTCTCCTTGCTTCAAGAAAGATTACAGAGGCTGCTGCATGGGCTGCTTCACTTAAGGGCACAGAAGATGCTCCAAAGACAGTTGAAGGCGGAAAGTCCAAGTTTGCAGGTCCTGAGATTGCAGGCAAGACACTCGGTGTTATCGGTCTTGGCGCTATCGGCGGTAAGATTGCAAACGCTGCTGAGGCTCTCGGTATGAAGGTTATCGGCTTTGACCCCTACCTCTCTGTTGGTGCAGCTCTCCAGATGAATCCCGCTATCAAGATTGTTTCTGAGATTAATGAAATCTTTAAGAACAGCGATTACATCACAATTCATATGCCTTACACACCTCAGACAAAGAACACAATTGATGCTGAGCAGATTGCTATGATGAAGGACGGTGTTCGTCTCATCAACCTCGCAAGAGGCGAGCTTATCAACAGTGCCGCTGTTGTTGAGGCTATCAAGGCTGGCAAGGTTGCTAAGTATGTTACAGACTTTGCTGATGATATCGTTCTCGGCGAAGAGGGCGTAATCGTACTCCCCCACCTCGGTGCTTCAACTCCCGAGAGTGAGGATAACTGCGCAGTTATGGCTGCTGATGAGATTATCGACTACCTCGAAAACGGTAACATCAAGAACAGTGTAAACTACCCCAACCTTTCACTTAACGCTGTTGGTACAAAGATTTGTATTATCCACAAGAACGTTCCTACAACACTTGCTTCTATCACAACTGCTGTAGGCAATGAGGGTATCAATATTGAGAATATGGCTAACGCAAGCAAGGGCGATTTCGCTTACACAATGCTTGACGTTACAGGCGAAGTTCCTGCTTCTGTTGAAGGAAAAATCAACGCTATTGACGGTGTAATCCGCGTAAGAGTAATTGGCTAATTGACGCATTTTAACAGCCGACGTTTATTCGTCGGCTGTTGCTTTTATTTTGGGAGAATTATTATGGCTATTAAATATTCATTAGATGCTGTTCAGCATAGTGAACAGCACAGCCTTGCACATAATCTGCTTAAAGATATGCTTAAAGGCTTTTACAATATCGACTATACAGAAGAAATGACTGAAAAAACAGAAAAGGGAAAGCCCTATCTTGCGGATTACCCTGAAATACACTTCAACCTCTCACACGCAGAGGGGATAACAGCCTGTATCGTAGAAAATCGGGAATGCGGCATAGACTGCGAAAAAGTTCGGGAATACCGCCCAAACGTGATGAAGCGCGCCTTTTCCGAGAAAGAGCAGGCTATGATTGAAGCTGCTCCCGAGGATAAACGTGATATGTTGTTTTTCACATTATGGACGCTGAAAGAAGCCTATATCAAAGCAATAGGCAAGGGTTTGTCACATCCTATGAATGAAGCTGAATTTTTTATCGAGGACGATAAAATAACAAGCAATATTGAAGATTACGAGTTCCGCAGATATATTATCGAGGACGGAAAATTCGTTATGGCTACAGCGATAAAAATTAATGCGTAAACTCAAAGCAATACTGTACAAATTTGCCGCATGGATTTTGTGCAGTATTGCTTTTTTATGCTACACCACACCTCTAAAATATGAACAAATTGTAAACATTCTCATACCACCTTGACATTAATCCTGAAAAGTTATATACTATATATTAGCACTCGAAGTTGATGAGTGCTAAATAATAATTGGAGATGTAATAAAATGGAACAGAAACAGTTTAAAGCCGAGTCCAAAAGACTCCTTGATATGATGATTCATTCAATATATACCCACAAGGAAATCTTCCTCCGTGAGCTTATTTCCAATGCCAGCGACGCTATTGACAAGCTCTATTTCAAGTCCCTCACTGATGATAAGGTGGGACTTTCAAAAGATGATTTTGCTATATGGATTTCTGCTGATAAGGACAGCCGTATCCTCAAAATCACCGATAACGGTATCGGTATGACTGCTGAGGAGCTTGAAAATAACCTGGGTACAATCGCTAACAGCGGCTCCCTTAAATTCAAGACAGAAAACAAGCTTGACGAGGATAACCAGATTATAGGACAGTTCGGTGTAGGCTTCTACTCTGCATTTATGGTTGCTAAAAAGGTAACGGTTATCACTAAGGCTTACGGCTCTGATGTGGCTTACCGCTGGGAATCCGAGGGTGTTGACGGCTACACAATCAGCGAGGACGACAAGGCTTCTGTAGGTACTGAGATTATCCTTGAACTCCTTGACGATACAGACGACGAAACATACGGCGAATTCCTCGACACATACCGCTTAAAGGGACTTATCAGCAAGTATTCCGACTATATCCGCTTCCCCATTAAAATGGAGGTAACTCACAGCCGTCCCATTGAGCAGTCCGAGGAGGACAAGGAGGCTGGAAAAGCTCCTGAATACGAGGATTACATCGAGATTGAAACTCTCAACAGTATGGTTCCTCTCTGGAAAAAGAGCAAGTCCGAGCTTAAAGAGGAGGACTACAAGCACTTCTACACAGAAAAATTCTATGATTACAACGAACCTCTTAAATATTCTCACGTAGTAAACGAGGGTATGCCAAGCTATAATGCGCTTCTGTATATCCCCTCAAAGGCACCCTATGACTTCTATTCAAAGGAGTTTGAAAAGGGCTTACAGCTTTATTCTAACGGCGTTCTCATTATGGACAAGTGTGCTGATTTACTCCCCGATTACTTCTGCTTTGTAAAGGGACTTGTGGACAGCGAGGACTTATCTCTCAACATTTCAAGAGAAATGCTCCAGCACGACAGACAGCTTAAAGTTATTGCAAAGAGCATTGAAAAGACAGTCAGCAATGAGCTTAAAAAGCTTCTGAAAAACGACCGCGAGAACTATGAAAAGTTCTGGAAAGAATTCGGTGTACAGCTTAAATTCGGCGTATACAGCGGCTATGGAATGAACAAAGACAAGCTGCAGGATTTACTTCTCTTTACATCATCACAGGGCAAGCTTGTAACTCTTGACGAGTATGTAACAGCAATGCCCGAGGAGCAGAAGTACATCTACTATGCAACAGGCGAAAGCGTAGCACGTATTGAGCAGCTCCCACAAACAGAGCTTGTAAAGGAAAAGGGCTTTGAGATACTCTATCTCACAGATAACGTAGATGAGTTTGCATTGAAGATGCTTATGAACTACAAGGAAAAGGAATTCAGAAACGTTTCATCCGACGACCTTGGTATTGAAAATACCGAAAAGCAGGAGGAATTGAAGGCTAAGGAAGAAGAAAATGCCGATATGCTCAAAGCTATGGCTGATTCTCTTGGCGATTCCGTTGCAAAGGTTGTACTTTCAAAGCGTCTGAAATCCCACCCTGTATGTATCACAAGCGAGGGCGAGATTACCCTTGAAATGGAAAAGGTACTCAACTCTATGCCTGGCGACCAGAAGGTAAAGGCTCAGCGTGTGCTTGAAATAAACCCCGACCATGAGATTTTCACAAAGCTTACTGCGGTTTCCACCGACAGCGAAAAGCTGGAAAAATATGCGAAATTACTCTACACACAGGCACTTCTCATCGAGGGTATGCCCGTTGAAAATCCTGTTGAATTCTCAAATCTTATTTGTGAGTTAATGTAAATTATAATATATAAAATTGAAGGGACGGAATTTTCCGTCCCTTCAATCTGTAGAAAAAGGCATATTTTATTTAAGGGCGAGCACAATGCTCGCCCCTACAATTGGCTATATTGCGTTATTTTGTGTAGGGGCGACCATTGGTCGCCCGCAATTTCGGAACGAAATTCAAGTTTTTGGACAATCTTAAGGGACGGAATTTTCCGTCCCTTTTAATTATCAGCTGCCTGTTTTTTTATTGATATATTTCATTCTCTTTTTTGAATATAAGATTTTCTGCTCGCTATAGAGTCCGCCATAGCCTGACAGCATATAGCTTACGGCGCACACAAGTACGTACATACCTATGCCCTCGCTGCCAAAAAGCTCGATACTAAGCAGAATTGAGGCTATAGGGCAGTTTGTTACACCGCAGAAAAGCGCAGTCATTCCCACAGCCGCACCAACGGAGCAGTCAAGTCCCAACAAGGGCGCAAATACGCTTCCGAAGGATGAGCCGATAAAGAACACGGGAAATATTTCCCCGCCCTTGAATCCTGAGCCAAGAGTAACAGCAGTGAATACCATTTTTATGAGAAATGCCGCAAAAAATGGGCTTTCCGTAAAGGCTGATACTATCATATCGCCGCCAGTGCCGTTGTAGGTGTAATCCCCCACAATAAGGGTAAGTATAACAACAATAATACCTCCCACAGCCGCACGTATTGCGTGATTTTTTATCTTCTTGAACAGCTTATGAATCTGACCAAGCACATAGCAGAAAAGCACGCTTATAACCGCGCATAATGCGCCTATAAGGGCTATTTTCAGATACAAAAGCAAGTCGATTTCGGGAACATTTACGCTGACTTGTAAGGGCATATTTCCGAAAAGTGCAGAAATATAGCTTGCAGTAAGAGCCGACACGACGCAGGGAATAATTGCGGAATAGTAGAAAATTCCCACGCTTACAACCTCCATTGAGAATATGGCCGCAGTTACGGGAGTTCCGAAAACTGCCGCAAACATCGCGCTCATACCGCACATTGTCATAATACGCTTATCATCGTCACCGAATTTCAGTTTGCGTCCCGAAAAGGAACCGAGCGCCGCACCAATCTGCAAGGAGGCGCCCTCTCTGCCGCTGGAGCCGCCGCAGAGATGAGTGAGAACAGTTGCAACGAATATACATACAGCGTGATGTATACCCATAATTTTATTGTCGCGCACAGCTAAAAGCACTAAATTTGTACCTTTGTCGTGGCTGTACTTCAATGCATCGTAAAACCAGGCGATAGCCGCACCTGCTACGGGGAGCAGATATATAAGCCACGTATTATCGCCGCGGAAATGCTCCGCCTCAGCGGAACAGAAGTGGAAGAAAGCTCCCACAAGGCCGATTATTCCGCCCATAATAATGCCTATAAGCAGCCATTTCAGGAAGAATTTCGTTTCCTTTACGTGTTCATTTTTAAGTATATTATCCATTTCAACCATAGCAATCAGCCAACAGGCACAGCCTCCACATCACTTGATTTTTCTTCAAGACGGACAGGCAAACCATTTATTTCAATGGTGGGGTCGTCAATGTCTATAAGCAGACATCTTCTGCCGCCTACTACGCTTGTACGTACCTTATCAGCGGCGGAGGGCTTGATATTTACCGTAATTCCGGGAGAAGTGAGAACAGTTTTTGTTTCCACGAGATTTGCCGCTGTAAGGGGAGCATCGCCGCAGAATTTCTCGTAAACAGGGTCAGTCATAGCCACACGCTCCTGCGGTATGCCAATATCCGTGAGAATATCTTTCAGCTTTGTGTTGTCGATAACAGTTTTATCCGTATCGTCTTTGTTTTCCTCAACAACTTCCTGAATTTTCTCGTTGACTGTCTTTATTACCATATAGTCAAGGTCATCGCCCACAACATTTTTAAGAATATTCTGGAAGCTTGCCTTTTCGTTGTCGGCAGACATAACAAATGTACAGCCGAGAACGTCCTCAATAAGCGATATATTAGGCTTTGAGGCGGTTTTCATATACGCCATAACGTGGTTTATATCAGTGCTTCTGTTGCTGAAAACAGGGTACAGGAAGCCCTCTGAGGGCGCCTTGCTTATAATCAGCTCTGTGTTGATTTTCTTTGTTATCTCGTTATTGAAGCTATCGAAAACAAAGCCGTCGCTGCTTGTATTTACAGGGCAGATAGCTGTGAGAATATAGCGGTAAAGCTCATCCTCGCCCTCTGCAAATTCGTCGTTCTTGTCCTTGCGGCGGATTGTATATGTACAATACGCTGTAATAACGGCATATGGCCCTTCGTGCGCGAAATTATTGGCGATATGATTCATAAAATTTTCGCATACCAACTCATCTTTAAGCTCTGAACGCAGCAGGCTGTAGAGGATTTCCTGAGGCTGTCCCTCCTCGTAAGCTTCGTTGGGGAACTGATACTCGCAGAAATTCTTTCCCACGTTAGTGTTAAGCACCTTTTTCAGCGTTTCGTCGTATACATCGTGTTCCTCTACGGACATAGTAAGGCAGGAATATGTTTTTACAAAGCGGACGTTTTTCTCCGCGTCCACAAAGCCTGTAAGTACCCTGTCCATTATGAAAAATCCGCTTTTATCGGAAAAATTCTTTTTAATTTCAGCTGTTTCCTTTTTGTTCATATGTATGACCCTCCTGTAAGGCTGTTTTTTCGTGCAGGATTTATTATATCATATTTCCGAGGATTTGTCCAGTCTTTTTGGCTTTTCAGTCATTAGCTTTCAGCCCTTTGCCTATAGCTTTATGTGCAATAATTTTGCATTTTGTAGTCAATTTATATTCTACTTATATTATAGAATATAAATATACGCTTGTCAATAGGTTTTTGCAAGTTTGTATGGTTGCACAAAAGAATGGCAGATGATTTATGCAAATTCACCAACAAATAAAATCGTAAGCTGGTAGCCGTCTCATACAATCCTTTTAATTTTTGGGCTCGCCCCTACAATTGGCTATATTGCGTTATCTTGTGTAGGGGCGACCATTGGTCGCCCACAATTTCGGAACGAAATTCAGGTTTTTGGACAATCTGGGGGCGGATATTATCCGCCCGATAAAATGATGCGTTACTGCCACATAAGACAATCAAATCAGAATTTCTGCATAAGAAAAAGGCTGTCCTCAGACAGCCTTTCGATATGCGTGTTAATTACTGAGCGTTAGGAGCACCAACAGGGCAAGCACCTGCACAAGCACCACAATCTACGCATGTATCAGCGTCGATAACGTACTTTCCATCGCTCTCGGAAATAGCGCTTACAGGGCACTCAGCCTCGCAAGCTCCGCAGCCTACGCACTCATCAGAAATTACATATGCCATAGTCTATGTACCTCCATAAATATATTAGGATATTATCCTTCTGTTTCTATTTTAACATAATAAAATCAAAAATGCAAGTGTTTTTTGTTAGTATCGGCTTATTATTCGCTATAAATTATCTGAATTTCCTTGACAACAAAGCCTCTGCTGTGTTATAATATACTCAGAAATATAGTGCGGATTTACCGCACCTTTTATCGGAGGAAAAAACATGAAAAAATATAGAATTATACCCCTTATCCTTGCGGCTGTTATCGCTGCTGTGCCTTTCTCCAGCTGTTCAGACGGCAAAGAAAGCTCATCTTCCGTTTCTCTCAACAAGCAGGAGGGTATCGCTAAAACCGAGGTTATTGCTGATATCGCTGAGGAAAAAGAAAGTAACGAAACAGCTTTTAAGCTCAACAAAGTTATTGACTCGGGTAAAACTGACGATGATGGCAACAGATATCTCTACCTTGACGTTGTTATCACTAACAACACTGACAAGGAGTATGAGCTTAACATCCTCAATAACTTCTACATCCTCTACCCCGACGGCGAGGAGGCTCATTTTGACGTAAGAACTCAGCTTTATGGTCAGAATAATATGGACGCTTATATCCCCAATCCCTTCAAGCTTACTGCAAAGGGCGAATTATCGGGAATTATCGGCGGATTCATCGTTCCACCCGACAAGAACGATTTCCAGGTTTGCTTCTTCCCCACTCAGGATGTTCTTACTGATAAAGAAAGCGTTATCAAGGTTGATGTTACTGCTGAGAATATTGTGAAGCTCAGCTGATATTAAGGATTTAATAACCGTCTGCTATATGCAGGCGGTCAGTCTGTATAAAAAGGCATATTTTATTTAAGGGCGAGCAATGCTCGCCCCTACAATTGGCTATATTGCGTTGTTTTGTGTAGGGGCGACCATTGGTCGCCCGCAATTTTGGAACGGAATTCAGGTTTTTGGACAATCTGGCCGCCTGTTATATGCAGGCGGTTTTTTGCTGTCTCTTTACCTTTACCGAAAGCAGATACAGCGAGAGAAGATATACTGCACCTCCTGCTGCTGTGGCGGCTATTGCCGAGGAAATATCACCTGCTGTTCTGCTGCATATATCGGCTCCAAGATATGCTGCGGCTCCGCATAACGCTCCTGCATACACTACTGCAAAAAACGGTGCAGGTGATACGGATATATCTGCCGCTTTAAGGTATGTATAAAGGGATAAGCCAAGTATTACGGCATAGCACAGGGTTGTGGACACAGCGGCTCCGTCTACGCCCATAAAGGGGATAAAAGCTGCATTTCCTGCTGTTTTCACCGCCGTTCCCACAAGCATTATTTTCAGCGGTGATGAGGATTTGCCTATGCCCTGCAGCATTGCAAACACTGGGAATGACATACAAAGGCATACCATTCCAGGCATAAGCCACCGCAATGCGCTGATACACAGCTCTGCCTCGTCGCTTTGCCTTGCAAAGAGTATATGTAATATCTGCGGCGATAATACGCCTATTCCCACTGCCGCCGGTACTGCTATTACTGCCGCTGTAAGCATTGCCTGTGACGTACCTCGGCGCAGTTCATTCTTATCCCCTGCAGCCCAGGCCGATGCTATACAGGGCAGAACGCCTTTCCCAAGCATATTTGTCACTGAGGGAACAAGATTGAATACCGTCAGGGCAATTCCCGTAAATGAGCCGTAGACAAACCGCGGTATATCCGCCTCTGCTACTCCGCAGGGGACTGCTCCCCTATAACCGAAGATGCCGATACAGCCTATAATTGTCGCCATATCCACTATAGCGGTCAGATTTGTCACAACAGAACCTGCTCCTATAGGAAATGCTGTTTTTATCAGTTCACCTGCTATTTCCTTACGAGGTGCAATGTGAGTTTCTCCCGATGTTCTTTTTCTGCCCGAAAACATATTTATTACCGCAAGAAACAACACTCCGCCAAATGAGGACAGGGTTACTCCTGCTATTCCTGCCGCTGCCGCCAATGCCCTTACATCGGTAATATACGGGAAATACTGCATAAGCTCTGTACCGTGACTGTTGACATAGCCGCAGAACAGCAGACCTGCTCCCACTCTGATGACGCCCTCTGCCACCTGTGAAAAAGCTGTGGGGTACATATTGCCCATACCCTCGTAATATCCCCTTTCAACTGCTGTAATACAGCCGAAAAATACTGAGGGGGCTATCATTGCTACTGCGAGCGCGGCTTCGCTGTTTCCTGAGGATACAAGACTGAACGGCTCGGCAAGGAGAAAAATAAGCAGACTTCCTGCAATACCCACAAGGGAAAATAAAATAAGCGCTGTACGCCTTATTCTGCGGATGTTTTCGTACATCCCGAAAGCCTGACTTTTTGCCGTCATTGCCGCAACTGCTGTGGAAAGTCCTGTTACTGAAAAGGCGTAAACGGGAAGAAATATGCTGTATGCACAGCTGAAATAGCTCATTCCAACGCCGCCCAGCAAATTCGTAAGGGGAATTTTAAATACTGCACCAAGAACTTTTGCTGCCGCCGCAGATAGCATAAGTATTACCGAGCCTTTTATAAAGTTCTGTTTTTTCAATAGTCAACGCACTCCTGATGAAAATTTTTGCATTTTTTCTAAAATATATGTTGCAGAAATCAAAATTATGTGTTATAATATAAGATAGAATATACTGCTTATCTGTGTATTCACTACAATTTTCGATAATATTACAACTAATATTACAATTTCTAAGAAAGGACGATACCCAATGGAATATAAATTTTCCGATAAGGTAAGCGGATTGAAGGCTTCGGCTATCAGAGAAATTCTTAAATTCACTTCCGTACCCGGAGTAATTTCCTTTGCGGCAGGCAATCCTGCTCCCGAGGCATTCCCGTCAGAGCGTATTGCTGAGCTTTCCGCTGAGCTGCTTCGTGACGAGCCTGTTCTCGCTCTTCAGTATAACATCACTGAGGGCTATACTCCCCTCCGTGAATTCCTCAAAGAGTGGATGACTGAGAAGAATTGCTTCCACAAGGAATTTGATGACCTCATTATTACATCGGGCGGACAGCAGGCTAATGAGCTTTCCTGTAAGGTGCTTCTCAACGAGGGTGATACTCTCCTCTGCGAATCACCAAGCTTTATAGGCTCTCTCAACGCTTTCCGTTCCTACAATGTAAATCTTGTGGGAGTTGATATGGACGATGACGGAATTAACCTGGAAAAGCTTGAGGACGCGCTGAAAACTCAGCCTAATGTGAAAATCCTCTACCTTATCCCCAATTTCCAGAACCCAACAGGACGTACTATGTCCTTTGAGAAGCGTAAGGCTGTGTATGAACTCGCCTGCCGCTATGATTTCATCATCTTAGAGGATGACCCCTATGGTGAACTTCGATTTGCAGGAGAAAATATCCCCTCAATCAAGAGCCTTGATACTGAGGGACGCGTTATTTACTCCTCTACATTCTCAAAGCTCATTTCATCGGGCTTCAGAACAGGATTTGTTTCCGCACCTGCTCCGATTATACAGAAAATCGTTGTATGTAAGCAGGTTTCAGACGTTCACTCCAACATATGGGCGCAGGTTATTTCTCACCGCTTTATGACAACTGTTGACCGTGAGGCGCATTTCAATAAGCTCCGTGAGATATACCGCAAAAAAAGCGAGCTTATGTGCAGCTACATCGATAACGGCTTCTCAAAGAAAATTAGCTATGTAAAGCCTGAGGGCGGTCTGTTCATCTGGTGTACACTTCCCGATGACTGCGATATGAACGCTTTCTGCACAAAGGCTGTTCAGGATTACAAGGTTGCTATCGTTCCAGGAAATTCATTCAGCATTTCCGAAAACGATGTAAGCCACTCATTCCGCCTTAATTACTCCACTCCCACCAATGAGCAGATTATTGAGGGTATGGAGAAGCTTGCAGGAATGACAAGAGATATTCTTGATTAACATATCTCTGAAAACAACTCATAAAGAGAATAAAAAACAAATTCGAAAGGAAATATATTATTATGGCTACAGTAGATAGATATCCCGTTACACAGAAATACCTGATGACAAGAAATCAGGCTCTCAACTTCCCTATTGACTTCTTCAAGGGAAATTTCAAGAAGAATGACGTTTACGGCGTTGTTATTGATATTCCTATGCCTGGCAACGTTCTTTCCACTATGGTTTGCTTCATCAACGGTGCTGCTAACCTCTACTTCAACAACGGCGGCGAGTACACAGGAGCTTCTCAGAAGTACAGAACTCTCGTTCAGGCTGCTCATAACCTTGTTGCAGTTTCAAATACTCTCCTGCCTAAGTGCGAAAAGACAACTATGTTCGACCTCCCAAGAGGCAGGGTTCACAATGTATTCCTCCTCACAAAGAGCGGTGTATACAAGACAGAATTCGCTCCCGGAGTTATTCCTGAGGATCAGCCTGAAAAGCGTACAGTTTACGTGCTTTATCAGAAGGTTCTCAACGAGCTGAGAAACTGCCAGCTCAAGGACGAGCTTGCAAACAACAAGGGCAACAACTAATCTAAGGAGTTTCACCTCAAATGGAAGATAAAAAACTTATATTCAGCGGTATTCAGCCTACAGGTACTTTTACCCTGGGCAACTATATCGGCGCTGTACGCAACTGGGGACCTCTTCAGGACCAGTATAACTGTATCTACTGTGTTGTGGATATGCACGCCATTACTGTCCGTCAGGACCCTGTAAAGCTCCGTCAGAATACCCTTAATTCCTATGCCCTTCTTATGGCTTGCGGAATTGATGTTGAAAAGTCCATACTTTTCATTCAGAGCCACGTTAAAACTCACGCTGAGCTTAACTGGGTTCTCTGCTGCAATACACAGTTCGGTGAGCTGAGCCGTATGACTCAGTTCAAGGATAAGAGCCAGAAGCACCCTGATGATATCAATGCGGGACTTTTTACATATCCCTCCCTTATGGCTGCGGATATTCTCGCTTATAATGCAGATTTAGTCCCTGTAGGCGTTGACCAGAAGCAGCATCTGGAGCTTGCAAGAAATATAGCACAGCGTTTCAATCAGCGTTACGGCGACTTTTTCACAATTCCTGAACCTTATATTGCTGAAATCGGCGCAAAGGTTATGTCTCTGCAGGAGCCTACAAAGAAAATGTCCAAATCCGACGAAAATCCCAATGCCTGCATACTTATTCTTGACGATAAAGACACGATTATCCGCAAGTGCAAGAGAGCTGTTACAGACAGCGAGGCGGAAGTTATATACCGCGAGGGCAAGGACGGCATAAATAACCTTATGACTATTTATTCCAGCGTTACAGGTAAGGATTTTGCCGCTATAGAGGCTGAATTCGCAGGAAAAGGCTACGGCGATTTCAAATTGGCTGTAGGTGAGGCTGTCGCTGACCACCTTGAGCCTGTAAGAAGCGAATTTGCCCGTCTTATCCAGGATAAGGCATACCTTAAAGAGTGCTATACAGCAGGTGCTGAAAAGGCTCTCCGCTATTCACAGCGCACTCTCAGCAAGGTCTACCGCAAGATAGGCTTTGTAGATAAGGGATAATGCATCGTATTATCTCGTTAAAGTGTACAAAATCTGACGATATATCGCCGCATATTATGTAATTGATACGAAATTCCAAAAATAACTTGCATTTTTCGGCGATATATTGTATTATTAAGGAGTGCTTTTTTCTATGGTTGAATATCAGCAGAAAGAAAACTATTCTATCGGAGATTTACTCGACATCGTGAGATTGCTCCGTTCCGAAGGCGGATGCCCCTGGGACAGAGAACAGACCCACGAATCAATAAGAAGCGACTTCTTAGAGGAAACCTGCGAAGTACTGGAAGCTATTGACCTTAAAGATACCGCCCTTCTCCGCGAGGAGCTTGGCGATGTACTCTTACAAGTAGTGTTCCATACACGTATTGAAGAAGAACAGAACAACTTCACCTTTGATGAGGTTTGCGACGAAGTTTGCAAAAAGCTAATTATCCGTCATCCTCACGTTTTCGGCGAGGTTATAGCTGATACATCCGACGAAGTGCTGAAAAACTGGGATTCCATTAAAATGGAAACAAAAGGACAGGAAACTTATACTGACACCCTTAAAAGCGTTGCAAACACTCTCCCTGCCCTCATGAGAGCGCAGAAGGTGGGTAAACGTGCTATGAGAGCAGGTATGGACTTCCGCTGTGCTGAGGACGCTGTGGCTTGTATTTCCGCTGAAAAGGCTGAGCTTGATAAAGCCATACAGAATAATGACGCGGCTAATATGGAGGAAGAGCTTGGTGATCTGCTGTTCTCCTGCGTAAATGCGGCTCGTCACCTTGGTATCGACGCTGAACAGGCACTTCGTGCTTCTACAGATAAATTTATCAAACGCTTTTCCATTACGGAGGAGCTTGTAAGAAATGATTCCCTTGATATGAAGGAACTCCCCATTGAAGAGCTTGATATCTACTGGGACAAGGCTAAGAATATATCAGAATAATTTTATTCCATAAGGAAAATCTATTCTGATAATATAAATATGTTTATATTATGGAGGAAAACAAAAATGACTAAAACAGAACTTATCAATTCAATTGCAGATAAAGCTAACTGCACAAAGAAACACGCTTCTGCTGCACTTGACGCTACATTAGCAGCTATTTCAGAGGCTCTCGTAAACGGCGAAAAGGTTTCTATCACAGGCTTCGGTACATTCGAAGTTCGTGAGAGAGGCGAAAAGAAATGCATTAACCCCAGAACTAAGGAAGAAATGATTTGCCCTCCCAGCAAGGCTCCTGGTTTCAAGGCTGGTAAGACACTTAAGGAAGCTGTTAACAAGTAATCCGACTATGACTATGGGGCAGGATAATCCTGCCCCTTTTCATATACTCACATAAGGAGAAATATTATGCGTTTAGACAAATATCTCAAGGTTACACGCCTTATTAAACGCCGCACCGTTGCAAATGAAGCCTGCGACGCTGAAAAAATCGTGGTAAACGGCAAGGTGGCAAGAGCCTCCTATGATGTTAAGGTGGGCGATATCATTGAAATTAATATGGGTACACGTCCTCTCAAAGTCAAGGTGCTTAATGTTACTGAACACGCTACTAAGGAAAATGCTGCGGATAATTATACTGTTGTTGAATAATAAAACGCCCCGATGTATTGGGGCGTTTATTTTTGGTGTTATTTTGTATTATGAATATCCCAGCGGAAATTAACAAGCTTTTTGGCCTTGGTATTATCAAGGAGGTTGTTGTTCTCAACCTTGCTCATATCAAGATAACGATAATTCGTCTTTTCCTCTTTGCTGCCACCGAACATACCTTTGATTTTCGACAATGCACCGCTGTTTCCACCTGTTTTCTGCAGAACTGTACCCAGCGAATGATTCGCTCTCATAAATGAGATTATATCCGCAGCTGTTGTCAGAAGCTTGTCGCATACGTTATATATGCCCGCATACTGCATATCTTCTGCATTCTTAACAAAACAAAGTATAAAGTCAACCAGATTGTGAACACAGCAGAACTGGAAACCATACTGTCCTTTGCCGTATACAAACTTTGAACCGTCCTTCGGGTCTGTTATTTTTGCAACAAGATTATCAACAAAGTTAAAAGTATACACAGGTGCCACACGGACTATACATACCATTACCTCTTTATGATGCTTCATCTCTGAAATAAGAGCCTTTTCAGACTCATATTTCATAGCTGCATAATTTGAAGTAATCTTTATATCTGCGTCCTCGCGGATAGGTTCACGTGTTTTCGGGAATTCATATACCCTGTCTGTACTTACAAGTATAAATTTCTCTACAGTATCTGTTGTCATTGCATAACGGTATATAAATTTATCACACTGCTTTGAATCGTCAATCTGCTTATCTGTTACGATAGGTCCTAAATCGTTATCTACAGTACAAGCGGCATGAATCACTATTTCAATCTGATTCTTTTCAAATATCTCTGCATATGCATTCTTATCGGTTATTTCGCACTGTACAAAGCTGTAATTAAGCTTTCCTGTGTTGTACATACCCTCCTCGGCATCTGCTGCTATAACAGCAAAACCCTTTTTCAGCAAGCCTGAACATATGTGCTGACCTATAAGTCCGCATCCTCCTGTAACAAGAACCGTTTTCATAATTCACGCCCTCCTTTCATTATCAGTAATATTATTTTATTCGTTTTCTGCTGAATTATTATTTGCATCTTCAAGCATTATATCAAGAGTTGCATAAATAGCGTCGTATGTTTCATTCCAGGGGGTTCCTCTTGCAGAGTTTCTGAGCTGACTGTCAAGAAGTTCTCCACAATCTGCTGAAACTCCTGTTGATACATCAATAAACGGATTAGCATCTGCAAGCTCCTGCATACTATTTTTCATATCAACCATTTCGTCAGACCAACCGTAGTCGTCACGGAACTGCTGATCACCAAGCTCCCTTGTTGTTTCATCAAGAATTGCAAATCTCTTACAATCGAGATATCTTGCAACGCCTTCAGGGTTCTGACCGCCCTTTACAAAGCAGTATGCTTCCATACCAACAGGGATATAGTAATCATCAGCTTCCGGGTCTTTTGGCATTGGAACAAAGCCTACATCTTCACCATATTTGGCTGTCCACTTCTCCTTTTCCATATAGAATTCATAAAGTCCCACAGGATAGAAAAGCAGCTTTCCCTCGCCTATATATTCGGGGTGGGAATCCCAGCCATAATCCCCTACGCCAATAGCTATACTGCCCGACGAATACAGGTCGTACATAAAGTTCTGTACTCTCTCCATAGCGGGGTCACTGATATTGCTTACAAGCTTTCCGTTCTGTATCTCTACAGCTGGCACGCCTGTGGTTGCCATTAATCCGAACTCATACCACCAGCTGTCAATGCCGAATTTTTCATTTTCAACATCAACATAGCTTTTCAGCATATCGTGGAAAGCTTCCCAGGTCCATTCGCCGTTGGCGTAAAGCTCCGCAGGGTCGGTAAGTCCTGCCTCCTCAACTGTTTTCTTATTGTAAACGCAGGCAACGCTATCGCCTGTTGTCTGTGTAATAGTGCAATAGTGCTTGTCATTCCACATAAGGCTGTCGTTTACGTCCTGAACACCCTCCCACAGCGGAGAGCTAAAGTCAATATAATCATCTACAGGGACAAACATACCTCTTATTGCACCCTTTGGGAATGCATCCCTATCGCCTGCATAGAAGAAGTCAACACCATCACCGCTGTCAATCATCTGAGCAAGCTTTTCATATCGGTCGCCGTGTTCACATCGTATCCACTCAATTTTACCGCCGTATTTTTCCTCAAAGGCAACAAGTTCCGTTGGCTTATTTTTTCCTGTATCATCGGGATTAATATCCCAGGTAGCAAGCCATTTTATTGTCTTGTTTTCAAGCTCGACATCGGGCAAAAGGTCGGTTGTCATTACACTTTCCTTGATTTTATTGCGAACATCGGCTGAAACGTCAACATCAGCATAAGGATTTGACGACTCACCGTTTTTATTACAGCCTGTTGCTGAAATAACGGCCGTTAACGCTAAAATAAACGCTGAAATTACCCTCATTTTTCTCATTTCCAAACTCCTTTTGGCAAAAAATTTACGTTACTATCTTTTTTATATTATAACATTTTTACACTTGCTGTGTCAATAGTAATTTTACATAATAGAATGAAGCTATTTTTAGCAATATTTTTTAAATACCTTCTTAATATCTTTAATATTTTATGAGTAATAACTAAAAATATTAAACCGTCCGCAAATTATTCACGGACGGTTTGATTTCTATTTAACTCCTATTATAGCTGTTACTGATTTGGTAGGTGTAAGAAGATAGCTATCGGTACAACTAAGCCCTATACGCCGCTGTGCATTGAGATAATTCAACAGATTTGTTTGCAATTCTATAGGTAAATCTCCATATCCGGGGCTGAAACGGTATGTCCTCTGCTCTTTCGGCATATCCCCGAAAATTTCAATTTCCGCTTTATCACAAACCTGCTCAATAGCGGCACTGCATAAAGCATCAACCACAACAGCCGCCGCCATATCAGTTACTGATACTTCACGAATGAGCCTGTCAGCCTCCGCCGATACCGTAGCCGCAAGTACAATTGCCCTTGTACAGCCTTCCAGCAGCTTATGAATGCTCTTTCCCGTCAGGGGTACAGCTAACCCTGTAAGTTGTATCCCCTCTCCTGTAGGCTCTACAAACGCCTCACGATAGACATATGCAGGACGAAGTCGATTTCTGACAATTTTCTCATATTTGTCAAGCAGCTCCGCCGTCATAGGATCGGGAGCTGTTCTTATACTCATATACCTTGCAGCTTCGACTTTTGAAATCTCGCTGAGAGTTATCATACGGAAATTACTCCTGATACTGCTTCGCTTATTTTCTGCGCAACATAGGGATTATTCATTGTGTAAAGGTGAATTCCATCAACATCTCCTGCGGCAAGGTCGATTATCTGGTCAATTGCATAGGCAATTCCGGCATCGCGGAGAGCCTCTGGATTATGCTCATATTTCTGCATTATCTTAACAAATTTCTGTGGCAAGCTTGCTCCGCAAGTTGTAACCATTCGTTCAATCTGTTTTTTGTTGACAACAGGCATAATTCCTGCTTCAATCGGCACATTTATGCCCTTTGCAGCAGCTTTTTCGCGGAAATTCCAGAAAAAAGCATTGTCAAAGAAAAGCTGTGTTATAAGGTGGTCTACACCTGCATCCACCTTTATTTTAAGGTTTTCAATGTCCTGTTCAAGGCTGTCAGCATCGGGGTGTCCCTCAGGATAGCAGGCAGCAGCTATGTCAAAATCGCCCTTAGAACGGAGGTAGCTGATAAGGTCACTGGCATATTCAAAGTCCTTAACAGGGGGAATATCGGGGTTTATATCGCCTCGGAGTGCAAGAATGTGGTCAATTCCCCTGCTTTGCGCCTCGGCAAGAGTTGCGTCAATCTGCTCCCTTGTATAGTTGATACAAGGCAGATGAAGCACTGGGGTAACACCCATAGCCTTTACCTTTGATGCGATATCAAGAGCAAGACCGCTGTTGCCGCTTCCGCCTGCGCTGTAGGTAACGCTGATGAAATCGGGGTGTAAATCACCTAACTTATCAAGAGCGTTGTATATTACATCAACGGAGCTTGTGCTTTTAGGGGGAAAAACCTCAAACGAGTATACCGTTTTCTTACTGAATAATTCTTTTGCTTTCATATATTTTCTCCTATATTGACCAGTCGATTTCTTCCATATTATTCGCTCTCAAGAACTCATTTGCCTTTGAGAAGTGCTTACAGCCAAAAAATCCGTTGTAAGCCGATAGAGGACTCGGATGAGCTGATGTAAGTATAAGGTGATTGGGATTTGTTATAAACTGCGCTTTTGCCTTTGCATCAGCACCCCATAACATAAATACCATTGGCTTTTCGCGGCTATTCAGCAACTTAATAACCTCAGTAGTAAAAATCTCCCATCCCTGTCCGCGGTGACTTCTTGGCTGATTTGCGCGGACAGTCAGCACAGAATTCAGCAGCAGCACACCGTTTTCTGCCCATTTTGTCAGCTCACCGTGTTTGCCGGAGTTGTCAACTCCTACGTCACTCGCTATTTCCTTAAAAATATTCACAAGAGAAGGAGGCGGAGTAATACCCTTTCTAACAGAAAAGCTCAGACCGTGAGCCTGCCCCTCTCCGTGGTAGGGATCTTGCCCTATTATAACGCATTTTACGCTGTCGTAGGATGTCAGCTTCATTGCGTTGAAAATATCATACATTGACGGATATATTCTCTGAGATTTATACTCATTTATGAGAAATTGTCTCAGCTTGAGATAATAGTCTTTATCGAATTCACCATCTAATATTTTATCCCAGTCATTATTAAAATTAACCATTCTGCTGCTCCGTATCGTTATAGATTATTCCCTCATAAAATTTGAACTTCACAAGGGTATTTCTTTTGTAGGTCAGTGAACCTTCCTCGTTAAAGGGGATTTGTCCGTATGCTGTCTCAGAACAAGCTATTTTAAGCATTTTACCCTTACGTGTGACAAATTCCAGTTCATAGTATGGATCAACAATGTGCATACTTCCATCGCTTTCGTATACACGAAGCCTATCATCGGTTTTGCGGATAAGCTTAACCATTTCCACTATCGGCTCATTGCTGTACTTCTGCAAATCCTCGGATTTTCTGCTTCCGCGGACAGTTTCACCGTCAGTTTCCTCTATAAAAAAGCCGATAAGCTTACGCATTGGACCCTTGCTGCCGAAAAAAATCACTATAATAAGTAGTACAACTACAATTGAGCCAAGCATAATAAGCAGATTTTTTAATTCTTGTGTCATATTTTTTACCTTTCTTTTGTGAAAATATATTTCTACTTAACATTATATAACATTTTTTCGATTTTTGCAATATCTTATTGCAATTTTTTCTGTTATGCTGTATAATTTAATAGTACAATTCGATTTTGGAGGATTTTATGCAGAAAATTTTAGGATATCTACGCAAGGCAATTCAACAATATCATATGCTCACCGACGGAGACCGCGTTGCTGTAGGAGTTTCGGGTGGCAAGGATAGTCTGATTTTGCTTGCAGGACTTGTGCGAATTCGTGACATAATGGGTATAAGCTGTGAAATTACTGCTGTTTCAGTTGATCCCAACTTTGACGGTATACCAGCAGACTTTTCTCAGATAACGAAATATTGCGAAAAAATTGGGATTGAGCATATAATTATTCCAACTCATATAGGGGAAATAGTATTTGATATCCGCAATGAAAAATCCCCTTGCAGTCTTTGTGCAAGAATGCGGCGTGGTGCGCTGAACAATTTTGCAGCTGATAATAACTATACAAAGCTTGCTTTAGGGCATAATCTCGATGATGCTGTTGAAACTTTTCTTATGAATCTGCTCACTGAGGGGCGAATCGGCTGTTTTTCACCTGTGACGCTCCTTGATGACAAGAATATATCAATAATCCGTCCCCTTGTTCTTGCTCCAGAAAAGGATATACGAAAGGCAGCTAAAAAAATGGAAATACCTGTGTTAAAGCTAAATTGCAAAGCAGACGGACATACAAACCGACAGCGTACCAAGGAGCTTACAGCATACCTTGACAGGCAGAATCACGGCTCAAAGATGCGGATATTTGGTGCTATGCAGCGCGATCTCCCCGATTGGCAGATAAAATAACATAAAAAAGCTCTCCATATGGAGAGCTTTTATTATTCATTAAGAGTTATGACTAATTAATTAGTCTTCCTTCTTTCTGAGAACAAATGCAGTACCGAGAGCAACTGCAAGACCAGCAACTGCAACACCAGCGCCAGCTACACCTGTCTTAGGTGAGTCGTCCTTCTTAGCTGTTGTCTTCTTAGTTGTTGTCTTCTTAGCTGTTGTTGTAGCCTCAGTTGTTGTAGCATCAGTTGTTGTTACATCAGTTGTAGAAGCAACTGTAGTCTCAACTGTTGTAGCAGGCTCTGTAGGAGCTTCTGTTGTAGCAGGCTCTGTAGGAGCTTCTGTTGTAGGAGCCTCTGTAGGAGCCTCACCGCCAGCGATAGCGATGTAACCATCCATATCCTTAGCGATTTCAGCAAGAGCAGGGCACTTAGCAACATCGTCAGCGTTAGCTACGAAGTTGTTGTTGTAATCCTTGTTAAAGATACCCTGTGTCCAAGTATAAGCCTGCATAAGCTTACCAGCCTGGTCAACAGCCTTGTTTACGAAGAGGTCTTCGTTTGTAGCGTTGGATCTGTAGATGATGTCGATAGGATATACAGCACCAGCAACAGGATTCTCGATTGTAACGTTCATTGTGATAAGAACGCCGTCAAGACCGTAGTCTTCTTCACCAGCTGTTGTTACGAAGATACCTTCCATATCAAAATCAGCAGCTGTAGGATCTACGTCAGGAGTCTTTGTTGTGAGGTAATCACCTGCAGGGCCAAGGCCTGCAACAGGCTTGCCAAATCTGTTTGTCTCAATCTGGAGACCCTTGTCATAGTAGATGTGCATACCTGTAGAAGCGTACTTAGCATCAGCACCCTTTACAGTAATTTCAATTTTCTGTGTTTCAGCTGCCTCTTCAAGTGTGATAACCTTCTGTGTAGCTGTAAGTGTGGGCTTTACTGCTGAAGCAGCGATTTCCTCTTTTGAGAAACCACCGTCAGCACTGAACTTGCTGCCGTCTGCAAATGCGTTTAAAGAACAAGCAGAAGCTGCAACAGCACCAAGAGCGATGAGAGAAGCTGCTCTCTTTAATGAATTTTTCATTTTCGTTACTTTCCTTTCAGATTATTAATAATTAATATTTATGTCTATCTGCCGTCGTTTCTGACGGCAGACTTAACATTATGAATTGATTAGTTGTATTTGCCGTATTCGCCAAGAACGTTGTTCCAAGTATCTCTTCCAGCCTTAGCACCTGTCATTAACTGTGCATAGTAAGCAAGGATGTTAGAAGAATCCTTAGAATCGATTGTTCTTGCAGTCTTAAGAGTTACATAGTTTGCAGAATCGTTCTCGTTGTCAACGTCAGCAAGGAATGCTGCGAAGTCATCAAGTACAGGGTTGTTCTGTACGAGGAGATCGTTGTTGGAGAACTGGATTTCACCAGGAACGCCGCCTGTAGAAATCTTAGCATACCATGCAAGAACTACTGAAGCGTCGATAGAGTCAGCCTTCATATCAAGGCTTGCGTCACCCTTAACACCGATGTAAGCTGTAGCAGAAACAGAGCTTCCGTCAACATTCTTAAGTGCATCGCCAGCCTTAGCAACTACTGTACCGTCAGCTGCTGTGATATCCTCTGTAGCATAGATCTGAATCTGTGCTGCAAACTGATTTACGTTATCTGTATTGATAAGCTTGAATACGTCAGCGGGAACATCCTTGAACTCGATAGACTTTGTGATGTCTACTACATCGCCCTTGATGATTACTTCCTGGCTAACAAGTGAGCCGTCCTCACCGTAAGAAAGTACGGAGTAGTCTACGCTGTAGCCAAGTGACTTAACCTGCTCAATGTTGAACTCAGGGTCAATATCAAGATAGAAGCCAACTACTGTCTGTGTATCAAAGTTTACAACATACTTTGTTTCAGTTCTTGTTGTTGTAGTTGAAGAACCAGGAGTATCAACTGTGGATACTGTTGTTGTTACAACATCGCCACCTTCTACTGTAGATGCTGTTGTTGTTACAACGTCACCGCCTTCTACTGTAGATGCTGTTGTTACAACATCACTGCCGTCAACTGTAGAAACTGTTGTAACAGTTGTTTCTGTTGTATCTGTAGTTGCAGATGTTGTGGTTGTAGTAGTTGTTGTAACTACATCCTCAACCTTTACAACTCTTTCAATCTGGATATCAGCTGTAGCGAAACCGCCTGCTGCATCAGCCAGTGTTGTTGCATCTCCAATAACTGTGATTGTCTTGTAGATCTCTACAACGTTTACATTGTACTCGCCTTCGATATAAGCCTCAGCTGCTGCAGCTTCCTTATCTTCAAACTTAGCTGTAAATGTAGCCACGCCATTTGAAACAGAAGCAGTAATGTCAGTGAAACCATCAGCAAGTGCTGCACACTCATCAAGTGTGATATCGAATGTATAAGGAGCAACCTTTCCATTAAGCGCACCAAGAGCCTTGTTGTAGTACTCCTGAGCCTTTTCATTTCCAGCAGCCTGTGCAAATGAATCTGGGAGCTCTCTGTTAACCTTCTTGTTGATTACAGGAATTGTATTATTGTAATCATTTGCAAAGATATCCTTAGCCTGAGCAATTGCATCAGCAGTTGTAGCAGCTGAGATTGACTTTTCAAACTCGTAAGCCTTAGCAATGTACTTCTTAGCAGCTTCAAGCTTGTCTACATAGAATGAAACAGAGTCATCAATCTGCTTGTAAGCATCTGTTGTATCAACATACTCGCTATACTCGTCACAAGCATCCTTAGCTGTGCTCTTAAGAAGATCAAACTTTTCAAGTGCCCAGTCAATAGCTCCTAAGCCCTTGTAAACCTTACCTGTAGCAGTATCAGTAAGCTCAAAAGAAGCTGTAACAACTGTACCGTCAGCAAGCTTTGAGCCATCAACAACAGCCTTAACGCTGCAGCCGATAACAACATCCTCAAAGAAATTGTCAGGAGTATCAAGATCCTCTACACCGTACTCTGCAGCAAGATCCTTTAATGCTCCACCGATTGTGTTAGAACCACCTGCTGTAAATGTAGGTGTAACATCACCGAGAGTACCCTCGATTGTTATCATTCCGTCTTCAGATACGGAATATGTAACATCGCCCATCTGATCGATAAGGCTTGATACTACTTCCTTCTGATCGCCTGACTTTTCGATTGCAAGCTCATAAGCCTTTGAAAGATCAAGCACACCATTTGTTGCATCTACATTTGAAATAGCAGTTGCAAGTCTTGAGTTCCAGTTTGAAGACTTTGTAAATACATTACCTTCACGAACGTAAGCCTCTACATCCTCGTTTGGTTCAATGTAAAAAATGCTTGTAGCCTCGCCCTTGTCAAGTGTGAATGTTGTGCTGTCAGCTTCAGCAGCTGTAGAAACAGAATAATCAACATATACAGCGTTAGCAACACTCAGACACTGTGTGAGAGCAACCGGAACAGCAGATGCTACGGCAATGGCTCTCTTGAATAATGAGTTCTTCATTGTTCTATACCTCTCTATCATATTTTTTTCTCGGTTTTTGAAGATTGTCCCCTTCTTTTCCGAGTTATCTTTGCCAAGGCAATATATAGATAAAGCCTGTCAAAAATCCATACTACCATTTTATCATACAAATCCCAATAAGTCAAGATAAATCACAGATTTTTCTGAATAAACATTGACAATTTATCGGCTCTTTTTTTGTGTGTATTTCACAACTTTATACTTCATTACTAATTTTTAGTAAAAGATTTCTGTTTTTTTAGTGATTTCCCTATGTAAAAATTCATATCTTTTTCCTTTTTGTCTATTATATCACGTTTTTCGTTATTTGTCAACAGGATTTTTTGCCCATAAATAGCTTATAAACGCTTTTCCAAACACTACATTTGGTTATATTTTAGTGGTATATATCAAATAGTATAACTCCCATGTTTATTTTAAACAAAAACATCTGTTTTGCATTGATTCTTATTCTTACACGGCTTAAATAAGCACAAAAAAACAGGACCCGAAGGCCCTGTTTTTTAACGATTATTATTCTGCGTCGAAAATTGTTCCGTTCTGAGAATAATCTTCAAAGCTTTCCTTATAGCTTCCGCCAAGTGTCATAATCCAGTTGTCGTAAGCAGGAAGGTTATTGCTTGTCATTACGTTAGCATAGAATGTGAGTACCCAGCTTGCGTCACTGGAGTCAATTGTTCTGTTGTGCTTAAGGTTCCAGTTATCCTTGCTGTAGCAGTCGAGATCAACGTCTACGAGGAACTTACCGAGAACATCAAGCTCAGGATGTGCATTAACTATCTCATTCTCTGCAGGAGTAATTCTTGTTGTCTCAGCCTTACCACCTGTCATAAGAGCAGCGTAGTATGCGAGAACGTTTGTTGCGTCAGAGGAGTCAACCTTGTTATCAAGGTTAGAGTCACCCTTAACACCAATGTAAGCTGTTACAACAGCTCTTGTGCCATCCTCAAGATAGAGAGGCTCGCCATCATAGAATACATTGAGCTTATAAGTGAAGTCTGTCTGTGACTCTCTGTATGCAGCCATAGGTGTGCTGCCGCCGTTTACAGTATCCTCAAATGTTACCTTTGAAGGATCAAAGTCAGCAATGCCGTTTTCATCTTCAACATACTTAGCAATTACCATTTCAGCAGGGAAAGGTCTTGGGTCGTGGCTGAAGAAGTAACCGTCAACAACTGCTACAGAAACTGATGAATCACCCTTTATCACAGGATCCTTTGCAGAAGTTGTAGGAATATCTGTTCCAGGACTTACCTGACCAGGATCTGTTGTTGTTGATACTTCAGGTGTTACTACTGTAGATACTGATGAAGAAACTGTTGTTGTAGAAGGATCTGTCACTGTTGTTACAGCAGGATCTGTTACTGTTGTAACAGGAGGTTCTGTTGTTACAGGAGCCTTAACAACAATCTTACCATCAATTACGAGTACCTTGTCAGAAATGATATTTCCATTTGCATCAGAAACTACCAGATTTGACATACCGATTTCGAATGTGTCGCCGTCCTTAGCGTCTGCAGGTACCTCAAATGTAAGAGTAATTACCTTAGAGCCGTCAGGAGCTGCTGTTCCTTCACCCTTAGGAGATGCAAATGCAAATTCCTTAGTGTCAAGGTTCTTATCAAGACCAGAGCCGTAAGCATCTGATCCGTTACCATCAACGAGTACTAAGTTGCCATCAGCATCGATTGCGAAGTTTGCACCGCCGATTACGAGCTGAGCATTGTTAGGATCGTTAACGATGAAGTTGAGTTCAACTGTTTCACCAGGAGCTGCTGTTACAGTTTCACCCTGCCAAATAATTGAACCAGGCTGAATTGTTACAGTTGTTCCAGGCTGAGGAGCCTCTGTTGTAGGAGCTGCTGTTGTTGGCACTTCAGGAGCCTCTGTTGTAGGAGCTGCTGTTGTTGGAGCTGCTGTGCCACTAGCTGTTGTGGGTGCTGCTGTTGTTGGAGCTGCTGTACCACTAGCTGTTGTGGGTGCTGCTGTTGTTGGTACTTCAGGAGCTTCTGTTGTAGGAGCTGCTGTTGTTGGTACATCAGAGCCGCCTACTGTTGTAGGTGCTGCTGTTGTTAGTACTTCAGGAGCTTCTGTTGTAGGAGCTGCTGTTGTTACATCACCGCCAGAAGGAGGTGTTGTTGTCTCAGGTGTATCGATAATGATTGCACCGTTAACAAGTATTACCTTTTCTGTAATGAGATTTCCGTTTGTATCACTTACAACTACGTTTGCCCATGTTACAGGAATTGTTCCTGTAGCACTTGCAGGTATATCATATGTGATGTTCATGATTACAGCCTGATCAGCTGCTGCACTGCCCTGACCTGCTGCCTGAGCAAATGCGTATTCGCTTGTATCAGCGTTGTTAATGATTGCTGCGTTGCCATAAGCTGCACAGTTATCAGAAACATTGTTGAAGCCAACGCCATCAGCGTTAACTGTAAATGTAGCACCAGCTACCTCAAGAATTGAGTTACCCTGTACAAATACGGGTACAGTTACAGACTCGCCGGGTTTACCGTGAACTGTATCAATTACCCAAACTGCCTCGCCCTCCTCAGGAAGGATAGGAGCTGATGTTGTAGGAGGAGCAACCTGTGTTGTAGGCGCTGCTGTTGTAGGAGCTGCAGGAGCTGCTGTTGTAGGAGCTGCTGTAACCTCTGCTGTAGATGCAGCTGTTGTAGGAGCTGCTGTACCCTCTGCTGTGGATGCAGCTGTTGTAGGAGCTGCTGTAGCCTCTGCTGTAGATGCTACTGTTGTAGGAGCTGCTGTTGTTTCAGTTGTAGGTGCTGCTGTTGTGGGAGCTGATGTAGCCTCTGTTGTAGGTACGTCAATGATGATAGCACCATTTTCTACCTTAACCTTTTCTGTGATAAGGTTGCCGTTTGTATCAGAAACTGTTACATTTGCCCACTCTACAGGGATAATGCCTGAAGCGTCAGCAGGAACGTCGTAAGTAAGAGTCATAATTACAGCCTGATCAGCTGCTGCACTGCCCTGACCTGCTGCCTGAGCGAATGCAAACTCATTTGTCTTAGCGTTGTTTGTGATTGCTGCGTTGCCGTATGCTGCACAAGGTCCTGTAACCTTATTGAAGCCTGCGCCGTTTGCAGCGATTTCGAATGTAGCACCTGCTACTTCAAGTGTTGAGTTACCCTTTACAAATACGGGAACATCTACAGGCTGGCCAGGTGTACCATCTACTGTATCAATTACCCATACTGCTGCGCCATCAACAACAGGTGTGTCCTTGATAACGATTGCACCGTTTTCTACCTTAACCTTTGATGTGATAAGGTTGCCGTTTGTATCGGATACTACTACGTTTGCCCACTCTACTGGAATTGTACCTGTAGCGTCGGCAGGAACGTCGTAAGTAAGAGTCATAATTACAGCCTTGTCAGCTGCTGCACTGCCCTGACCCTTACCCTGAGCAAATGCAAACTCATTTGTCTTAGCGTTGTTTGTGATTGCTGCGTTGCCGTATGCTGCACAAGGTCCTGTAACCTTATTGAAGTCTGCGCCGTTTGCAGTGATTTCGAATGTAGCACCTGCTACTTCAAGTGTTGAGTTACCCTTTACAAATACGGGAACGTTTACAGATTCACCAGGTGTACCCTCTACTGTATCAATTACCCATACTGCTTCGCCCTCTGCAGGATTTACAGGAGCTTCTGTAGGATTCTCTTCTGCTCCAGCTTCCTTGATAATAACCTTACCAGGAACAACCTTTGAGTCAAACTCAATGATCTTACCGGATGCTTCGCTTCCCTGCTCAACTACGTGGAAGTTAGAGAAGTCGATCTCATACTCGCCAACTGCAATATCAGCAGGAATTGTAAGCTTAAGACTTGCAACTGTACCGCCATCCTTGAAGCTCTGAGGCTCCTCAGCTGCGTTACGTGTGTGTGCAATATAGCTGTCGCCATATACTTCCCAAGAAGGTGTGTTATCAAATGCATAACAGAAAGGATCTACTTCTGCCTTGATACCTGCAGGAAGTGTATCGATTTCAAATGAAAGTGTAGCGCCCTTGTGATTACCTGGCTCAACTGTGAAGTCCATCACGTTGTTCTTTGTGTAATCATCGCCCTTTGTGAATACAAGAGTTGAACCCTCGATGAGGAAGTCATCAGGTGTCTCTGTATCAGAAGGAGTTGTTGAACCGCCAACGATGAGCTTACCAGGAATAACCTTAGCGTCGAACTCTACGATAGGGCCAACTGCTTCGCTAGGCTGCTCAACTACGTGGAAGTACTCAAGGTCGATTGTATATGTACCCTCTGCAATGTTTGCAGGTACATCAAGAGTAAGGCTGATAATTACCTCACCATCTGTGAATGTACGGGGATCCTGTGTTGCAGGGTCCATACACTTACAAGCCCACTGCTCGCCTAATGGCTCCCATGCAGGCATATCATCGAATGCATAGCAGAATGTATCTACCTCAGCCTTGATACCAGCAGGAAGATCTGCAAGTACAAAACCGATCATTGCACCCTTATGACCATTGGACTCTACTGTGAAGTCCATTACTGTGTCCTTAGCTGAATCGTATGTAACTGTTGCACCTGTTACTACGAAATCATTCTGAACGCTACCGCTGTTACCAGTATTTCCACTGTTTCCGTTATTGCCGCCTGTTGTAGGTGTTGTTGAACTACCATTGCCAACGATAAGCTGTCCGGGAACAACCTTAGCGTCAAATTCTACGATAGGTCCAACTACCTCACTGGGCTGCTCAACTACGTGGAAATACTCAAGGTCAATGTCATATGTGCCATCTGCAATATTAGAGGGAACATTGAGTGTAAGGCTTACAATTACCTCACCGTCATTAAATGCACGGGGATCCTGTGTTGCAGGATCCATACACTTAGATGACCACTGTTCTCCTAATATTTCCCATGCAGGCATATCATCAAATGCATAGCAGAATCCATCTACCTCTGCCGTGATTCCTGCAGGAAGATCAGCAAGTTCAAAGCCAATCATTGCGCCCTTATGGCCGCCTGACTGAACTGTGAAATCAATAACTGCATCCTTACCAGCTACATAATTAACCTTGGAACCTGTTACAACGAAGTCATTCTGAACAGCATATTTATTAGCAGCTCTGTCTATTACTTCCTCCATACTAACATTAGGCTGCACAGCGGATACTCCGCCGGCAGCACTAACATTAAAGGACGAAGCAAATGCACTTGTTACAAATGAACTAGCCATTAAGACAGACGTTACTGCTGAAAGCAGTTTCTTCATTTGTGCATTTCCTTTCCGAGCATACGCTCTATTTAATTACTTTATAAAACGCGTTACTCTTAAAAATTACTTAAGATCAGCAGCTGTCCAAGGAAGCTTCTTGCCATCGTTAAGGTGAACGAGGCTCTGAATAATAGCCTTGGAGTCGTTTTCATCAGGTGTACCAGCCTTAGCGTCGCAGCAGTCAGCATTGATCTTGCCCTGAGCTGTCATAGCGTAAGCAGAGTTGTCGTTGAGCCACTTGTTGAGTACAACAACGTCAGCGATATCTACCTTGCCATTGCAGTTAGCATCACCGTAAAGAACATCACCTATAGGAGCGTCTGTAGGCTGAGGAGCTGATGTAGGAGCCTGTGTAGGATCCTGTGTAGTTGAACCAGGAACGATAAGCTTACCAGGAACTACTGTAGCGTCGAACTCAACGATTGGTCCGATCTTCTCAGAAGGCTGCTCAACTACGTGGAAGTAATCGAGGTCGATTTCATATGTGCCAGCCTTGATATCAGCAGGAACATTGAGTGTAAGGCTGATGATTGCCTCACCATCTGTGAATGTACGAGGATCCTGTGTTGCAGGGTCCATGCACTTACAAGCCCACTGCTCGCCTAATGGCTCCCAAGCAGGCATATCGTCGAATGCATAGCAGAAACCGTCTACTTCAGCAGTGATACCAGCAGGAAGATCTGCAAGCTCAAAGCCGATCATAGCACCCTTGTGACCGTTGGACTCAACTGTGAAGTCCATAAGTGTATCCTTAGTAGCATCATATGTAACCTCAGCACCTGTTACTACGAAGTCAGCCTGAGTATCAGAGCTGCCACCCTGTGTAGGAGCCTTTGTAGGAGCCTCTGTAGGCTGCTGAGATGTGCCAGAGCCAACGATGAGCTGTCCGGGAACAACCTTAGCGTCGAACTCAACGATTGGTCCGATCTTCTCAGAAGGCTGCTCAACTACGTGGAAGTAATCGAGGCCGATATCATATGTACCGTCAGCAATTGTAGAAGGAACTGTGAGTGCAAGGCTGATGATAGCTTCGCCATCAACGAACGCACGGGGATCCTGTGTAGAAGGATCCATACACTTACAAGCCCACTGCTCGCCTAATGGCTCCCAAGCAGGCATATCGTCGAATGCATAGCAGAAACCGTCTACCTCAGCAGTGATACCAGCAGGAAGATCTGCAAGCTCAAAACCGATCATAGCGCCCTTGTGGCCGCCAGACTGAACTGTGAAGTCCATAACTGTTTCCTTACCAGCTACATAGTTAACCTTATCACCAGTTACTACGAAGTCAGCCTGAACGTCTGTACTGCCGCCTGTAGAGCCACCCTGTGTAGGTGCCTTTGTAGGAGCTGCTGTAGGAGCTGCTGTAGGTGCCTTTGTAGGAGCCTCTGTAGGCTGAGGAGTTGTAGAACCGCTACCCTCGATTGTGATTGTAAGGCTCTTGCAGTTGAGGTTGCCAGCGTCCTTAGTATATACGCCGCCGCCGTCAGAACTCTCAATCATTGTAGACCAAACGTCAGGGAATGCAGGATCGGGAACCATGTTGATGAACTCGATTGTGTATGTACCTGCAGGTGTTCCCTTGGGGAATGTACAGTCAAATACGAAGCCAGGGAAAGAGTCAGATGCTGTACCTGTCCAAGCGTAACCGCCTGTATATGGCTCAGCCCAGATGAGTGAACCCCAAGCTGTATCCCAGTTCTGTGAATTCTGCTTTGTATCAAGGCTGCAAGTATATGTACCTGTACCCTTGAACTGTGTACCCTTCTTAGAAGTTGCCATTGTACCTGTCCAAGTAACAATATTAGCAATATCTACAGAAGAACCGTCAGCAATTGTTACAGACTGGTTTGCGTTGAAGTATGTAGCGTTAGGACCGTAAGGTGCACCGCTTGCATCACCGAAAACAACCTTTGAAGCGTCGCCGTCCTTGGAAGAAATACCGAAGCTTGCACGGATTGACTTTGTATCAGCAGTCTTTTCTACATAGTAAAGACCAACGGGAATTGTAACGTCACCAGCAGCGATATCAGCTGCAGAAATTGTTGTGCTTACAGCCTTGTTATCCTTATCAACGTATGCTCTGAGTTCAAGTGTCTTGGAAGCCTCAGCAGCTACTGTTGTAAAAGGAATAGCTGAGCCTACTAATGATGCAGCCATTGCCATTGCAGATGCTGCAGAAATAAATTTCTTCATTTGTAATAATTCCTTTCTTTTAGGTTTTTAAACCTATTAATAACTTATAAATTGGGTTTGTATTCCTTTGTAAGGGGGACAAATCAGATAATCCTGGAATCGACGGCAATTAAAGCTTATCAATAATTCCGGCAGTGAGTTTCTGAATCTCAACAGCGTCTGCTGCTGTAACACCTACGGGTGAAACAACATCTGCATTTGCAGCGCCTGTTTCTGAAAGACCGTACTTATCAGGGTTACCGATTGACTGGAAAATTGCTGCTGCGTCTGCCATTGTAACATCGCCGTCACAGTTAGCATCGCCCTTGAGCGTTACACTTGTTGAAGGTGTGCCGCTTCCAACAGTAACAGAACCTGAAGTTGTCTTTACTTCATAAGAAACTCTTACGTCATCTTTGATATAACCGCAGTCAATAACATCGTTTTCAACGCCTGATTCAGTATTTGTCATACGCTTTACAGGTACGATGTCAATGCTTGATTTTGCACCATCTTGAGCACCTGATGCAACTTCTCCCTTAATAGTACAGAGAACGCCCTCGCCCTTGAGCCAGTATGTTGAGTCGTCAATTGCTGTTGACCACATAACGCTGGCGAAGCCCTCATCATTCTCTAAACTAACGTTAAAAATGGGAAGCATAGATGCAGAAGGGTCGCTTGAATCAACTCCTGTCTTTGTGAGTTCGCCTGCAACAATATCAGTAACTGAGATAATAGACTTATCAAACTCAATTGAGAAGCTGCATCCACGAACACCTGGATCAGGAATATCTGCGAGTGTCACCTCCACCTCAAATGTTCCACCAGCCTCCGCATTTGCATTGCCTGCGCTAATCTGCACTGTTTCGCCTGCAGCTGCAGCGGGGATGAGTGAGCATACGGAAAGTGAAAGCATAGCTGCTGCCATAGTTCCGATGACTATCTTTTTTGTCTTCATGTTTTTTTCCTCCTTCTTCATTAATTGTTTATATAACAAAGGAACAACTGCCCCTTTAATTATATCAGGTCTTACACCGACATCCACTGCGGATGTCATTGACACGAAACTTTGTACAGTCCCTGTCGCATCATAAACAAACACAGTTCTTCACATTATCGCAGTATCAGCATAAGACGCATCACACTGCCGTGATGAGATGTTACTCCCAGTTTCTATATTTATTCATGATTACATTATATATCAAGTCTTCAAAAAAGTAAATAGGTTTATATTGTTTTTGGTATTTTAAATAAACAGGCGGTAGCCTTTTTGCACAGTTTGCACAATCCATTTAAGCTTGATTTTACGTTGATTAAGCGATTTGTGAACAAATTGTGAATTAATTTTTTACTTATCAAGCTTGCGAAATTCCTCAGGAATTGCATTCTCAATTATCTCATTCAGTACATCATAGCTGAAATAGTTATATGTTCCCGCAGGTATCGCATAGGGTATGCCATGCGCAGCCGCCATTTCAGGCGTATACTTACTATAGGGATATACCGCAAGATTAGCGTAATCTCCTACTTCGTAGTGGATTATATTTGGAATTACTCCCACGTTTTCCAGGCGAACCTCACCTGTTGCACCATCCACCACAACATCGAAATCAGGCATTTCGCCTACAAGATTGAAGTTGTCTGTCTGACAGCATATGAAATTACCCATAGAGTAAAACACAAAGCCCTTTGTGCCGTCCTCACGCTCTATCCATTCCATAGTTTCAGCTGTATGGGTATGAGCGCCGAGTATAACATCGGCTCCCCAGTTAACCATCTGGTTTGCAAGAGCAATTCTGTCCTCAGATACAAGAGTTGTATCTTCAACGCCCCAGTGAGCCGCTACAATAACAGCATCGGCGATTTCATTGGCTTCCTTAATCTGACGTTCAATAACGTCTGTCTCGTGATTCATAACAACACGGAGCGGTGAATCATAGGGGATTTCGAAGCCGTTGAGGTGCTCTGCGTAGGCAAGAAATGCGATTTTTACGCCATTAACCTCACGGACACGGATATTGTTTGAATCTTCCTCGTTGAGATACGCTCCGAGAACTGTTAAATCGTGAACAGAAGCCTTATCGTTCCAGAAATTAATTGATTCTATAGTTGCTGATGCACCGAAATCGAGAAGATGATTGTTTGCCATTGTGAAAACATCAAAGCCAAGATCAATTACCGCATCTGCAACCTCAGGTGGAGAGTTAAACAGAAGTGCTCCTCCATCAGCGCCCCTTATAGGATTGCTTTGGCTTATAATTGTTTCCTGGTTGAGTATAGCAAGATCTGCACCCTCAATAAGGTACTTTACAGGCTCATAAAGAGGCTTGAAGTTATAGTTCTCGCCAGGCCCTGCAAGTCTTTCCGCATTCTTAAAAACTGAATAGTGAATCAGATTATCACCTGCAGCAATAACGTGAACTCTTTTGTCCTCGGGGACAGGTTCAGTTGTAGGCTCTGCCGTTGGTGCTTCCGTAGTAACCGCAGGCTCTGTGGCTGGGGGATTGCCAGTTGGCGATTCGCCCATTTTTCCTACAGTTCTTGTTGAACAGCCCGTACAGGTCATTATGAAAGCTGCAAATACCGCTGATACAGCGGCACATTTTGTTCTGAGCTTCATTGAAATCTCCTTTTTTTCTCTGCAGCCTGACAATTGCGCACATATTTTCCTCATTCTTTATTATAACACATTAGTTTTTATTTTGCAATTGTCATTTTGCACTTTCTACTGATTTTTTATGCTTTATTTTTGATTTATCACAACATTCCGCAATATTACGTGATTTCGGGCGTTTCGTTATATTTAACGAAGTTTGCTTTTAAATTTTATGCAATCTGCTCAATTGCAGCTGTATAAACTCATCTGCAAGGCTTTCAGCCTCTGCATACGAAGAAAGGGTGTAGCATCGTCCGCGGAATTTAGCAGAACCGTAATAGCCGTTCATATACCAGGCAGCGTGTTTTCTCGCCTCATGTATAGCAAATTCCTCGGGCTTAGCGCTATTTTCAAGCATAAGCCTTATATGCCGCAGCATAACCTTCATTTTCTCCTCAACTGTTGGCAAGGTGTACTCTCTGGCCTCAATCGCTGCCCTTATTTCATCAAAAATAAAAGGATTTCCATAGCTGCCCCTGCCTATCATAACAAGGTCACAGCCCGTTTCACGGTACATACGCAGACAACTTTCACCGTCAGTTATATCGCCGTTACCAATTACTGGAATTTTTACAGCTTCCTTGACAGCTTTTATGATGCTATAGTCAGCAGTTCCGCTATAGAACATATCTCTTGTGCGTCCGTGTACTGCAACTGCCGCTGCACCTGCGGATTCTACTGCCTTCGCCATTTCCACCGCGTTTATTGTATCAGCAGACCAACCGCTTCGTATTTTCACTGTTACAGGGACATCTCCTGCCGCTTTTACTGCGGCTTCTGTAATTTCAGCGGCAAGCTTAGGATTTTTCATAAGTGCTGAGCCTGCTCCCGTATTTACAACCTTAGGAACGGGACAGCCCATATTTATATCAATGATATCAGGCTTGTATTCCAACACGATTTTAACAGCCTCCGCCATAAAGTCAGCTTCATAGCCGAAAAGCTGAATTCCCATAGGGCGCTCGCCCTCGGTTATTGTACAAAGCTCTGCAGTTTTCTTGTCACTGTAGCATATGCCCTTTGCTGATACCATTTCGCTTACTGTATATGCCGCACCGTACTCCCTGCACATAAGGCGGTATACCTTGTCCGCTACCCCTGCCATTGGTGCTAAAGCCGCCGATTTTTCCAGGGTTACATTTCCAATTTTTATATTATCCATTTGTCTTGGTTTCATCTTTCTTCTTGAATACAAAGAGCTTGCTGATTACATAATTTAATATCAACACAACTACATTTGCAAATATTTTTGCAACCCAATAATTTATGCCAATCCACGAGAACAAAACTCTCATCATTATAATTTCGGTAAAGAAAGTCGCAATTCGTCCACCATAAAAAGATAAGAATTCCTTAACAAGCTCTTTTTTTCCTGAAGCATTTGAATCAAAAACCCACACTCTGTTAGTCAGATACGCAAAGGTTACTGCACAAACCCATGATATAGCAGTACTTATATCACTTACAGCATCAGCACCCAATCCGGCCCGTTCAAGAAAATACTTTGCAATTCCGGCTGTTATAAAGCTGACAACAGTTGTAAGTCCACCAAAAAAGATATAAAGCCATTTTTCCTCATATTTATAATAAATATCCTGCAGTTTCTTTGGAAGTATTCCCACGCACATTCTTATAAACTTTTTCATTTTAAAATTCCTTTCATAAGCATATATAGATATTATACCAACTTCTGTACAATTTTTCAAGTATATTTTTCAAAAAATATACTTCCCGCAAATAATTAGTTAAAATCAACAAAAAGAAGAACCGCCGCGGATATTTCCACGGCGGCCATTTTGCATTATGCTATTGTTTATTTCTTTTTCCAATTAAAAACTTCTTTTTCCCTATGATGATATTATACTCCATTTGACGGTATATTGCAATAACAGCATTGTATCAGCTAAAATACAAATTGGTTACAAAAATGACAAATTCCGTTCGCATATCAAAAAAGACAGTATTTTAACATTTTTCTTTGTGCAGATATGGCAATATTTTCTTTGTCGTTTTATGCTTTTTCTGCATAGAATATATTATACGGCAATATCCCTGTACATCGGCTGATGTCTTTAAGGCACCGGTGCCGCCCATGAGCAGCTGTACGGAAATAGTGCTGTTTTATATAGATAGGGGATAGCGTTCTGAACTGTTTCAGAATTGCTGTCCCTGTTTTTTTCTTCTCTCGGCTATCTCGCTGTATTTCCGCTTTGTAGCAAGACCTCCCCTGATATGTCGCTCCTGCTTGTTTATTTCCAATATATCCTTTACTTCCTTGTATAACACGGGATTTTCCTTTTTCAGCCTTTCACTTACGTCCTTATGTACGGTACTCTTTGATATCCCGAATTTTTTCGCCGCTGACCGCACTGTTGCCCGATTTTCTATTATATACTGTCCCAGCGTTATTGCCCTCTGCGCAGGCTGTTCCTTCACTCCGACCACTCCCTTTCTGCCTTGTTCTGCGGACAGTAAATGTATATGCAGAACATTTGGGGATAATTCGGAAATTGCGAATAAAAACGCCGCACAGATTAATCTTGTGCGGTGTTGGCTTAATTCTGATGCCTTACAACCCCATATTCATCATCAAGACGGAAATAGGGACAGGCGTAATTCGTACCCGATAAAAATCGGCACATCTCGTCCTCGTCAAGGTTTATCATACATACATAGCAGTCGTAATCCTCATCATAGACGTAGTTTGTACACATTTCGCAGTTGGTGGATTTGTTCATAGTTATCGTTCCTTATGTAAATTTGCGGTATTTTTCACACCGCATTATAATTATAAACGATTTTTATTAATATTGCAATACCTATCGGATAAAATCATTCTATTGTCCCCTCATCTATAAGCACAGGCAAATCCCCGTTTTCTCCGTTGAGTATCTTACCAAGCACCGTGACAATATCACATTTTTCTGTAAGATCTTTTTCCTCAGCACGTTTCAGAACTCCCACGATTTCCTCTGCTTGGCGGTTTTCCAATATCTCCCCCACGTTTTCAGCATATGCAACCCTACAGGCAGGCGGCACTTTCCACTGATTAAGCATAAATTCAAGGATATCACGTTTCTCTCCCTGTCCCAGTATCACAAGCTCTGTATGACCTGTGAATATTTCCTTGCCAATAGCCAATTCCGCCGCTGATTTTGCGTCTTCAATAGTATCAGCTGAAAGAGATAAAACATTCTCGTCAAGATAAAAAGAAAACGTCACATTATCGCCCTCAATAGCCGCCGCCCTGACATATGCCATTTCATTTACGTCAATTCCTGTACTGCACCCTGTCAGAAATATACACATAACTGCAAGAATAATTTTCTTCATACCCTTATTTTCCTCTTGATAAAATATATTACGGGAACAACTATCAATCCCACTGTCGCCAATGCCGCCGTTATAATGCCGAGATAATGCCATTTCTCAGATACAGCGCCTATAACCGCCATTATAACAAGGATTATACTGCACCTGTAACGCTTTATAAAGGGGAATACCTCGCCTATAAGGTACTCCGCAGCCGATGCCTGCACCGCTATGGAATACACTGCAAACACCGTAAAAACAATGAGAAACAGCGAATCTATACGCTGAACTGAAAAGGGCTGTGTAAGCTGTGCCGCTGATACTATGGGGAAATCCACTATTTCCATAATTCCGCCGCAGACAAGTACTCCTGTTATAAGCACAGCCACTGATATTACTCCCTTTGCAATGAAATAACCCACGGCGGTACGCGTTATATTGTCCTTTACAAAGCCAAGCATTACGGTAAAGCCTGCAAGTCCTCCGCTTAAAGCAAAACCCTTTGACAACTCGCGGAAAAAACCTGTTGATTCTGACGCTTTTATATTTTCCATATCAGAACGAATTACCGCTGATACAACGACTATCCCAAGGCATACAGCCCCTAAAGCCGCCGCAATTACTGCTGAACGTGACATAGCCTTTATGCCCGAGGAGGATATATACAAGCATACAACGGCGATGAGAACAGTTGTTATGATACCGCCCCATTTCCCAAAGCTTTCAAAAGGAATAAAAACAAGCTCACCTGCTTTCATAAGCATTGAAAAAAGCATTCCGCCCCATAATATTATACCTGCAAGAAGTATAATCTCCCCGATTTTTCCGCTATCCTCAAGAGTTCCCCTCTTTTTGTACATACATATCAGGGGAACGGCAAAAATTAGCTGTATAAGACTTCCTGTACCAAATCCAGCCGCAGTTGCCGCTGATATTCCGCCACCAATGCAGAAAAGGACAAATATATCATTTATCAGCATAAGGGAACACAGCTGAAATGATGTGATTTTATTACTCATGATATTCCTCCACGGTGAAATTTCTGTTCTGCATTTTTCTGAATCCCATACGGAACAGGGTATCGCCCATTCCTTTTGAAGAAAATGGCGAAATCGGCGCAGTAAAGGGGAATCCGTAATCCTCTGTGCCGCATATATTCGTCAAAACGGCACAGGCGAGTATACTTATACCGAAAAATCCAAGTATTCCTCCTGCGGCAAGAAATGCAAATCTCAGCAGGGTTATCTGTGGGTTGAGGTCGGGAACAACAAGTCCGCCCAGAACGGATAATGCTGTAATTGTCAGCAGAGGAGTGCTGACAAGTCCCGATTTTACTGCCGCATCTCCGATTATAAGTCCGCTTATGATACTCACTGCACCGCCTACAGGCTTGGGCAGGCGCACACCTGCCTCACGTATGACTTCATACATAATCAGCACAATAAATGCCTCTGTAAGCAAAGATAATGGCGCATTTTCCTCCTCCTGTGCAAGAAGCATAAGGAGGGTGCTGTTAAGCAGTTCGGGGTGATACATAACTATCGCCGTATAAACCGCAGGCAGCAGAAAAGACAGTATAAACGCACCGTAGCGAATCCACCGCAGAAATATGGCATAAAAGGGCTTGTGTGCGTAATCGTCAATTGTGTGGAAGCTTTCGCATAACAAACGAGGGATAATTATTCCGTAAGGCACGCCGTCAACAAGTATAACCGCCCTGCCCTCAATCAGCTTGGAGCATACTACATCAGGACGCTCCGACAAGCCTGTACTGCTGAAAAGCTCGAAGCTCTTTTTTTCCACAAAGGGGCGGATATAGCCTGTTGAAAGTATGGTTTCCAGATCTATTTCATCAAGGGATTTCATTATGCGGTCAAGAAGTCGCGGCGGTACACGGTCTTTCATATAGCAAAGGCATATTTCCGTGTTGGAGCTGCTGCCCTTTGTTATCATCTTCATTACAAGCTGGGGAGTTTTTAATCTGCGCCGTATAAGGGACATATTCGTGCGGATAGTCTCGGAAAACCCCTCGTGACTGCCGAGGATATTTCCCTCTCCTGACGGCTCCTGCACTCCCCTTGTGGAAAAGCCCTGTACGCCAAAAGCAAGGGCAGTATTCGCTCCCTCGGCGATAAATACCGCAAAGCCCGAATGTATCAGCCGCATTAAATCTCCGTAATTGTCGGGATTGCTTCTGTCGGCTGAAAGGAGCATATGTGCCTGTATATAGTCAAAAAGTCCCTGTGCATTAGCTTGCTTTGGTAAATCTGTAATAGGAGCAAGCACCATATCAGCCGCCGCCCGTGAAGAAAGCATACCGTCACAACAAAGAAATGCGCATTTTATTCCCCCTGTGACAAATTCATTTACAAGTATATCCGTTGAATGTCCTGTTATTTTCTTGATGTAATTAAGATTCTGCGTTAAATCCGCATATATACGCTGTTTTTTGTAGTCGTTCCCTTTCATATTCTCACCTCTTGAATAGTATTTCCACATTTCAAGGGGATATGCAGAAACCCCGACTTCATAAGAAATCGGGGTTCATAAGGAGGAGTATCAATTTAGTTCTGTAATATTTGCAAACAGTACTCTATTTTCATCCAATGCAATTGAAGCTTCAACGTCTAATGTTTCAATGCCGTTATGATCAAGAAGAATAACGTGTATTCTACAGAATTGAAGATCCAATTCATAATAAAAGTCGTCCTGTATCCGCATATCATCTGCATTAAGCATAACATTGTCATAAGAATAGGAATCACGTAAATATTGCTCTAATACCATGGCTGCTGAGCGTTCAACGTCCATTCCCTCCCGATAATTTTCTATTACCCATTCGCCGTTTTCAAGTACAAAATCAAATATTAATTCTGTACCATATGCTTTATCCCAGCCATGTCTGCTGATACATCTTTTGGCTGTAAAATAATTATCACCAATATTAGTTATTACAATATCAGTAGTATATTTTGAAATGATTTCTGAGATATCAGGTATTTCATCAACAAACCTTACATACAATTCACCATTATAATCACAAAATCTTCCATAAGCAAATATAAATTCATCATCATTGTCAAAATTCTCAGCAATATCAATTTTACCACCGTTTTCATACATACTGAAATCGTCACCAAGATATGCAAGCAAATAAGAACCGTCAACCCACATAGCATTTTTCATATTATCATCGGGATAATATGAATCTGAAAAGATTTTTCTTAACTCGTCATAAATATCCTGCCTGCAAGTAAATTGCTCATCAATCACCTTATTGAATGAAATTTTGCTCATATTGTCAGTTGATTCAGGTGAGTTAGAATCATATAAATAGAATTCAATACTTTGATTTTCATCATATGAAACATCACCACAGCAAATTATGTTTTCAAATTCAAGGAATTTGTCTGATAACTGAGTAGCTATTGCAGTGTAGTCGTATTCGTCCTCTGATTCATTTTCAGATTCTTCATCAGAAACATATACTTTGTCAATTTTCCATTTTCCTGCTTCAAGGACAAAATCAAAGCATCTTTCGCTTGTTATATCTTCTGTATAATGTTCTGTATAACTTCTTGTTGCTGTAAAACTATTTTCACCTGTTTCCTTTATAATGACATCAGAAGTAAATTCTGCAGCCTCAAGGTTGCGTGGCATTACATACAATTCACCATTGTAATCGCCAAACATAAAAAGTTCAATATCTTCGTCTGCAAGATCAATTTTTCCTTCTTTTATATAATTACTCAATTCGTTCCCAAGATAAGAATAAAAATCACCTCTTGCTACGTCAATTTCATCTTTAGCGAACCAAGGAACAGATGAATAAATACTTCTTAATTTATTATATAAATCATATCGACAAGTAAACCTTGCATCCGTTACCTTAAACATTATACAATCATTGCCATATTTTTCTGTCCATTCAGCATCATCTGACCTGAATACATTAAAAGATATATAATCGTTTTCATCATATGAAATATTGCCATTAAATATTATATTTTCCAACTCAAGCAATTCATCACTTAGCTGCTGAGCAATTACGTTGTAATCGGTTTCTTCACTTCCAACACCCTCAGTATCAAGAACACACTCAGAGAAATTATCAATGCACCATTTGCCATTTTCAAGAACAAATTTAAATTCAGCCCTTTTAATAATATTTTTATTTTGTGAAATATCTGCATATCTTACAGCTGTAAAGCTATCACTGGTGATATCAGTAATTTCAATAACATCATTGTAATCATAAACAACTCCCACAGGGTCATAGACATAATCAGGAGTAAGCATATAAAGTGAACCGCTATGCTCGATATAATCTGCCATCCAAATACTGCGTGGAGCTTCCCAATCAATATCATCTTCAAAATCAATTGGAAAATCCTCTATAGGATTACCTTCGGCATCAAAAAAATACTCTCTGCCAACTTCACAACCATTTTCAAACATACTTACATCTGTACCAAGATTGCAGAACAAATCAAGATTTTTTTCCTTTTCATTTTCATAATCCCATGAATATTCCCAAGGAATTGTTGCTTTCTCGTATTTTTCCTCAGGAAGATATGTGGCAGATGTAATATTTTTTAGTGCATTGTAAATATCCTGCGAGCATTTAAATCTTTCATCTGTTACTTTGTAGAAAAGACGCTCATAAATATGCTTTTCGGGATTTTCCAACGTATCATCAAAAATTCCGATTTTGTATGTCAGTGTGTCGTTTTCATCATAAGGTGCACCTCTTGACGAAATAATATTTTTCAAGTCAAAAAATTCATCAGTAAGCTGCTGTGCAATACCCTCAATCTCCTTTTCAGAAAGCAATTCTACATTACTTTCTGAAAAATCTGTATCTGCACCATTGCGATTAAGTGCAATCCCACCGCATACAGCACCGATTGCTACTACAGCCACGGCGACAACACTAATCATTTTCTGCCACACAGGCTTGCGATATCGCTCAACTCCCGATACTTCAATATAATTTTTCGTATTTTCCTTCTTTATTTTATTGTATTTTTTCTCGCTCATAGCATATAACCTCTCTTTGTCGGCGGAACTCAAAGGAGGATATTTTTCTGTAATTCTGTCTATCGTCTTTTCATCGGCGTTATCGAAAAAATGTCGTATATTCATCACATATCCTCCCCTTTTATTCCTGCATCACAAAGAAGCTTCTCAAGCTTTTTCTTTGCTCTGCTGATTCGTTTCTGTACTGTCCAATCGCTCATATGTAAATGCTTTGCGATTTGCCGTGATGTCTTGCCATAAAAGAAGTAAAAGACTATGATTGACGAATCAGGCTCGCCCAGCCTGTCAATGCAATCCATAATTATTTCACGTATTACAGCCTTTTCTGTTTCGTCATCAACGCGTATGTCAGAAGAAATGGTCGGAAATTCTTCATCGTCAATTGATACTGTTCTGCCTGTTTTTCCCGATAATCTACGGAAATAATCAACGGCAATGCGTTTGGTAATCGTACCGATTATGCCTTTCAGGTCGCCATTTCTGTTGCTCTCGCTGTCAAAATATCGGAATATAGCCGCAAATGAATCGCTTAAACATTCCTCGATATCTTCATTTGTGCCGCAGCCTTTCAGCTTATTGGCACAAATAGAATATACATATCCCGAATATTCGTCAAACAACTTACGATGAGCATTTTCAGCAGACCTCAGCATAAGCGCCTTAAATTCGCTGTCAGTCAAGCCTTTCACTCCTTTTGAACATGTTCATATAATACACTCGTAATTACTCACCTATTTCGGACAGGTTTTTATATATTTTTTTATTTTAATTTTATCATTACAAACAAAAAAGCACCCCTTTTTCAAGGAGTGCCTTATCAAGTGCCGGCATTGAAATAATTTCCCAGGCCGTCGCCAGCCAAGTATCGTCTTCGCGACAGAGCTTAACTTCCGTGTTCGGAAAGGGAACGGGTGTGACCTCTGTGCCATAAACACCGACTCTTAAAAACTGAATAAGAAT
>JAZSEJ010000116.1:0-64078 GCA_045531615.1 Ruminococcus sp.
CTCGGTCAGCACGGCGTTAATATCATGGCATTCACAAAGGAATTCAATGAGAGAACAAAGAACGACATCGGTATGATTATCCCTGTTGTTATCACAGTTTACGCTGACCGTTCATTCTCATTCATCACAAAGACTCCCCCCGCAGCTGTTCTTATCAAGAAGGCTTGCAACATCAACAGCGGTTCAGGAGTTCCCAATAAGACTAAGGTTGCTAACATCACTAAGGAGCAGATCCAGAAGATCGCTGAGCAGAAGATGCCCGATCTCAACGCTGGTTCCCTCGAAGCAGCTATGAGCATGATCGCAGGTACAGCTCGTTCAATGGGCGTTGTAGTTGTTGACTAATTGTTTTAGTTGTTAACTGATTTTTAATTAACTTGAATGATGATTCGGGTATAACCCGTTCAGAGTTCTATTGGTGGGAGGAAAATTCCGCTAATCGGATAGCTATAGGCGTCCGGTATTACCACTTAAATAGGAGGAAATATAATGAAACACGGCAAGAAATATGTTGACAGCGCAAAGACTGTCGATTATGCAAAGCTTTATGAGTCCGTTGAGGCTCTCGAATTAGTTTGCCAGAATGCAAAGGCAAAGTTTGATGAAACTGTTGAAGCTCATATCCGTCTTGGTGTTGACTCACGTCACGCTGACCAGCAGGTTAGAGGCGCTGTAGTTCTCCCCAACGGTACAGGTAAGAACGTTAAGGTTCTCGTTTTCTGTAAGGAAGACAAGTACGAGGCTGCTCAGGCTGCTGGCGCTGAGTTCGTTGGCGGTATGGATCTCGTAGAGAAGATTCAGAAGGAAAACTGGATGGATTTCGACGTTGTTATCGCTTCACCTGATATGATGGGTCTCGTTGGTCGTCTTGGTAAGGTTCTCGGTCCCCGTGGACTTATGCCTAACCCAAAGGCTGGTACTGTAACTCCTGACGTTGCTAAGGCTGTAACAGAGGCTAAGGCTGGTAAGATTGAGTACCGTCTTGACAAGACAAACATCATCCACTGCCCCATTGGTAAGGCTTCCTTCGGCTCTGCTAAGCTTGAGGAAAACTTCAACACACTTATGGAAGCTATCGTTAAGGCTAAGCCTGCTGCAGCTAAGGGTACTTACCTCAAGAGCTGTACAGTAACTTCCACAATGGGCCCTGGTGTTCCCGTTGCTACAACAAAGTATGGTGTTTGATTGAATTAATGCTATATATTATCGCCCTTGGTTTTCCGAGGGCGATTTTGTTATTACAGAAAATTTTTTCAAATTTCCTGTGATATTTTAAATCCCTGTGCGTCTTATATATGTAAGCAGTTAAAAAGATACGTATCATCTGCTGAAATCATTTGAAAGGAGGCAGCTTATGGAAAGCTTTGAGGAAATATACCGTAAATATTTCGACGATGTATACCGCTTTCTGCGAGGTTTAACGGGTAACGAATCCCTTGCCGAAGAGCTTACACAGGAAACCTTTTTCCGCGCTATGAAGTCAATAAAGGACTACCGCGGAGAATCAGAGCTTCGTGTGTGGATGTGTTCAATCGCCCGAAATCTTTATTATTCCCATTGCCGAAAGCAAAACCGCCTGTCCCCCGATGAAATCCCCGAGGATGTCGCTGATGAAAACAGCTTCACTGATATGATTGCTGATAAATCAATAGCATTCCAGATACACCGCTTATTGCACGATATGCAGGACCCATATAAAGAGGTTTTCACCCTGCGTATCTTCGGCGAGCTGTCATTCAAGGAAATCGCTGAACTTTTCGGAAAGAATGACCATTGGGCGTGTGTAACATTCCATAGGGCAAAGGCTATGCTGCAAACTAAACTAAAGGAGGAAAACTCAGATGTTAAGATGTGAGATTGTACAGGATTTACTGCCGCTTTATACGGAAAATATGGTCAGCCCATATACAGCACAGGAAGTAGGCACACACCTCAGCGGATGCCCCGTTTGTGCCGAAAAATACAGGGAAATGTCCGCAACAGCGCCAAATGTCCAGATGAGAATGGACACGGCACAGCAGTTTATTGACTATCAGAAAAAAGCAAAGAAGAAAACAGCTGTTCCTATAATTATTATTGCTGCAATTTTCTCATTATTATCAGTTATTTTCGTAATGATATTAATTAGCGTATTAGCATTCAGCATTTTTAAAAGCACAGGGATAACAGAAGAAACAATAGAATACCACGATGTGCCGTCAATAAGCAATTCACCATTCGTTGATTTTACAATAGATGAGGACGAACGGAATTATTCCCAGTATATGGGAGAAAATGCTCTTGAAGAATACCGCAATAAACTGGATATGGACGAAAGCATATTCCCTGCTGAACTGACTGAGGATATAAAGGTGCGGAACTACAAAATGCTCTATTGCAACCCCTTTGATCCCCAGTATCTGAGCTATCTGACAGTGACCTACTCCCCCGCGGACTATGAAAAGGAAATTCAGCGCCTTAACGCATATGAAAGCACCGATTATAAGGGAATATACGGGGTAACAGGCTTCAACGGCAGAGAACCTCTTGCAGTATATGCCGATGAATATCACGGCTTTGTCTATGCCATAAATACACCCGACGCTGAAAATACAATTACCTACTGTGAGCTTATATTCTGCAATTACTTTATGGATATAGAATACAGCGACTTTATGCCTGAGGAATATCTCCCCGACGGTTTTGACGCAACTGTTGAAAATCCCTACCGTAAAAAAATGCTTGGAGAATAACCCGAAAACAGCGTTTGTTATAAATAACTAATAGCGTTATACATCCCTAACTACTTTTGTAATATCCGCCGATTATTTCGAAAGCATATTGACAAATTGTAAACAATAGGGTATAATATAGTTAGCAAAGGGTAACATATACACTTTGCAGGGATATTTCCCAATCTGATAAAAGGGTGATTTTATGTCGTTAAATCAAATTTCAATCGGTAAAGAATATATCGTTAAAGATATCAACAGCAATGACGCTGAACTCAACTCTTTCCTGCTCACACTGGGCTGCTACAGAGGTGCCGCTGTAACTGTGGTATCACGCAGAAGAAACAGCTGTGTTGTAGCAATCAAAGACGGCAGATACAACATTGACAAGCATCTTGCAAATGCAATTTCTGTATATTAATCGGATTTAACCGCATATGTATTTATACAGGCACTTTCCTGTGCCTGTATATTTTGGGAAAGCTGTTAGTATACAATAACAAAATATTTCAATAACGAGGGATAAAATTATGAGAATAGCCATGGCAGGCAACCCGAATTCGGGTAAAACAACAATGTTCAACGCTTTGACAGGTAAAAGCGAAAAGGTTGGTAACTGGGCAGGTGTTACCGTTGACAAAAAGGAAAACCCAATAAAAAAATCCTACTGCAACGGAAAGGATATTATTGCGGTTGACCTCCCCGGTACGTATTCCATTTCACCATTTACAAGCGAGGAAAGCGTAGCAAGAGATTACATCGTCAACGAAAAGCCTGAGGTGCTTATAAATATCGTAGATGCCACAAATCTCAGCCGAAGCCTTTTTTTCACAACTCAGCTTCTTGAACTCGGCGTGCCAATGGTTATTGCCCTTAACAAGACAGATATAAACGAGAAAAAGGATACAAAAATTGACAGCGAAAAGCTTTCTGAACTTCTGGGCTGCCCTGTAGTCAATACAGTTTCAACCTCAGCAGACGGACTTTCGGAGCTTATGAAAACAGCCGTTAGTATTGCGGGAAAATCACAGAAAGCTCCGTTCAGAAACAAGAATACGGATATTAAGGATAAAACCGCTGCCGAAGCCGCTGACTGTGAACGCTATGAATTTGTAAACGGCATAGTTAAGCAGGTTGAACAGCGAAAGGTTCTTACTAAGGACAAGAATTTCAGCGATAAAATTGACACATTTATAACAAATCCTATTGTGGGACTGCTGATTTTCGCAGGCATTATGTGGCTTGTGTTCCAGATTTCACAGGCTTGGCTGGGTCCATACATAGCAGATACTCTCGTAGCATGGCTCGAAGGCTTCCAAGGCTGGGTAGGCGGACTTCTTGAAAACGCATCTCCCCTGCTGTCGGCACTTCTCGTTGACGGTGTAATCGGCGGTGTTATCGCAGTTCTCGGATTTCTCCCCTTGGTTATGATAATGTATTTCCTCATTGCAATTCTCGAAGATTGCGGATATATGGCGAGAGCCGCAGTTGTTCTTGACCCCATTTTCAAAAAAGTTGGTCTTTCGGGAAAATCCGTTATCCCCTTTGTTATCACAATCGGCTGTGCAGTTCCCGGAATTATGGCAAGCCGTACAATCCGCAACGAGCGTGAAAGACGTGCAACTGCAATGCTTGCGCCCTTTATGCCATGCGGTGCGAAAATCCCTGTAATTGCTCTCTTCGCAGGTGCATTTTTCAGCGAAAACAAGGGAGTTATAAGCTTTGTTGTATACCTCACAGGTATTGCACTTATCTTCCTTGGCGCACTTCTTGTAAACCTCATTACAGGTCACAGAGCAAAGAATTCATTCTTTATAATAGAACTCCCCGAGTATAAATTCCCCTCATTATGGGGAGCATTCAAGTCAATGTGCAGCCGTGGCTGGGAATATATCGTAAAAGCAGCAACAATTATCCTCCTCTGCAACACAGCGGTACAGATTATGCAGTCTTTTACTCTTACATTCCAGACTGCGGAAACAGCAGACCAGTCAATTCTGGCAACAATCGCAAGCCCCTTTGCCTATCTCCTTGTGCCAATTGTAGGCGTACTCAGCTGGCAGCTGGCAGCAGCGGCAATAACAGGATTTATCGCTAAGGAAAACGTAGTGGGAACTCTTGCTGTATGCTTTGTAGGCCTTAATAATCTCATCGATACTGAAGAAATGGCACTTATGGAAGGTGCAGGTACAGGTGCGGCATCAGTTATGGCAATCACAAAGGTTGCAGCTCTTGCGTATCTTATGTTCAATCTGTATTCCCCCCCCTGTTTCGCAGCAATCGGAGCTATGAACTCAGAAATGAAGAGCAGAAAGTGGTTCTGGGGCGGTATCGGATTACAATTTGCAGTGGGATACACCATAGCCTATCTTGTATACACTGTAGGCACGCTTATAACAGCACCTGCCGCACTTGATATAACCGCGGCTCTTTGCGGACTTGCAATAGTGGCTGTTATGGCAGGGTATATTGTATATCTTATCAGCCGTGCAGATAAATCCGTAAAGGCTGAATACTCATTGGAGAGTTAGTATGGAAAACATTATAATTATAGCAATCGTAGCCGCAATAGTAATTGCAATATGTTATTATCTTTACAGAGAAAAGAAAAAAGGCACAGCCTGTATCGGCTGTCCATACGCAAAAAAATGCGGCGGTAAATGTGGCGGAAACAATACCCCACCCCAGACAAAATAGATATTTATAGGCAAACAGCGGCATTTCTGCCGCTGTTTGAGATTGTCGAAAAACCTGAATTTCGTTCCGAAATTGCGGGAGATCAATGGTCGCCCCTACACAAAATAATGCAATATAGCTAATTGTAGGGGCGAGCATTGCTCGCCCTTAAATAAAATATGCCTTTTTGACAGACTGAAACAGCGGCAAAAACGCCGCTGTTCTTTATTTTTCAGCCACCTATGAGCGCACAATTATAGTTAAAATAAAAAATATTTATTTTTCGTGTCCGTTTTTGTCATCTCATTTGAATGTATATATAGAGGGGAAAAATAGAACCACGTTTCAATTTTCGACATTTTCTCCCATATCATTAACTTACTTCTTATTTTTCCTGTTATCTATTTACAATTCAGCCAAAATATGATATAATATTCTCAGATTTATTTAGGAGGAGCCGCTATGAACACTTCACCCAAGGAAGTTCTTAAATTTATTGAAGAAGAAGGTATAAAATTCATCCGTCTGACTTTTTGCGATATTTACGGCACTCTGAAAAATATCGCCATAATGCCTACAGAGCTTGAACGGGCATTTTCTTACGGTATACCTTTGAATTACTCAGAATTCGATGAATCCAACCCTGAGCTTGTTCTATATCCTGATATCTCAACAATGTCAGTACTGCCCTGGCGTCCGAAATCCGGCAGAGTAATACGCTTTTTCTGCACCCTGAGAAACATAGACGGAACCCCCTATTCCTCAGGTATGCGTACACAGCTCATAAATTATATAAACGAACTGCGTCTTAACGGCTATTCCTGCGAAATAAGCACACGCTGCGAATTCTACCTCTTTAATCTGGACGAAAAGGGAGAGCCAACGAAAATCCCCCACGATAGAGGCGGATATCTTGACGTAGCACCATTGGATAAATGTGAAAATACCCGTCGTGAAATATGTCTTGCCCTGGAAGAAATGGGCTTCAATCCCAAAAGCTCCTGTCACAAACACGGTCCGGGACAGAATGAAATCGCATTCCGTGCCAATGAGCCTGTAAATGCCGCCGATGATATGGTACATTACAAGTCAATCGTTAAATCAGTAGCCGAACAATGCGGACTTTTCGCCTCATTTATGCCAAGACCTCTCGAAAACGAACACGGCAGTGCTTTAAGCTTCTCATTTATCGTAAAGAAGAACGGCGAACACATCTTCGGCACTTCTCCCGAAAATATCACAGAGGAAGGCAAATGCTTCATATCGGGCATACTCCGCAGAATTGATGAAATAACATTATTTCTCAATCCCACAGTCAATTCCTATAATCGTTTCGGAGTAGGCTACGCACCAAAGCACATAAATTTTACCATTGATGAACGCACCTCGCTTATCCGTTTATGCAATTACAAAGGCTTATCACCAAGAATTGAAATACGTTCAGCAGACGCTGTATGCAACCCGTATATTGTATTCAAGCTGTTGCTTGCAGCAGGTATAGAAGGCATTAAAAACGGTGATAACTCCCTTTACTACAGAGGAACAGATGCCTCTCACCAGCTCCCTGAAAGTCTGGAAGAAGCAATGGAAATTGCCCGTAACAGCGAATTTGTACGAAGCAATCTCCCCGAAGACCTTCTCAGAAATACTTTTAGGTATATGAATTCACAGCTTGAGACACTGAAGGAATACGACAGCACAGAAAGCTTTTTCGATGAATACTACTTCCCCTACATATAAGAGGCTGATATGAAAAAAGCAATTATCGTTTCGCGGACGGAATCCACAGCGGATATGCTTCACCGAACACTCCGCAACAACGGCTATTCGCAGATTTCCGTTATATCCTCCGCGGCACAGGCACGCAGAACCCTGCTGAATACCCCTCCAGATATAGTTATTGTAGATACTCCCCTTATGGGAGAAATGGGTACAGAACTTGCAGAAACAGCCGTCAATTACACCAACGCTGTTGTTATACTTTTGTGCAGCCGTTCCGTTTCAGAGGAGCTTGCCGACAAGTTGTCACCCCATAATATCCTTGTACTTTCAAAGCCTCTTGACAGCAGGACTATTTCAGAGGGCATACGACTCCTTAAAGCCGATACCGCACTGATTTCCAATATAAGGGAATCCGAGGAGGTTATGCGTCATATCAGCGATATCCGCCTTATAAACCGTGCAAAATCAATGCTTATGAAATACCTTGGCTTTACAGAGCCACAAGCACACCGCCACCTTGAAAAACAGGCTATGAATAGCCGCTGCACACGGTGTGATGCAGCCAGAAAAATAATATCAGACCTGACCTGAGGACTGCACTATGTTAGATAAAAGATTTACGGATAAAGCAGCTGAAATATGCAGCAGACTATCTATTGAAGATAAAATAGCACTTATATGCGTTATCCAGAAGGCTATCCCCGATGAAGACCTGGAATATTTCATTGTAGGCTCAGAAATCGCAAGAGGCTATGTAGGAAGAAAAGAAGAACACTGCTCAACGGTATTTCCCCAGCCTATAGGCCTTGCAGGTACTTTTGACACACAGCTTATGGCAGAGCTTGGCGAAATTGCAGGCAACGAGAGCAGAGCCTATTATAACTTTGACAGCTCCATAAGTCCCTGTATGTGGGGGCCTACGGTAGATATGGAACGCCATCCCCTGTGGGGACGCACCGAAGAAGGCTACGGCGAGGATGTATGTCTTACAGGCGCTATGACCATTGCATACACAAAGGCAATGGCTGCTGATAACGGCGAATTTGTAAAGACAATCCCCACATTGAAACATTTTGCTGCCAGCAACAACGAAACAGACCGTGATAAATGCAATGCAAATGTGCCGCTGAGGCTGAAACACGAATATTACTATGCCGCTTTTATGTACGCTGTAAAATACGGCGGAGTAAAGAGCATAATGACCTCATACAACGAAATAAACGGCATTCCTGCAATGTGTCACCCCGATATTGACGCTGTACTGAAAAAAGACTGGGGTATATGGTTTACAGTAACCGACGGCTGTGATTTCTCGCAGAACGTCACAGAGCATAGATATTTTGATACCCATACCGAAACTCTTTCAGCATCAATGAAAGCAGGCGGAGATATAGTCAATGATGCAACGAGCATAATTGAAGAAACCGCCAGACAGGCATTGGAACAGGGAATTGTCACAATGGAGGAGCTTGACCGTGCAGTATGCAACGTGCTGTACGCGCGCTTAAAGCTGGGACGCTCCGCCAAAAATTGCCCATATAACGATATAACTCTTGATGTACTTGATGATAAAAAGTCGGCGGAAGTAAACCTGAGAGCCGCAAGAGAACAGGTAGTACTGCTGAAAAACAACGGTATACTGCCAATCAGACGGGACGCAAAGAAGATTGCTGTTCTTGGTGCAATTTCAGATGAAAATTTCCGCGATTGGTACACAGGATATTTCCGAAATGCAGTATCAGCCGTTGACGGCATACGAAATGAATTCGCTGAAAGTGAAATTCTCTCCGATGATTTGTGGGATGTAGTCGCCATAAAAAACTCAGAAGGGAAATACCTTTCAATCCACGAGGACGGTACAATTTACGCCGACAGCGATACTCCCGACGAAAACTGCCTTTTCAAGCTGAAAAAGTGGGGAGATACGTGCTGGAATCTCTTTTCTGAAACACGCGGAAAATATGCAGCCTACAAGGACGGAACGCTGAAGCTTTCTGAAGATTTCATATATGACTGGTACACATCAGAGTCCTTCAATTTCCGCAATATAAGCGGAAACGAATATATCATCGAGGATTTCCTGCTCCACCGCCGTATGGAATGGGGGCAAAACGGCAGACTGACCCTTGAAAAGAACACTCCTGTTTTACCGAAGAATACATTTACTCTTGAAGTGGTATCAGCAGGCATTGAACGTGGAAAGGCGCTTGCCGCAGAATGTGACAATGTTATTTTCTGTGCAGGAAACGACCCCATACAAAACGTAAAGGAGTGCTATGACCGTACAACCCTTTCGCTGGGGCATCAGGAGGATATGGCGCTTGAAATCTACTCAGTCAATCCGAATACAATACTGGCAATTATTTCAAGCTTCCCCTATTCTGTAACACGTTCCGATGAAAAGCTTCCTGCTATTATTTATACAACCCATGCAGGCCCTCATCTTGGAACAGCCCTTGCTGAAACACTCAGCGGAAAGAATGTCCCTGCAGGCAGAGTTGCCCTGACTTGGTACCGTTCTGACATTGACCTGCCCGACATCAAAGAGTACAACATAGAAAGCAGCGGCACAACGTATATGTATTTCAAAGGCAAGCCCCTGTACCCCTTTGGCTACGGGCTTTCTTATGCAGAATTCCGCTATAAACACCTTGAAGTATCAGCTGATGAGGACGGTACATATACCGCATATGTAACAGTTGAAAACGTGTCTGACATTGACAGCGATGAGGTTGTACAGCTATACTATGCCGTAAAAAACTCCGAAACCACACGGCCAATCAAAAAGCTTTGCGGCTTTTCAAGAGTGCATATAAAGGCACACAGTGAAATGAGGGTAAGAATCGAAATTCTGCCCGAGATATTGCAGATTTACGATGTCCGCCGAGAAAAATTCATCACAGAAACAGCCATTTATAAATTTATGGCAGGAGGAAACTCTGATAATCTCCCCGTTTCAGCAGATGTTGAAATAATCGGAGAAAGTCTTGGCATCCGCAAAAGTTCATTTTCCGCACATACCTTTGACAGCAGCAACGAAATACAAACTCTATGGTCAAGAAACCTGGAAAGCTACTATATCCGCACTGATGAATGGTCTGCAACAGCGGTATACTACGGAATTGACTTCACCGGCAAATCCGCTGTAAAACTGAGAATTTCCTCTATATTAGGCTATAAAACAATTCATCTCACCGCAGGAAAAAACAGGTACACCTGCGATATAAAAGCAACAACAGCATATGATGAATTCAACGAATACACAATTCCCATTGAAGCTGAGGGAATAGGTTATATAGCCGTTACAATAAGCAATGGAATAGGTGTTCTTGATATTTCAGTGATATAAATCTATGTATGGGCGGATATTATCCGCCCATATTTTTTACGCGATTTTACGCAATAGTACCCGTAATAACAAGTGTGCTGACACCAGGTTCAGTTGTCCATACTCCTGTTGCAGGGTTCTGACTGAATGTAGCAGCAGGTACGGTAATACTTCCGTTTACTGAGACAAACTCGCCTGTAGTCGTATTATAGGTGTAATCAGTGCCAATTACCCAGGGTGTGCCGTTGAAGGTCACTGAGGTAATATCGAGGACAGGGTCAAAAACATCTCTGAAAATAACATTATCTGTTATATCAGTTGCTGTGCCTCCGTAGTTTCTAATATCAAAGGTATAGGTGATAGTACCGTTTTCTGTTACCACATCTGGCTCAAGTGCCTTGCTGATAGTCAGCTCAGGCTCTGTGCTGTTTGTTACTGTTTCTGAGGCAGTAACGGGAGTGATAGGTGAACTGCCTGTAATTGTAACTGTATTTGTTATAGAAGCATCCTCGCCCAGGGGTGCATACTCATTTGGTCTTGCGCTGTAAATGATAATAGCATTTCCCTCTGCAGGTACGCTGATGCCTGTAATAGTAAGCGGTTCTGTATCAGATACAGTGGGAGCTGCCTGCAATACACCATTGACGAAATAATTTACAGTTCCGCTGACATAGGTGAGAGGTACTACCTCTGTTGTGTCATCATCAAGAGTATATCTGCCAAGGTCATCTGTCAGCGTAAGACCTGTAAACGCCGTATCACCGCTGTTTATTACGCTTACAACATAGGTAATGTTGTCTGTTCCCGTATATGTGGGAGTAAGGGCATTTTTAGTGGCGGACAGGGTTTCAACAATTCTGCCCGTAGTTATATTGGAATCCGCAACATTGCCGTTATAGGAAAGTGTTGCCTGATTGAAAAAAATTGCCATAATTCAATTCCTCCTGTAGGATTGCAGCGATGTGCTGCTTTATATAGTATGAAATTTTCCGATTGTATGTGAAAATTTATTAAAACCCCTTTAAAAATCCATTAATATGTGATATAATAAATAATTAGAATATAATTGCTGTTAAGGCATAAAAGGAGAATAAAATGGATAAGAAAATAAATAAGAAAACGGATAAAAACTTATTGAGAATAACCCAGTACTCAAAAGAAAGATACCTTATGGCATTTCTTATGGGCTTTTTCGTAATAATGTTAGCTATGCTGCCGTTTATGGCTATGGAAGACGGCTATTTCATCTACTACGGCGACTACAACGCACAGCAGATACCCTTTTATAACCTGGCAAATGACGCAGTGCGAAACGGACAATTCGGCTGGAACTGGTTTACAGATTTAGGCTCTGATTTGACTACTTCATATTCATTCTACCTCATTTCAAGCCCCTTTTTCTGGCTTTCAACTATTCTACCGCGGTCGCTTGTAAGCTATTCTCTGCCTGTACTTCTTGCTTTGAAGCACGGATGCGCCTCACTTACCGCCTATATCTTCATACGTCGGTTTGTACGCTCAAAGGAGGCTGCACTGACAGGCGCGCTGATGTACTCCTTTTCGGGATTTCAGATTTTCAACATATTCTTCAACCACTTCCAGGACGTAACAGCATTTTTCCCTCTTATGCTCATAGCTATGGAGGAAAATATCTGTAACCGCAGACGTGGCTGGTTTGCCCTTATAGTGGCATTTATGGCGGCTCTCAACTACTATTTCTTCACAGGACAGGTTGTATTCCTTATACTCTATTTTCTCATGCGTATACCCTGTAAGGACTTCCCTGTTACATTCAGAAAATTCCTGGGACTTTTTGTGGAAGCGGTACTGGGAACAGCTATGGCAGCCGTTATACTGCTCCCCTCAGCTCTTGCTATTATGGGTAATTTCCGCGTCAGCGAACATCTCTACGGTGAAAGCAACATCATCTATTATGAGGGTTCAAGAGTTATCCGCGTTATACAGAGCTTTTTCCTTATTCCCGACGTTCCTGCAAGACCTAACCTTTTCAAAAGCGAAGGCGCAAAATGGTCCTCAGTGGGCGGATATCTGCCCCTTTTCTCAATGCTCGGCGTTATTACCTTTATGCGTACACGTAAGAAGCACTGGGCGGTGCGCCTGTCCTGGATTTGCATATTCTGTTCATTTATCCCTGTCCTCAACAGTATGTTCTATATGTTCAACGCGTCTTACTATGCGCGCTGGTTCTATATGCCCATACTCATTTTCGCTATGATGACCGCACAGACCCTTGACGAGGAGGACTCTGATTTCAAGCCTGCAATATTTATTACTATCGGTGTTATGCTGTTTTTCGGACTTATCAGCTTTATCCCCGAAAAGAAGGACGGCAAGCTTAGCTGGTTTACACTCCCAAATGATTTCGGTTACTTCTGGATAACCTTCGGTATTGCAGTGGTAATGCTACTGATGGCAATATACATCATAATGCAGAAAAATCAACATAAATACTACGGCGGACTTATGGTCTATCTTACGGCATTTGCAAGCCTTGGCTGTGTTCTGACAACAGTTATGTATGGAGCCGTTACCCCTACCGACGCTAAGGATTACATCAGCCAGACCGTAAAAAGCAAAGACAGCATCTATGAGGAGGTTTCAGAGGATAATTTCTTCCGCGTGGATATATCCGACGGCTGCGACAACTACGCTATGATATGGGGACTTCCTACTATGAGAGCATTCCAGAGTGTTGTAAGCACATCCATTATGGATTTCTATGATTCGATTGGTGTTCAGCGTGATGTAGCTTCCCGTGCGGATATCACCCATTATACCCTCCGCGGACTATTTTCAGTAAAATATTTCTATCGCGAAAAGGACGGGATTTTAAGCTATAAGGCTCTTAAAAAAGGACTTACTCTCGAGGATATGCCCTTTGAAGAATCCATTGAAATATCAGGAGATAATGGTATTATTTCCACTCATGTAGATATTCGCGAGTATCTCCCCGAATTTGAATACGTGGGCGAGAACGAGAACTTTGAAATATACGAAAACAAGCTGTATATCCCTATGGGCTTCGGATATGATACCTATGTAAGTGAAAAGAGCCTTGAAGAAAAAAGTAAGGCAGTCCGCGAAAAGCTGCTTCTGAATGCCATTGTCCTCAATGAGGAACAGGTTGAAAAATACGGCGATATACTTGAAGCTGCAGCTCCAGGGGTTTATAATCTCACTAAGAATGATTATATAGCTGCCTGCCGCGAAAAACAGCAGAATTGCGCTGATTCCTTTGAATGGGATTCCTACGGATTTGAGGCAGAAATCAGCCTTGATAAGCCTGAACTGGTATTTTTCAGCGTCCCCTACAGCGAGGGCTGGACTGCAGAGGTAAACGGCAAGCCTGCGGACGTAGAGCGTGTTTCCTACGGATTTATGGCGGTTAAGGCTGATGAGGGCGATAATGTCATTACTTTCAGCTACCGCACTCCAGGGCTTTATGAGGGCCTCGTCATATCCATAGGCTCAGCTGTATTGCTCCTTATCTTTGTGCTGATTTGCAGAAAGGGCGATAAGAAGCTGAAATTCCGCAGAATTTCACACAGCTATGACTACAGCTCCTGTCAGAAAATACCTGCTGAGGAAATCTATGCAAGAAACTGCACAAAGAATACATTCTCAACGGAGGGTTAAGATATGCATCTTGAAGAAAAAATGATAAAGAGCGAAACTGTTTACGAGGGGCTGATTTTCAATATCACCCACGACACGGTGCTTTTAGAGAACGAAAATACGGCTTTCCGCGATGTTCTATGGCATAATGGCGGTGTTTGCGTTATCCCCGTGACCGATGACAACGAAATTTACATTGTAAAGCAGTTCCGCTATCCCTTTGGCACAACAACACGTGAAGTTCCTGCTGGAAAGCTTGAAAAGGGCGAATCCCCTGAAATATGCGGAAAACGTGAGCTTATGGAGGAAACAGGTTTCACCTGCAGGGAGCTGATTGACCTGGGTGAAATGCTCCCCACTCCTGCCTATAACTCGGAAATTACCCATATGTACCTTGCCAAAGGGTTGGAGTTTACGCATCAGAACCTTGATGAGGACGAATTCCTCGATGTGGAGAAAATTCCGCTATCTGAAGCCGTTGAGCTTGTTATGAACGGCTCTATCCGCGACGGAAAGACGCAGATTGCTATTCTTAAAGCGGCAAGGATACTGAAAATATGAGCATGTCGGGCGGATGATATCCGCCCTTACACATAATGACGTGAAATAGCGGATTTGTATAGGCTGCCTCTGGCAGTCCTACAAGAACGCGTGACAATAGGTGAAACGGAGGAAAATATGACTATTACTGTAAATATCTATTATAACGGCAAAGACGGGAATGCCCGAAAATTCGCCGAGGAAATGATTAAACGGGGTATTGTTGATAAGATCCGTGCAGAAAAAGGAAATATAAGATACGATTACTTCTTTCCTATTGATAATCCCGATACCCTTCTCCTTATTGACAGCTGGGAAAATCAACAGGCTCTTGATGTTCATCACGGCACGCCTATGATGCAGGAGATTATTGCCCTCCGTGAAAAATATGACCTGCATATGACTGTGGAAAGATATGTTTCTGCCGAAACTGAAAATCCTGCCGATAATGATTTTATCAGAAAGTGATTTTTCATTTTTTGAATATACCCCTCTATATAAGGGCAAAAATGCGCCTTTTTTCAACCAAAAATGGTTGATTATTGAAAAATAATTTTTATTTTCTACGTTTTAGATAATTATCAACAGCTAAAATTGTAAGTGATGTATAAAATTAACTGTTATATGTTTTTCTGAGTTGCGTTATATTATATTATCTTTGTGCAGGGGCGGATATTATCCGCCCGAAATGTATAACAGTGTATAACAGTTGATATAAAATAAATTCATTTTGTAGGGGTTGCCTTTGGCAGTCCGCGATTTTTATTGAAATTCGGAATATTGGGCGAGCAATGCTCGCCTCTACTGTAAATATCATAGTATTTCAGTGTTTGTCGGGATGTGCGGCGGTATAATTTAGATGATATCCACGCCTGCATAATACCTCTGCATTTTACAGCACAAAAAGTCGGGTATTTATGAAATTTCTGTGTTATAATATAAACAACACAGAGGAAAGGATGTACATATATGAGCAGCTGGACTGAGGGTTTGCAAAATGCCTTACAATATATCGAGGATAATCTCACGGAAGAACTGAATATAGAGGATATTGCCGCTAAGGCTTACATCTCCCCTTTCTATTTTCAGAAGATTTTTAACGTGCTGTGCGGCTTTACTGTCGGCGAATATATCCGCAACAGGCGGCTTACTCTTGCCGCTGAGGAACTCTCAACCCTCGATATCAAGGTCATTGACGCGGCTGTGAAATACGGCTATGACTCCCCCGACAGCTTCACTCGCGCATTTATGAAATTCCACGGTATATCCCCCTCTGCGGCAAAGAAAAAAGGTGCAAATATCAAAAGCTTTGCACCGCTGAAAATAAAATTAACACTGGAGGGCGGTACTATGATTGAGTACAAAATTGTTGAAAAGGCAGCTTTCACTATTATGGGTAAATGCAGAAGATTCAGCGCGGATACTTCCTATACCGAAATTCCCAAATTCTGGGCGGAGCATTACTCAAACGGAGGCGGCGAAATAATCAAGGGTATGTTCGGTGCCTGCGTTGACGGAAATGACAAGGATTTCAATAACGGAAAGGAATTCAATTACTTCATTTCCGATTTGTATTTCCCTTGGAACGAAATCCCCGACGGCTGTACAACTCACACTTTTTCCGCCGGATTATGGGCTGTTTTCCCCTACCGCGGCGAATGTCCGAAGGCTTTGCAGGATGTCAATACCAAAATCTGGACTGAATGGCTCCCTAACTGCAAGGAATACGAACTTGACGGCAATTATAACCTTGAATTTTATGTCGAGAAAGAATATGGCGAAATATGGGTCCCTGTGCGGTTGGCAGACAAGAAAAATTAAGGCAATATAGCAATATAGGGCGACCAATGGTCGCCCCTACACAAAATATCGCAATATAGCCAATTGTAGGGGCGAGCATTGCTCGCCCTTAAATAAAATATGCCTTTATATACAGACTAACCTGCCCGAGAAATCGGGCAGGTTTTTCATATCGTTCAGTTTATCTTATAGCTTTCACAAGAAATAAACACGGGTTCTCTTCATCCCAATAGCTTGTGAATACTTCAAGAGGGATAAATCCTTCTTTTTTGTAAAATGCTCTTGTGCCGTTGTATGGCTCATAAACTGCTGATTCATCAAGGGTTTTTACTGTAAGAAATTGTTTTTTATTCTCGATACAGTAATTTTTGCAGGCTTCAATAAGCCTATGTCCTGCGCCCTTTCTGTGAAATTCCTTTAGTACTCCTAAATTGTAAATCTCAGCAGTTTGCTCATTATGGATTTTCAATGCAGCAAACCCTATACAGCTATCATTTTCATAGACTGCATAAAATGGATACTTCTTATGAATTTCTGCTTTTACAGGAATATCCTCCGGCGGACTGAACCATTCGGGGAGATTTCCCATAATTTCAATTGTAATTGCTTTCTTCATACTTTCAGATAAAATTTCTTTTACGGATAACATTTTTATTTCCTCCATATATTTATATTCAAGGCTCAGTTAATAAATAAGAATAATAAAAAAACCGCAGATTTCTCTGCGGTAAAACGTTGAATATGCAGAGCGAAAATCATTATTGCAACACAAATAAAGCTGCCATACAACAGCCATTTGCGTATTAACTTTGATTTTCCACTCGTTCCGATTATACACTTTCTGACAGCTCAGTAGTTATATTATCGGGCAAATCACTCCTTTTTATTTATTAACCTTGCCTTGTTTTCAATATTATTCAGCAGCAACCTCAGCTGTTTCCTCAACAGCTTCAACTGTTGCGGCATATGTAGCCTCTACAGCAGCTTCAAACGCGTTTGCAGCTTCCTCCTCTGCTGCCATAAGCGCTGCCTGACGCTCGTATGCTTCAAGTATGTTCTCCTCAATAGAACGTCTTGCTTCAGGTGAAATGGGATGAACGATATCGCGGAATATTCCGTTTTCGTCCTTGCGGCTGGGCATTGCTACGAATAATCTCTCATCGCCCTGTACTACCTTGATGTCGTGTACTGCTATCATATCATCAATTGTGATTGATACTACAGCACGAAGTCTGCCGCTGGACATCAGCTTTCTGATTTTTACGTCTGTGATCTGCATTGTTAAAAAAACCTCCTTATGACTGACATATATTTTAATATACTCCAAATAACAAGCACATCCTAATGATATACTCCGAACCTTTTTACACAGGTTCATATATGTCTAACTAATATTATAACCTATATTCATAAAAAAAGCAATACATTTTTACAAAAAATCTGTTATTTCTATGATATTCCCTCCATTTAAAATAAAAAATCAAATTATTTACAAGAAATGAACGAAAACATTTTAAATTTCCGTCATATTTTTCCTTTTTAACTATTGAAATAATCGAAAAAATATAGTATAATAATAGAATAGGTTTACTATGGCTTATTGTACCTTAAATTAAAGTTAACACATATATATACTTGGTGTTGCTTATACAAAGAAAGGTGATATATTTGGACAGAAACATTCTCAACGGAAAAAAACATATTCATTTCATCGGTATCGGAGGCTCGGGTATGTACCCCCTTGCTCAGATTCTTCACGGGCAGGGCTATTACCTCACAGGCTCCGACAACAACGAAACCGAAACCCTTGACGCTGTGAGAAATATGGGTATTCCCGTATTTATCGGACAGCGTGCAGAAAATATAGAGGGTGCTGACCTTATCGTTCACACAGCCGCTATTATGGCGGATAATCCCGAACTCATTGCTGCAAAGGAAAGCGGTGTTCCTGTGCTGGAGCGTGCTGACCTCCTGGGTATTGTCACAGGCTGGTATGACAGGGCTGTCTGCGTTTCGGGTACTCACGGAAAGACTTCCACAACTTCTATGATTACTCAGATTATGTATACGACAGGTATCGACCTCTCCGCTTATATCGGCGGAAAGCTCCCCTGTATCGGCGGCAGCGGCAAGGCAGGTTCAAGTGATATCCTCATTTGCGAATCCTGCGAATTTGAGGACCATTTCCTTAAATTCCTCCCTGATATTTCAGTAGTTCTCAACATCGACGCAGACCACCTCGACTACTTCGGAACACTTGATAATATCATTGAATCATTCCGCAAGTTTAATCAGAATACGTCTAAGTGTATAATAATCAACGGTTCTGACGAAAATTCTATGAAATCCTTAGAGGGTGTCACAGGAAAAGAGATTATCACTTTCGGAAGTGACAGCAGCTGCGATTACTACCCTGAAAATATCGTCCATAACGGACTGCTCACCACCTATGACGCTATGTACAAGGGCGAAAAGCTGGGAGAAATTACTCTCCACGTTGCAGGCATACACAATGTCCTCAACTCCCTTGCGGCTGTTGCGGCAGCTCGTTACTGTGATGTTGAGATTGAGCATATTGCTAAAGGTCTTGAAGATTTCCGCGGTGCAAAGCGCCGTTTCGACAAGCTTGGTGAGGTCAACGGAATTACTATAGTTGACGACTACGCTCACCACCCCACAGAGCTTGAAGCTACTCTCAAAGCGGCTATGGAAATGAATTTCCGCAAAGTATGGGCGATTTTCCAGCCTTTTACCTTCAGCCGTACAAAGCTGCTTCTTGATGATTTTGTCCGTGTACTGCAAATCCCCGATTATACTGTGCTGACAGACATTATGGGAAGCCGCGAAAAGAACACCTACGGTATTTTTACCCGTCATCTTGCAGAACAGATTCCCGATTGCATATGGTTCCCTCAGGATGAAGAAGCTGAGTGGACTGACGAAAGAAAATATTTCAACTTCGGTCAGATATGCGACTATGTATGCGAAAACGCTCAGCCTGGCGACCTTGTTATAACTCTCGGCTGCGGTGACGCTTATAAAATTGCGAAGATGATTATTAATAAATTATCCGAAAATTAAAAGCAGGGACTGCCTTTGGCAGTCCTCGGGCGGATGATATCCGCCCCTACACAGAAAATACAGAAAATATAACTGAAAGGAAACAAAAAAATGCTTAACGATGTAAAAGTTGTAATCTGCGGAAAGGAATACAAACTCAGAACCGCAGAATCACCCAATTATGTGTACTCCCTCGCCCGCGCTTTAGAGGCTAAAATCAATGAGCATATGACCTCAGGCAGCGGAAGTTCTCCCTATACTGCCGCTATTATGGTTGCTCTCAGCGTTCTTGATGACCTTAATAAGGCTAATCAGCGCCTTGACAACATCCGCACTCAGACTAAGGAATATGTGGACGAGGCGGGCAAAAGCCGCATTGAGCGCGACTCTGCACAGAAAGAGGTTGAGGCTCTTAAGGCTAAAATCGTTCAGCTTGAAAATATGATAAAACTTCGTCAGCTCAAGGACAGTCTTGAATGAAGCTCCCCGAAATTCTCGCCCCTGCCGGAAGTCCCGAAGCTTTGACTGCCGCTATACGCACAGGCGCTGACGCGGTATACATCGGCGGAAAAAGCTATTCTGCAAGAAATAATGCCTCCAATTTCTCCGATGAGGAGCTTGCCGAGGCTGTAAGGCTGTGCCATATCCACGGTGCAAAGCTGTATCTTGCGGTAAATACTATTATTTCCGATGATGAAGCCTGCGATTTCTGCGGTTTTATCAAAAAATCCGCTGAATTCGGCGTTGACGGCTTTATTGTGCAGGATTTAGGTGCTGCGTCTATTATACGCTCTGCCGTTCCCGATGCCGTTCTTCACGGCTCTACTCAGCTTTCGGTACATACTGCCGCAGGTGCAAAGCTGCTCAAGGATATGGGCTTTTCCCGTGTTGTGCCTGCCCGTGAGCTATCTGCTGATACCCTCGGAAAAATCTCCAAAGAAGATATTGAGGTTGAGGTTTTCGTTCACGGTGCGCTTTGTATGTCTGTTTCGGGACAGTGCTATATGTCTGCTGTTATCGGCTCGCGCTCTGCCAATCGTGGCTGCTGTGGACAAGCTTGCCGACTGCCATTTTCAGCCAACGGAAATAAGAATTCGGCTGCTTTATCCCTTAAAGACCTGTCACTGCTTGAAAACACTGATAAACTGCGAAAAATCGGTGTTGATTCCCTTAAAATTGAGGGACGTATGAAGCGTCCCGAATACATTGCCGCCGCTGTTTCGGAGCTGAAAACCGCCCTTGACGGCAATTCTCCCGATATGAAGATGCTCCGCGGAATATTCTCCCGAAGCGGCTTCACTGACGGATATTTTTCGGGAAAAAGACAGGATATGTTCGGCGTCCGCGAAAAAGAGGATGTTATTGCCGCAAAGGAAATTATCCCCACGCTCCACGGATTGTACAGAAGTGAACGTGCCGTTTATTCTGTGGATTTCCACGGCGTAATAAAATCAGGGCAGCCTGTAAGGCTTCTGGCTGTATGCGGCGAGCTTTCTGCTGAGGTTACAGGCGATATTCCAGATATTGCACAGAAATCTCCCACTTCAAGGGAAACTCTTGAAAAGCAGCTTTCGAAACTGGGAGATACGGTTTTCACCCTGGGAAATATTACGGCGGATATTGACGACGGTCTTTTTATCCCCGCAGGTAAATTAAACGAACTCCGCCGTTTTACTGTTGAAAAATTAACAGAAATGCTGGCTGAGTATAATAAACCGAGATATACAATTACGGACTATACTCCCGAAAAACCGAAGAATATCCCTCCGCACAGCAATAATCCGCCTGTGAGGGCATTCTGTCGGACTGCAGAACAGGCTATCGTCGCCGCTGAGCTGTCGGAATTTGTGGTTATTCCCGAAAACGTCATTACTCCGGAACTTGCAGAAGCTATTTCCTGTGAAAAAATAATCATTTCCCCTCCACGGTTTATTGTGGACGAGGAAAAGCTTTCTGCCCGTCTTTCGGAACTGAAAAATCTCGGTATAAGCCGTATTCTCTGCCATACCATTGACGGCGCCGCTGTTGGAAAAACTCTTGGTTTTACTCTACACGGCAGCTTCACTATGAATGTTTTCAATTCATATTCGGCAGAATATCTGCAAAATCTCGGCTTTGAGGATTGCGTGATATCCCCTGAAATGACGCTTGATCAGCTTGAAAATATACATACCTCCCTGCCGCTTGGTGCGCTGATTTATGGCAGACTTCCCCTTATGCTTACGCGGAATTGCCCCATAAAAAATGAAATCGGCTGCAAAAACTGTACAGGCTCACTCATTGACAGAACTTCACGAAAACTGCCTGTTGCCTGCTCCAAGGACTATGTTGAAATTCTCAACTCCGATATTCTATGTATGGCTGACAGGGCGGACAAATTCAAAAATACCGCATTTCTTGCCCTTTTGCTCCACAATGAGGACAAAAACGGTACAATTGCCGCTATACAGGGCCAAAAACCTGCTGACAGCGTGACAAGAGGACTATACTACAGAGGAGTTTGTGAAAATATATGAAACTCACTTTTAAAAAATTAGACGAAAAGGCTGTTATCCCCTCTCGTGCAACTCCTGCCAGTGCAGGTCTTGATATATGTGCAAGAGTCGATGAGCCTGTTGTACTTGCTCCCAACGAGATCAAAATGATTCCGACGGGACTTACGGCTATGACCGACTGCGATGACGTGGCACTGCTGATTTATCCACGTTCGGGTCTTTCTACCAAATTCGGCGTTACTCTCGCCAATTGCGTGGGCGTTGTTGACAGCGACTACAGAGGTGCCTGGTTCATACCACTCATAAACCACGGAAAAGAGCCTTTTACCGTTGAGGACGGTATGAGAATTGCTCAGCTTATACCCACAAAGGTACTTTTCCCCGAAATTGAAATAAGCGATACACTCACAGAAACTGAAAGAGGCGGAAACGGTTTTGGTTCATCTGGTATATAACAGACCGCCATCAAATAATTAAAGGAGATAAAAAATGAAAAAACTTTATATGGCTTTTCTGCTGGCAATAGCAGTAATTTTCGGACACTATTTAGGAAATACCGTTATCGGAACTGAAGGTCTTGCCTGGCTGGGTTATGGCAGAAATTTCGGTTTTGACCCCACTACTTTTACTTTTGGCGGTGTTTTAGACTTGACTTTAGGCTTTAAGTTTGCTCTCAATATTGCACAGGTTCTGCTTATTGTTACAGCTATAATAGTATATACCAAGACAGCCCCGAAGCTTTTCTCATAAGAGAATATAAAGTAATCTCTAAAATAATATTATTAAGGAGCTAAAAATGTTTACAAAAGATATTGGTATAGATTTAGGTACTGCAAATACTCTGGTTTATCTCAGAGGCAAGGGTATTATAATAAGAGAGCCTTCAGTTGTGGCTGTTAATACACGTACCGACAAAACACGATATGTAGGTATGGAGGCTAAGGAAGTAATCGGAAGAACTCCCGGCTCTATTGTTGCTGTACGTCCCCTGAAAGACGGTGTTATAGCAGATTTTGACATTGCTACAACTATGCTGCAGGAATTCATAAAAAAGGCTTTAAGGGGTACAATACTTACTAAGGCAAATGTAATTATATGCATTCCCTCCGGCGTTACTGCCGTTGAAAGACGTGCTGTACGTGAAGCCTGCAAAAAAGCGGGAGCTAACAATGTTCTCATTATTGAGGAGCCTATGGCTGCTGCTATCGGTGCCGGTCTGCCCACACGTTCCCCCTCAGGTAGTATGATTGTGGATATCGGCGGAGGTACAAGCGAGGTTGCTGTTATATCTCTCGGCGGAATTGTTGCTTCACGCTCTATCAGATGTGCAGGTGATGAGTTTGACGCTTCTATTATCAACTACATCAAGAAGAAGTATGACCTGCTTATCGGCGAAAGAACAGCAGAGAACATCAAGGTTGAAATTGGCTCTGCTTTCCCAGGTGAAAAGGAAGATACTATGGAAATCAAGGGAAGAAATCTTCTTAATGGACTTCCCGAAAACGTTACTGTTAATTCCGCTGAAATACGTGACGCTCTCGTTGAGCCGCTTGCTAAGGTCATTGACGCTGTAAAGGCTACTTTAGAAGAAACTCCCCCTGAGCTTTCGGCGGATATCATCGACCACGGTATAACTCTCACAGGCGGCGGCGCGCTGCTCCGAGGTCTTGACAAGCTCATTTCCCGTGAAACAGGTATGCCTGTATACATTGCTGAATATCCCCTTGACTGCGTTGCAGAGGGTACAGGTAAAATTCTCGAAAACATCAACGACTATCAGGACGCTCTTACAGAAAATGTCAAGTACTATTAAGGAGGCACTAAATGGGCGAATTTTTGAAAAGCACGCGTTTTAAAGTCCTGCTTGCCTTTCTCGCTTTTCTTGTGGGTATTATGATATACTCCGTTACAAAGGGCGGCTATTCCCTTTCGGGAGCCTCCTTTATAAACACCATTACAAAACCTTTCCGCTTTGCTTCAAACAGCATATCTATGAAGCTGGAAAAAAATGCTGACAGAATAAGCAACGCTGACGCTTACTATGAGGAAAATCTCGAACTGAAAAGACAAATCGGCGAGCTTAACAAAAAGCTGACTGAATACGATGACCTACTTGCAGAGGTTGAAGAACTGCGCAAGCTTGTTGTCATAAAGGAGGAACACCCGGACAGCGTTTTCTCCCAGTCGGCAGAGGTTATGGGATATATCGCCAACGACCCTTTCAAGGGCTTTACAATTGACAGAGGCTATGCCGACGGTATTGAGCCCTACTCCCCTGTTATTACCCCTGAGGGCATTGTGGGTATCGTTATAGAAGTATCTCAGCACAGCTCAACTGTCCGCACTCTCCTCTCCCCCGATTTGTCAATTGCAGCTATTTGTTCATCTACAAATACAGATTTCGGTATTGTTGAAGGTTCCGTACTTGCTGCTGAAAATTCCAGAACAAAACTGATTCACCTTGATAAAAATCACGGCATCAAAGAGGGCGACCTTATGATAACTTCGGGAAGCAGCGGACTTTTTCCAAAAGATTATGCTATAGGTACGGTTACTGAGGTAGGAATTGAGGCTAACGGCCTTTCAGCTTATGCAGAAATTGAACCTGCTGCTGATATTTCACGTCTGCGTTCCGTATTTGTAATTATGGACTTCGAGGGAAAAGACGGTGAGGAAGAAAAGGAGGATACCGATGAGGCTGAAAACACCCCGTGAAAAACGTATCCTCTACTTTAAAACGACTTTACGTTGGATTCTATACTATTTTATTATATTTTCAAGCTTTGTCATTATGACCTCAGGCTCCTGGACAAAGCCGATACTGCTTGTTCCCGTTGCCCTGCTTATCGCCGTTAACAACGACCTTATGGCTTCGGCTTATACGGGAGCTTTCTGCGGATTTCTCATAGACATTGCCTGCGGACGGCTTTTAGGCTTCAACGCTGTTATTCTTACAATATTCTGCGTTGCCGCTACCCTTGTCTTTGAGCTTTATCTCCGCAAGAAATTCATAAACTATATGGTTATTATATCTGCCGCCTCTTTCTTACAATGCTGGCTGGACTATAAATTCTTCTACGAAATATGGGGATATGCCGACGTTGAACGGATATTCAGCTCCGTTACACTTAAAGTATGGCTGTATACCGTCATTTCTACGGTAATACTCTATATTTTATTCAAGATAATAAACAATCTCCTTATGCCTAAGGAGCATCTGACAATTGAAGAAGTTATACGCACAAGTTAGGAGGCATAAATGAAATCTGTTTCAGATACAATAAAATCAGTCGTTATCGTACTGCTGGTTATATGTCTTGGTGTACTTTCTTCAATGAAGCTTATCAAGCTCCAGATTGTTGAGGGTGACGCGGCTGTAACTGCCCCCAGATACGACAGCGACGCTATAACATATAAACGCGAGGTTACTCCAACACGTGGAGAAATCCTCGATTATCGGGGAAATGTCATTATCGGCAACAACTCCCGTACTGATATTGTCTTGCAGTATGCTCTGTTTCCAAAGGAGTATCAAGAGGGAAATGCAATTCTCCTTCGCCTTTATAACGAGCTTGCCGCTAAAGACCATATCTTTGAGGAAATCCTCCCCATAACGCTGACAGCCCCCTATGAATACACAGAGGAAGATACGTCAGCTGTAACGGAAAGACTTAATCTCAACGTATACGCTACCGCTGAAAACTGCATTGACAAGCTTATTTCCGACTATGAAATATCAGAAAGCTATACACAGCAGGAAAAACGTATCATTGCAGGTCTGCGTTATGGTATGATTGCCAAGGATTTTTCCTACAATAACGATTTCGTCCTTGCTGAGGGCGTAAAAAAATCCACTATTATCAGATTAAAAGAGCTGAGTAATATTCTAAAGGGCGTTAATGCCGTTGAATCTGCTGACCGTGAAATTATGCGCGGAGATATCCTCCCCCACGAAATCGGTATGGTAGGCCCTATCTACGCTGAGGAATACGATGAGCTGAAAGAAAAAGGCTACGCTATGAATGACGTAGTTGGCAAAAGCGGTATTGAATACGCTATGGAAACCGAGCTGCGCGGCGAAAACGGTTTAGAGGAGGTCACTATCCTCAACGGCGCTGTTGCAGATATCCGCACAGTTGACGAATCCGTCCCCGGTCAGACGGTAAAGCTTACCATTGACGGTGCTTTTCAGACGAAAATTCAGAATACTCTTGATAATTTCCTCGACCGTTTCGGCTACTATGGCGGACGCAAGGTTGAAAAGGGTGCTGTAACTGTTCTTGACGCTAAAACAGGTGCGGTTCTCGCTATGGCAACTGCTCCCACATATAACCTCAAGGATTTTGAGGAAAACTATAATGAACTGCTGGAGGCACCAAACTCCCCTATGTTCAATCGCTGTACCCAGGGACTGTATCTCCCAGGCTCTACCTTTAAGACGATTACTGCCACGGCAGGTCTTAACGAAGGTGTTGTTGACGGTTATACTTCCTTTGACTGCCGAACAAAGTATGAATTCTACGGCGGACATTTCCAGTGTACAGGCTATCATACCTATATTTCTGCTCGCCGTGCAATTGAGGTATCCTGCAACGTATACTTCTATGAGGTATCACGCCTGCTGGGTATTGACAATATTACGAAATATGCAGAATTATACGGTCTAGGCTCTTCTCTTGGACTTGAAACAGGCGATGCAGGCGGTTTTCTCTGTAATCCCGAAACCTTTGAGCAAAGAGGTCAGACCTGGTATATCGGTTATGTTATCCAGGCAGGTATCGGTAACCAGGACTGCGGCTTTACTCCCCTGCAGCTTGCAACTGTGGCAAGCACAATCGGTAACAGAGGCGTGCGCTACAAGCCATATCTTGTGGACAGCCTCTACACCTATGGTACAAAGGAAATGACTTCAAAGACAAAGCCTACTGTAGCAGGTAAAATCGAACTTAACAGCGAAGATGTATACGATTATATCATCAGTGGTATGATTGATGCTTCTCGCAACGTCCCTTCCCCCTACAGCCTTACAGGCTACGGCTTTGATGTGGCTATCAAGACGGGTACTCCTCAGACTGATATGAACGACCTGAGCAAGCAGAACTCCGTATTTATCGGATTTGCCCCTGCTGACGACCCGCAGATTGCTTTTGCAGGAGTTATCGAGGGCGGTGAATATTCCAAGTATATGGTACACGATATAATTGACGCGTACGAAGAATGCTTCGGATTTACTGAAAAAAAGAAGCCTGTTGAGCTTCCTCCAGAGGTAAGAGGCGGTACAACCGCAAAAACTACCACAACTACAACAGGAACAACCACAGGCACTGGTATTACAACCTATACCACTGAAACTGTTACAACAGCTATACAGTAAAAACGGCGAGCCGATTGCGGCTCGCCTTTAGTTTTACACTATTTCGTCCTCTTTTTTTATTCGGAATATGGCTCTGAAAAAGCCTGCAAGAATTTTTGGACTTTTGATTACTATGATTTTCATATGTAATCCCTCCTTTGCATACCATATTATATTCCAAAAACGGGATTATGTTACTTTTTCCCGCGAAATAATTTCATCATCGCAAAAGAAACTGCTATTCCCGTTATGCTGCCGCAGGTATCAAGAAGCATATCCCTTATCATACAGGCTCTCCCTGGCACAAAATACTGGTGAATTTCATCGCTGACGGCATATAAGCCACAGAAAAGCACTACCCACAGCGTTGCACGACAAAACAGTCTTTTATGCCCCAATGTGAGAAATGCAAAAAATCCCAGGGCAGCATATATGACAAAATGAGCTGTTTTACGGATAATATGGCTGATATTCTCCAATATTTCCGCTTGCTCTGCAAAAGTCATACTGTCAAAATCTTTGTAAAATATATTTATAATAAAATTTACTATCGTTCCGCTGGTATCAGAAGATTTATCTGCATTTTCGCAGGAAAAAAGAAATATACACACCATTACAGCAACTGTCAGCAATCCGAAAATTATTCTGCTTTTGTTTATTGTATTATTCTCCATTGTAAGTTTTCTCCTATCAAATATGATATTATTATATCATATTTGGTCAATCTTGTAAAGTGTTTGGAAATTGTAACCTTTTAGTAATAAATAATTGAAAAAAGGACTTGTAACTTTGTGTAAAAAATGCTATAATATAATGTGTGTAAATATAATTTCAATACAGATATGACATTTTGGAGGTTATAAATGAAAGCTTTCTTTTCAAACGTATGGACAAAACGTTTTGTTTCAATTCTGGCAGTTTTTTATACCGTGGCAGTATGCTATCTCTGCTACTACTCAATTTTTTATGATATCCATATTTCGGAACGTACTTCTGTTTGTATGATAGTTTCGGCTGTATCAGCAATAGCACTTGTGCTTATGCTTTACACAAGAAATCAGCTCCTAACCAAAATTTCAAGCTTTGTCATACTAACGGCGATGCTGCCCGTAGTAGTAATGTATTTTGACGAAAAGGCACTGCTTATTCCCATTGTTGTAACGGGTATAATTATCCTTCTTTTCTCGGGCGCAAGTGAAGGTAAAAAGACAATGCTGGGAACAGTTATTCTTCTTCTGTACATTTTCGGTGCATTGGGATACTACCTGTTCACATCATTCTTTGTAACTCACGCCAAAACAGAAGTAATCGAAAGCGGCGTTTCCCCCTCGGGGCGCTACCGCTATGAGCTTATAAACACTGAAGATACCTCAGGAGGCAGTACATCTATCGTGATTGAACCTAATTACGCCGATGTTACTTATCCTTTTGTAACATTTACCCTTAAAAATATGGACCGTGTATGCTATCAGGAGCGTCCTATGTGCGAAAGTGTTGAGCTCAAATGGTCCACAGGTACAAGAGCAGACATCACTAATGAACTTAACGGCATTTCAGACAATATCCTTGTTACTCTTACAGACGAAGAATTCGAGGCTTATAACATCCCCGTTGACCGCCGTTTACAGATTTCGGGTATCAACCTGTACAAGCTTATCGAAGTAGGTAAATCCGCTTCCGATGTTGACCCGCTTATTCTTGATGACCTCAGCGAAAACCAGCTTGCTGCTTTCGATATTGGCAAGGATTCATCCGACAGATACTATGTCCTTGAACCTACAGCTGAATTCCTGAATACTATTGAACGTAATCTTGGCGAAACAATCTACCTCAGCGAGCTTGACAGTAATGGAATTGAAGCGTTCAATAACTCACATCTTGACGAGAAGGGTTACACAATGTTCGACCTTGGCAAATATAATACAATCCCTCTCACTCAGCTTTCCGATGCTCAGCTTGCAGAGCTTGGAGTGTCCGAGTCGGGAGATGTACTTAAATTCAACGATAAAACCTGCTTCCGTTACTATGTTGCAGAGCTTGAAGATTACTACAACACAGAAAAAAGAACATTTTCTGTAGACCTTTTCAACTGACGAAATTTATGGGAGAGTGTACAAATAATATGCTTTCCCATTAATTATATGATACCACCCTCATTTACGGTATCTTTTTTGGGATTTTTAATTAGCCGAGTTAAAATTCAAATATGAATGGAGAAAACTATTATGTCTTATGTAATTGGAGTTGACTGCGGTACAAGCGGTACAAAAACAGTACTTTTCGACGAAAAGGGAAGCGTTATCGCCTCCAAAACAATCGAATACCCTATGTATCAGCCTAAAAATGGCTATGCAGAGCAGGACCCCGCAGACTGGTCATCCGCTATGATTAACACTATCAAGGCTGTAATGGCTCAGAGTGGTGTTAAAAAGGAAGATGTCAAGGGTATCGGTATTTCAGGTCAGATGCACGGACTTGTTATGCTTGACAAGGACAACAATGTTCTCAGAAAGTCTATTATCTGGTGCGATCAGCGTACAGCCGCAGAGGTTGACGAAATGAACCGCATTGTAGGCAGAGAAAAACTTGTTGAAATCACAGCAAACCCTGCCCTCACAGGCTGGACTGCTGCAAAAATTCTCTGGGTAAAGAATAATGAACCTGAAATTTACAGCAGAGTTGCTCACATTCTCCTGCCTAAGGACTACCTCCGCTTTGTACTTACTCACGAATACGCTACAGAAGTATCTGATGCTTCTGGTATGCAGCTTCTTGACGTTCCCAACAGAAAGTGGTCTGATGAGCTGCTTACAGCTTTTGAAATTGACAAATACTGGCTTGGTAAGGTTTATGAGTCCTGCGAGGTTACAGGCACTCTTACAAAGGCTATGGCTGACGAACTTGGTCTCTGCGAGGGTACTATCGTTGTAGGCGGTGCAGGCGATAACGCTGCTGCTGCCGTTGGTACAGGCGTTGTTGAGGACGGCAAGGCATTTACTACAATCGGTACATCCGGCGTTGTATTCGCTCATACATCTGATATTGCTATTGATAAGCTGGGCAGAGTTCACACCTGCTGTGCAGCTGTTCCTAACACATGGCACGTTATGGGCGTTACACAGGGCGCAGGTCTTTCTCTCAAATGGTTCAGAGATAATTTCTGTATGACTGAAAAAGAAACTGCTAAGCTTATGGATGTTGATGAATACTATCTTATGGATAAACAGGCAGAAGCTGTTCCTGTAGGCTCTAACCGCCTGCTTTACCTCCCCTACCTTATGGGCGAGCGTACACCTCACCTTGACCCTGACGCAAGAGGCGTATTCTTCGGACTTTCCGCTATTCATACACGCCGCGATATGCTCCGTGCTGTTATGGAGGGTGTAAGCTATTCTCTCCGCGACTGCGTTGAGGTATTCCGCGAAATGGGCGTTAACGTAAGCGATATGATGGCTTGCGGCGGCGGCGGTTCATCTCCCCTCTGGAGAAGTATGCTTGCCGACCTGTTTAACAGCAATGTTAAAACAGCAGCTTCCAAGGAAGGCCCTGCTCTCGGTGTAGGTATCCTTGCAGCAGTTGGTGCAGGACTTTACAGCAGCGTTCCCGAAGCTTGCGGAGCTATTGTCAAGACTGACAAGATTCAGGCTCCCGTTGAGGGTAATGTAGGCGAATACGAGAAGTACTATCAGCTTTATCGTGAAATTTACCCTGCATTAAAGGCACAGTTTGCAAAGCTTGCAGCAATGTAAAAATATTAAGGGGACGCTCTCTCTTGCAGAGCGTCCCCTCTTTCAAAACAGTCCTGTGGACTGTTTTGAAATTCACCCCTTGCAGAGCGCTTGAACGCATCGCAGAGCTTCGCTCTGCATGGGACTCTGTCCCATACCCTGCCAGCGGCTCTGCCTCTGGACTCCGCCAAAGGACAGTGTCCTTTGGAAACCCAATTTGCACAGAAGAAATTTTAACGCTGCAGTAATAATATATTCTCTTTTTTATATTTGTAAATTACGTATAATTCCATTTTTTCCGTTAATAATATGATTGTTCACAGGAATTTACTATAACGGTAAACTTTATTAACGGAGGTATTATACGTGAAAAAATTTTCAGATAACTCAAAAGGCTCAAAGGGATTTTATGCAGCTCTTGGTATCAGTGCTGTAATGATTGGCTCTGCCTGCTATTTTGCTTACGACCAGGGCGAAAAGATGACAAACGACCTTACAGCAAAGCAGATTCAGGCTGAAAAGGAGCTTGAAGCTGCTGTTGACAAGAGAGTGGAGAACATTCCTAAAGGCACTTCCCCTGCGTACAAACTGACAACTCCCAATGTCACGTCTGTTCCCAGACCTGCGGCAACTGCTCCCCCTGTGGAAACTCTCCCTGCTGAAGCGATTATTATCGACCCTGCGGAGCCTGTAATTGAGGAAATCCCCGAGGAAGCAGCGCCTGTTGCCACTGCAGGGCTTGCCAATGTCAAGCCGCCTATTGCTGATTTCGGCGATGTTGTAGGCTCTTTCAGCGGCGGTGAACTTATAAAAAATCCCACAACAGGCTCATGGCAGACACACAACGGCACTGACCTTGCCGCAGAAGTAGGTACAGAGGTATATGCTGTATCAAACGGTGAAGTTACAGAGGTCACAAATGATTCAATCTGGGGCGTTACTGTAGTCCTCAACCACCACAACGGTTATGTTACACGCTACTGTGGACTTTCTGACGGCCTTTCCGTTCAGCAGGGCGATATGCTTGTCAGCGGCGATTTAATCGGCACTGTAGGCAACACAGCAGATATTGAATCTGCCATTGCCCCTCATCTTCATATCGAAATGCTCCACAACGGCAGCTATATTGACCCTATGGCGGAGCTTAACAAGTAATACCACTTCCCCTTTATGGGGATACATACAACGGAGTGATAACGTGAATATATCATTAGAATTGATAAAAGAAACAAGCGAAAAAGCTGAGCTGAGCCTGCGCAAAAAGTTCAAGAAAAGCATATGGTGCAAATTCACCAAGAGTATCAATGAATACGACCTTATACAGCCAAATGATAAAATTGCTGTGTGCATTTCAGGTGGCAAGGATTCCATGCTTATGGCAAAGCTTTTTCAGGAGCTGAAACGTCACGACAAATTTCCCTTTGAAGTGGTATTTCTTGTAATGGACCCAGGATATAACGAGGAAAACCGTCGCAGAATAGAGGAAAACGCCGCAAAGCTTTCAGTTCCTGTAACTATTTTTGAATCGGATATATTCGGCTCTGTTGTGCATATCGAAAAAAATCCCTGTTATATCTGTGCAAGAATGAGGAGAGGATATCTCTATAGCAAGGCAAAAGAGCTGGGATGCAATAAAATCGCTCTGGGACACCATTTCGACGATGTAATCGAAACCATACTTATGGGTATGCTCTATGGCGGCCAGGTTCAGACGATGATGCCGAAGCTTCACAGCACCAACTTTGAGGGTATGGAGCTTATCCGCCCTATGTATCTCGTTCGCGAGGCTGATATAAAGCACTGGTGTACATATAACGAGCTTGAATTTATACAATGTGCCTGCAAATTCACTGAAACCTGCTCCACCGTTCACGAAGACGGCAGTTCTGCCTCTAAGCGTATGGAGGTTAAATCCCTTATTGCCGAGCTGAAAAAGATTAATCCACAAGTTGAAAAAAATATTTTCCGAAGCGTTGAAAATGTTAATCTAAATACAATTATTGCATACAAAGACGGTTTGGGGGTTCATAATTTTCTTGATGATTATAATAACAAAGGTTAAAATCAGCTATGCGGAAACATTATATTGATAATTTAAGGTGGATAACGCTGCTGATACTTATACCATATCACACGGCAATGGCGTGGAATGCTTGGAATGAACCTAATTATGTTTTCTTTGAAGGTGACAGACTAATAAGCAGTATCGTTGTTTTCTTCAGTCCGTATTTTATGCCTTTGCTATTTGTTTTAGCAGGAATCAGCACGAAATACGCCCTGCAAAAGCGGAATTTCAAGCAATATCTTGCAGAAAGGGTAAATAAGCTGCTTATTCCCCTTTTGTTCGGAACAGTTGTTCTTATGCCAATTTTATCCTACATAGGAGATAAATTCAATCACTCATACAGTGGCGGATTTTTCTCCCATTATGCCGTGTTTTTCACGAAATATACAGATTTAACAGGTGCTGACGGTGGATTTTCCTTTGGTCAGTTCTGGTTTCTGCTGTATCTGCTGATTATTTCAGTTGTGAGTATCGGCGTACTGAAAATAGTTAAAATAATCACTTTTAAAGCAAAAAAATCATTCCCATTCACCCTTGTTTTACTTCTCGGACTGCCTCTGCCCCTGTTGAGTGAGTGTCTTTCCATAGGCGGAAAAAGCCTTGTCGAATATCTCTATCTGTTTCTAATCGGCTATTTTGTATTTACAAACGAGAAAACAACAGATACTGCACAAAAATACAGCCTTATTCTGCTATGTGCAGGACTTTTGGCTGCTTTTATCAACGTCTATCTGTTCATATGGTCTGAAAAAGAGTGGATTTTCCTCAATACAACTGCAAAATTCGTGGCAGAATGGCTTATGATTATTGCATTAATCGGCTTTTCGAAGAAATGTCTTAATTTCAGCGATAAATTCGCCCACTATATGAAAACAAGGTCATTTCTCTTTTATATTTATCACTTTTTATGGGTAGTTCTCATTCAGTATCTACTATATAATTTCATCGGAAATAATACGGCTTTTTTATTTTTCGGCACAATAATTCTCTCTTATCCTGTGACATTTATTTGCTGTGAAATAAGTTTAAAAATACCCTTATTATGTTATCTGACTGGGACGAAAAAATAAACGAGTGGCACGCCACTCGTTTATTTTTTTGATTCAATTACAAGAACAAGCCCCGATTTTATACTCAGATACGCTTTATCTGCCGTTATTTCGTTGCTTACACCTATAGGATAGGATATACTCATTACATAGTTTTCAAGGGGATATTTAACGCCTTTTAACTCCCCGATATCCGCCTTTTCTGTCAAAGCGAACAGGGAGAAATACCAGTCAGGCTTACATGGAAACTCATACTCTCCTACGCCACGCAACATCAGAATATTATCAGCGTCGTAAATGGTCATTTTACAGCCATTTTCATAGGCGAAAACCAGCGTCTGGATATTGGCAAAGCTGTGGTCAAATCTCGCTCCAAGTCCGCCATAGAGCCTTATTTCGTCATATCCGCGGTCAATGGCAATTCTCACCGCCATAAGGGTATCAGTATCGTCCTTTTCGGGAACACTTCGGTATATCTCAATATTCTCGGGCAGACTGCCTATATAGGAGTCAAAATCGCCTACTATAAGGTCAGGAGTTACACCTATTTTTTCAGCTATGTGAAGTCCGCTGTCAGCACAAATTATCAGTCCGCTGTTTTTGCGGATTTCAAGGGGATTTATAAAATCCGTATTGCTTATCTTTCCCCCTGCAAATATGGTGCAGATACTCATTTCAGCTCCCACTCCTTCAGCTGTTTTGCTTCCTCATACATAGCACAATAGCTTTCGTGGCGAATCTTCGAAATATCGCCATTTTCTACCGCTTCAAGAACTGCACAGCCCTTTTCACAGGTATGGGAGCAATCGCGGAAACGGCAATTATCCGTTATATCACCAAATTCTCTGAAACAACCTGCCAGCTCCTCCTTACGGATTATATCGTAACGCGCTGTTTCAAAGGTGGAAAATCCAGGGGTATCGGCTATATATCCGCCACCGTTAAGCTTGTAAAGCTCCGCGTGACGGGTTGTATGACGTCCTCTGCCAAGCTTTTTACTGATTTCTCCTGTGGGAATATTCAGCGTAGGGTCAACTGCATTCAGCAAAGTGGACTTACCTGCTCCAGAGTTTCCCGTAAAGGCGCTTATCCTGCCTCTGAGAAGCTCTCTGACGGCTTCTATGGAGCTTTCATCGGAGTAGTCTACTTCCATTACCTTTATGCCAATGCCGCCGTAAACCTCACGGAGAGCGCTGCTGTCGCCTAAATCTGTTTTTGTGATGATAACCACTGGCTCAATGCCCTTGTACTCCGCAATTGCTATGAATTTGTCAAGTATAAGATAATTCGGACTTGGGCTGACTGTGGACACTATAAATATAAGCTGGTCAAGATTAGCAAGAGGGGGTCTGATGAGATAATTTTTCCTCTCTCCTATTTCGGAGATTACTCCGCCGCTGACAGTTACCCTGTCACCGACAGAAGGACTTATCCCTTTACTGCGGAATATGCCCCTTGCTTTACACTCGAATATACCGTCAGGGGACTCTACAGTATAGAGTCCCCCTAAGCATTTCAATATAATTCCGCTGACAGCTGATGTGTTTACCACCACCACTGCCATACATAGGTAGCGCCGTCTTCAGTTACCCAAGTACCATTAACGCCATCCTCATACCATCTCCACTCACCTGTTGCTTCATCCCATTCGCCATTCTGTCCTGGAACCTGCTCAGAAGGAGTTGTTGGCTCATCCACAGGCGGATTATCTTCGCCGCCATATTCAGGCGGAGGTGGTGCCTCTGTTTCAGGCTCAGGAAGTGCATCTATTGCGTCAAGAGCAGGATAGGTATCGCCACCTGAAAGACATACATACGTTCCCTCTGCAAAGTTGAAGGTATATGTTCCTATTGTTGCTCTCTTATTATTGCTGAGGTTTGTAATTGTTGCTGTAACATTTACATTCTCACCTGCACCGATAACGTGCTGTGTAAGCTGACTATATTCGGGACAATAGAAAGTAGGTGATTCCTGAATATCAGGTGTACCGTCTTCCTTCTGTACCAGGAATGCAATTACAAAACGTCCGTTAGCTTCTTCTGTGAAACCGAAAGTGATCTCAACTTCACCGTCAGGCTTTTTACCATTACTGAAAGTAAGAAGGATTTCTGATCCCTTTTCAACCTTTTCGCCTGCTTCAATAGACTGCTCGATTACCTTGCCCTCAGGCTCGTAGGATGCTGCACCCTTTGTCTTTACCTTAAGACCAAGATAATCAGCACGCATTGAAGCTTCATCAACTGTCTGACCGATATACTGCTCAACAGCAATCTGTCCTGCATCCTCACCAAGGCTTACATAAAGGATAATTGTTGAACCCTTATGTGCCTTCTGACCTGCTTCAGGCTCTGTCTTGATAACATTGCCCTTCTTTACTTCGGTACTTGATGAATTACGAATCTCAGGTACAAAGCCAAGCTGGTCAAGCATATCCTTTGCAAGCTGTGCGTTTTTGTCCGTTACATCAGGAACTTCCTCAGTCTCCATACCCTTACTGATTACAACCTTAAGGATATCACCCTTCTTAAACTGGCTTCCGGGCTCAATAGACTGCTCAATGATAATACCCGGCTCAGCTTCGTTGAATTCTTCGCCGTCCTGCTGGAACTTGATATTATCGCCCCACTGACTATGTGCATCATTGAAGTCCATACCAACAACGTTGGGCATTGTCCAGTCGTTTGTCTGCTTGGAATTCTTAAGCATATCAGTAAAGAGCATTGAAATGATAATAACGCCTACGATAATAACTACAACTACGATTGCTGTAAGTACGGGAACAACAAGGGAAGTACGCTCCTCCTCTTCATCCTCATCATCGTCGTCATCATAATCGTCATAATAATCATCGATATTTCCGTATGGCTGATTTCTCTGGGGATATCTTCCGCCACCTGATGCCATAGCCGCCGCACCTGTCTTTACATATGCTGACTGCTGTGCTACGGGAGCTTCATCTGCAGGAGGAAGCTCAATGCTTCCAGCAGCATAATACTGTGTATCAGCGTTATCATCAACGCCCTCCTCACGGTAGTAACCGAAAGTCATTGAGGGATTTGACTTGAACTTTTCAATATCCGCAATCATTTCACCTGTATTGCGGTATCTGTCCTCGGGAGCCTTTTCCATAGCCTTGAGGATTATTTCCTCCAGACCGTCGGGAATATCGGGATTAATAGCTCTTGGACGCTCAGGAATATCCTGCATATGCATTACAGCAATTGCAACAGGGTTATCACTGTCGAAAGGCTTTCTGCCTGCAAGCATTTCATACATCATTGCGCCGACAGAATAGATATCGCTCTTAGCGTCTGTAACAGCTCCGCTTGCCTGCTCAGGGCTGATGTAGTGCACACTGCCTATAGCCTGGTCAGTAGCTGTCTTGCCCTCCTCACGGGCAAATTTAGCAATGCCGAAATCCATCACCTTGATAGTGCCGTCACTGAACATCATAATATTCTGTGGCTTGATATCACGGTGTACAATGCCCTTATCGTGAGCGTGCTGTAATGCTCTTAAAATCTGGATTACAAAGTGAACTGTATCCTTCCAAGTGAGAACCTTTTCTTCCTCGATGTACTCTTTAAGAGTAATACCGTCGATATACTCCATAACGATATACTGGAGCTTATCAGAGAAGCCTACATCGTATATCTTTACAATATTTGGATGCGAAAGAACTGCTATCGCCTTGGATTCATTGCGGAAACGACGAAGGAATTCCTCATTCTCCGCATACTCCTTTTTGAGTATCTTAATGGCTACAGACTTATTGTCGATAACATCGACACCCTTATAAACCTCAGCCATACCGCCGACGCCGATAAGTTCAGTAATTTCATATCTGCCGTCAAGCTTTTTGCCAATGTATTTATCCATTGCCTTACCCTTCCTTTTCCGATTTACCGTATTCCCCAGCAAATCTGATTATATTGAAATATTATTGCAACCTAAATTAAAATTGTGTCAGCCGCTTACGACTGCAACGGTTACGTTGTCACGTCCGCCTTTGTTCAGTGCAAGCTGAATCAGAGACTCCGCAGCTGTATCAAAATCTGTCTGAGATAAAACGTCATATATTTCATCGTCACTGCAATATCCCGACAAACCGTCGGAGCAAAGCAGCAAACTGATTTTATCTTCATAAGTTAATATAAATGTATCTGTGAGGACTGTTTTTTCCACACCTACAGCTCTTGTAAGCATATGCTTCTGAGGGTGTACAGCCATTTCCTCCTCTGTTATCTTCCCCTGCTCATAAAGCAGTGAAGCTACATTGTGGTCTGTTGTAATACAGTAAAGCCCATTATCTGCAATGAGATAAGCTCTGCTGTCGCCTACATTGGCGATATATGCCGTATCAGCTGTAACAAAAGCAGCTACACAGGTTGTACCCATACCGAAGTTTTTGAAGTCCATACGAGCTTTTGTGTAAATAACGGAATTTGCTGCTGAAATTGATGATATAAGGAGTTTTCTTATATCGTCCTCGCTGAGATTCTCACTGTATCCGTCTGAAAATCTCTGAAAAAATTCATTTATGGCGATAGTGCTTGCTTCCTTGCCTGCACGTTCGCCGCCCATACCGTCGCAAACGACGGCGAGTATATTATGCCCGAAATATTCGCATCTTACAGCGTCCTGATTTTCTTCACGCCGCAGACCGATATCCGTGCCGAATCTGAATCTCATACCGTATGCACCTCCATTTCCGAGGAGACTTTTCAGCATCACACTGAAAGTTACCTACTGATTATCTGCAGCGTCACGTCTTAACTGACCGCACGCCGCCTCTATATCGCTGCCGAGAGTACGTCTGACGGTAGCGTTGATACCACGCTTTTCAAGCCGTTTTGCGAATTCCGCTACAGCCGTCCTTGCGGTGGTGTATTTTCTTTCTTTTACCTTATTAACGGGAATAAGGTTTACGTGGCAGTTTATGCCCCGAAGCAGCTCTGCAAGCCTGTCCGCGTCTTTTTCAGCGGAGTTGACATTGTCCATAACCGCATACTCAAAGGTAATTCTGCGCCCTGTTACGGATATGTAATGCTTACAGGCTTCAATAAGCTTCTCTATATTATATGTCCTGTTGACAGGCATTATGTCACTTCTTGAAGAATTTTCTGAACTATGAAGTGATATGCACAAAGTAAGCCCAAGTTTAAGCTCCGCAAGGTCATAAATCCTCGGCACAAGGCCGCAAGTTGATAGGGACACGTGACGGAGGCTGAAATTATTTCCGTCCTTATGGGAAAGAAGTCCCAGAAATTTCAAAACATTGTCATAGTTATCAAGAGGTTCCCCGATACCCATAAGAACAAGTCCTGAGATTTTTACTCCCGAATTTATTTCGGTCTCATAAATCTGCATAAGCATTTCCGAGGGTTCAAGATTGCGGACAAATCCTGCAATAGCTGAAGCACAGAATCGGCATCCCATTTTGCAGCCCACCTGCGTGGAAATACAAAGGCTGTAACCATAGCTGTACTCCATTAAAACGGTCTCCACAAAATTGCCGTCAGAAAGCCTATATAGATATTTTACCGTATTATCTATACAAGATTCAAGTCTTTTCTGCACAAATAGTCCATTTATACAAAATTTTTCTTTCAGAAGCCCTCTCAATTGGACAGAAATATCAGTCATTTTGTCAAAATCAAGGACTTTTTTCACGTGAAGCCATTGAAAAATCTGTTTTGCTCTGAATTTCTTTTCGCCCATTTCAACAAGAGCAGCTTCAAGCTCCTTCAAATCAAGGCTTAAAATATCAATTTTTTCCAATGGCGCACCTCCTATTTTATTTTTCTAAGCTTTGCAACAAAGAATCCATCCCCGCCGAAGTCATCGGGGAAAAACGTTACAGGATTTGAGTATTTCCGCCCCTTAATCTCAGGCAACTCAGCAAGCTCAATTTCAGGATGGTTTTTCAGAAGACGTTCAACGACTTCCTCATTTTCTGCTTTTCTCACAGTACAGGTGGAGTATACCATTTCTCCGCCTACCGCAAGATAGTTCAAAGCATTCTGAGCAATATTGTACTGGATTTCGGGAAGTCTTTCAAATTCAGACAGGCTTTTGTACTTTATTTCAGGCTTATGGGAAATAACTCCGAAACCCGAACAAGGCACATCACAGAGTATCTTCGTACATTTCGGGATATCCTCATTATATACCGTCGCATCGCCTGCTTTTGCCGATATATTGGAAATCCCGAGGCGCTCCGCACCCTCGCGTATAAGTTTTACCCGCTTTTCGTGAAGGTCAAAGGCGTGGATTTCTCCCCTGCCCTTCATCATTTCCGCCATAGTAAAGGTCTTGCCGCCCGGAGCCGCGCATATATCGAGTACAATGTCATTCTCCGTAGGAGCAAGTATTTCGCAGCACAGCTGTGAAGAAATATCCTGAACGTGGAAAAATCCCGATTTAAAGGCATCTGTATCAATAACCGAACCACTTTCAAGACGATAGCAAAGCTCATCGTCAGTGAAAAGCTCTACATAGGAAAGTGTCTTTATAAGCTCATCATGAGAACATTTCAGCGAATTTCTGCGGATAAAGGTCGCCTTTTCATCCCCTGCGGAATACTCCGCAAAAGCTTTAGCTTCTTCCTCACCATAGTCATTGACAAGACTACGGATAAGCTCCTCAGGAATGGAATACATAACGGCGAACCGCTTTATATCGTCCTTTTCATCTTTGGCAAAAATCTTTTTTCCACCTCTTATGAAATTTCGAAGAACAGCGTTAACCATTCCAGAAGCACTGGTTTTGCCGAATTGCTTGGCAAGTCGAACGCTTTCGTTGACCGCCGCATTGTCGGGAATACTGTCCATATAGAGTATCTGATATACACCACACCGCAATATAGTTACAATTATGCTGTCCATTTTGTTAAGCGGACGGGAGCAATATTGTGCTAAAATGTAATCAAGAGTTATCCTCCGCTGAATTACACCATAGTAAAGCGCCGTACACAGCTTTTTACCCTGCGAATCAAGGTCAGAACGTTCAAGTCCGCTGTTAAGCTGTATATTTGAATAGCTGTCATTTTTTAAGGTTTTGTCAAGCAGCTTTGCCGCAATATATCTTGCATCTGCCATTATCTTCTTCTCACCCTCAGTAAAAGTCGCAATAACTGCATAATTGAAGTTACAAGAGCAGTTACATAGGTCATAGCCGCCGCAGTAAGGACTTTTCTCGCCTTTGGAATTTCATCGGTTTCGAGAATACACTGCCCCTCTAAGGTTTTTAGCGCTCTATGGCTTGCATCAAGCTCAGTTGGAAGCGTCACAAGCTGGAACAACACAACTGCTCCGAACATTGCAATACCAACATATGTCAGAAAATTTATAGTGCCAAAAATTGCAATACTGAGAACAAACACAAGATACCAGAATTTAGAGCATATATTGACCGCGGGTACTATAGCAGTACGCACCATAACAGGAGTATACTCCTCCGCGTGCTGACAGGCGTGACCGCACTCGTGAGCCGCAACACCGATAGCCGCAATAGAACGCTGTCCGTAAACACTATCGGAAAGGCACACCACATTTTCCTTTGGTGAGTAGTAGTCACTTAAATTGCCGCTGACGTGCTTAATACGAACGTTATATAAACCATTGCTGTCGAGAATCTGCCTTGCAGCCTGGTCAGCAGTGATTCCGCGGGACGAAGCAATTTTGCTATATTTTTTGAAAGTTACTGAAACTCCAATCTGAGCAATCAGCGGAAGTATCAGCATCACAAGCAAAAGAAATAAATCGTCCATAAAATCTCCTTTTAGCCCAGTTTTACGCCTTTTTCAAGTTTTCTGCCGCGGAGGAAGTCAGCGGTCTTCATACGCTTTGCACCCTCCAGCTGAATTTCTGTAAACAGCACAACACCATCGCCGCAGCTTACGGCAAATTTATCAGCATCAACAATAGTACCTGCCTCACCCTGAGCAATATTGTGCGAAATTTCAGAAGCAAATACCTTAAGACGCTTGCCATTCATCATTGTGAATCCACTTACACCTCTTATTGTATTGTGGATTTCCTCAGCAGATTTTGTAAAATCAAGACTGCTCATTTCCTTTTTTATCATAGGAGAGTAGCAGCTGAGGGAGTCGTCCTGCTTTTCAGGAACGAGTGTACCTTCCTCAATCGCCTTTATTGTTTCGGCAAGAACCTCGCCGCCCATAGCCGCAAGTCTGCCGTAAAGCTCGGAATAAGTCTCGTTTTCGCCTATTTCCGTAGATTTTTTTATAAGCATATCTCCTGTATCAAGACCCTCACTCATCTGCATCGAGGTAACACCTGTCATTTTCTCACCATTGAGCAAAACCCAGTTAATAGGAGCCGCACCTCTGTACTTTGGAAGAAGTGAAGCGTGGATATTGATACAGCCATATTTCGGCAGTTCAAGGATTTCCTTAGGAAGAATCTGACCATACGCCGTTACAACCATAAGGTCAGGAGCAATATTGTTCAAAATCTCCATTGCTGTTTCAGCATCCTCACCCTTTCGCAGGGAAAGCGGCTGATATACGGAAATGCCGTACTCCTCCGCCGCCGCTTTAACGGGAGTTGGAATCATTTTGTATCCTCTGCCCTTTGGTTTGTCAGGCTGAGTGAAGACAGCCGCTATTTCGTGTTCAGATTCCGCAAGTATCCTCAGACAAGGTACAGCGAAATCGGGAGTTCCCATAAATACTATTTTCAAGGTCAATCCTCCTCGGGTACGAAAAATTCCTCAACAATTTCAGTAAATACGTGACCGTCAAGATGGTCATTTTCGTGGCATACGCACTGTGCGCCAAGTCCCGTAAATTCACGGGTATACCAGTTGCCGTCCCTGTCCTGAGCCTTTAATACAGCCTTTTCGGGACGTGTAACATATCCCCACACATTCGGGCAGGAAAGGCATCCCTCCTGCACACGCTGCTTGCCGCTTTTCAGCAAGATTTCGGGATTTATAGCCTCAATCTTGCCCTCGTCCAAATGCATAATGAATATACGTCTGCACATTCCCACCTGAGGAGCCGCAAGGCCTACGCCTTGTGCCTTATCCAGAGTTTCGTGCATATCGTCAAGGAGTATTGCCAATTTATTATCAAATTTCTCCACAGGGCGGCAAACCTTGTGAAGCGCCTCGTCTTTATCAGTTAAAATCTTTCTGTATGCCATTTTATTATCCTCTTTACACACCAACATCGCCGTTTATATCGGCATAAAAGGTGATTTTTTTCATTTCCTTCAGCTTAGCCCCCTCAGTGAGGACTGAACTGATAAATCCACGCATTTCTGCGGTATTTTTCATTTTCATAATTATCCGCCAGCGGAATTTTCCATTAAGCCTGCCATATGAAGCCCTCACAGGTCCGAGAACCCTTACAGGGGTTTTAGGCTGTAATTCGTTAAGCCGCCTGTTCATAAGGCTGATTACAGCATCCGTACCAAGTCTGACTTCTTCCTCGTCCACTCCTGCAAAGCAGAAAATGCACATATCGCACAAAGGCGGAAATATAAGCGTTCTGCGTATGGCAATTTCCTCATTATAGAAGCCTCTGTAGTCCTGCGCCGCCGCTAAATTCATAATGTAGTGGTCGGGCATAAAGGTCTGTAATATCGCCCTACCCTTGCGGCTGCCGCGTCCCCCTCGCCCCACAACCTGAGTTATAAGGGAAAAGGTGCGCTCATAGCTTCGAAAATCACCAGCATACAGCGCTTTATCAATGGAAAGAACGCCAACAAGGGTAACATTCGGGAAATCAAGTCCCTTGCCGATCATCTGAGTTCCCACCATTATGTCATACTCGCCGTTTTTGAATTCGGCAAAGCCTTTTTCGTAGGAATATCGGGAAAAAGTGGTATCAGCATCCATTCGGAGTATACGTGCCGAGGGAAAGAACATTTTCAGCTCCTCCTCCAGCCGCTGAGTGCCGAAGCCCATACTTTTCAGCCGTTCCGAGCCGCATACAGGGCATACTGTTGCAGGCTCCTGCGCAAATCCGCAATAGTGGCACATAAGCTTACCGTTTTTGCGGTGAAACGTTAGGGGAACTGAACAATTCGGACAGTATATCGGCTGATAGCAGTCAACACAGCTTATAATAGTATGAAATCCGCGGCGATTGAGCAGAAGTATGCTCTGTTCACCGTTTTTCAGATTTGTATTCACCTCATCAACAAGCTGCTGGCTGAATTCCGTGGGATTTCCCGAAATACGCTCCATATTCATATCAACAATGGCAACATCGGGCAGAGATGACGCATTATAGCGATTTTTCATTTCAAGGAGCTTGTATACTCCCCTTTCTGCCAGATAATAGCTTTCAACCGATGGTGTAGCCGAGGCTAAAAGCAGCGTTGCTCCGTGATACGCACATCGCTGTTTTGCAATATCGTGAGCGTGATATCTGGGTGAGCTGTCAGATTTATACGACCTCTCTCCCTCTTCGTCAATTATAATAAGTCCTATATTATCAGCAGGGGCAAATACAGCACTTCTTGTACCGATTATGATATCCGCATCGCCCCGTTTTATTCTTTTATATTCGTCAAGTCTTTGTCCGAGGGATAGCCCGCTGTGAATAACAGCTACCCTATCGCCGAAAAGTGCTCTGAACCGTTTCAGAACCTGTGGTGTAAGCCCGATTTCGGGGATAAGGAGCATCGCCCGACGACCAAGACTGACAGTATTGTGTATAAGCTTTTCAAAAACCGATGTCTTACCGCTTCCCGTAACTCCGTGAAGCAAAAAAACGCCTGCCTTTTTTTCGGATATTCCGCTGAAAACCTCATCGTGAACAGCCTGCTGTTCCTCAGAAAGCACCGTAGAATCGGGATTTATATGTTCCTCTGCCCCGTCATCAACAGAACGCAAAAGCTCCATATCATATTCCTCAGCGGCACCGTTAGCCACAAGCCGCTTGAAAACGGATTCCGTAAAGCCGCACATATATGCCGCCTCTTTCACCGAAGTCGTTCCCCATTCGCGGAGAAAATCCGCGGCTCTTTCCTGTTTCGGAGTAAGCCTGAAAGCAGTGGGATTGCATAGAAAATCATAACTCAGACGAATCATACGCACCGTGGAATCACCCACAGTCTGCCTGAAAGTATTTTCGGAGCTTAAGGCTCCTGCTTCAAGCAATTCGTCGATATACAGCCTTCCATTATCGATTATATAATTTTTCAGCAATTCCGTCACAATGGTCTTATCTTCAAGGGAATCAAGAACTTCAAGAAGCTCCTTCGCCCTCTCTGAAAGCTTATCATAGTCATTAAAGCCTTTTACCAGGCGGAAGTTTTCATCTGCCCTGACAGTCATAGCAGGGGGCAGCATAGCTTTTATTCCGTCATACCACGTACAAAAAGTACGCTCATGAAGAAATTCTGCAAGCTTTAACTGCTCCTCATTCAGCACAGGCTCGGTGTCAATCTGCGCAGCAATAGGTTTAAGGGGCTTTTCATCGCCCTCAGTAAAACCCATAGCAACGCCAACTCTCCGCCGATTACCTCTGCCAAAGGGAACAAGAACGCGGCAGCCTCTTTGCAGCTTCATTTCCGCAGGAATGCGGTAGCTGAAAAGCATATCAAAGGAGTAGGCAGTGCCGCTGACAGCGATTTCCGCTATCAAGGGATTATTCCTCGCCGAGAGTGCTTACGATTTTGCTCTTGCCGCTTGCAAGCTCCTCAACAGCTGTCTTAACGGGCTTTTCTTCAAGAGTTTCACCGTTCTTGTACAGCTCCTCGGAAATCTCTCTTGCACGCTTTGCAACGCCGATTACGAGAGAGTAGCAGCTCTCATTCTTTGAAATTATCTGGTTTACTGCAGGTCTAAGCATTTTTGATAACCTCCTCTATAAATTCAGCCTGTGCGGATGTTTTCAGCTTTTCAGAACGAATAACCGCAAAGAAATCGCTAACAGCATCCTCCAGAGCATCATTAACAATTATATAATCATATTTATCCATATAGGGCAATTCAGTAATTGCCGCAGCTATGCGCTTTTCAATAACCTCCTGAGTTTCAGTGCCTCTCTTGTTAAGACGACGGCGAAGCTCATTTACAGAGGGCGGAGCGATAAACACAAACAGAGCGTCAGGACGAAGCTCGCGTACTTTCATAGCACCCTGAATTTCAATTTCAAGAATAACATTTATCCCCTTATCGAGATAGCTGTCAACCTCCGTTTTCAGAGTACCGTAGAAGTTTTCGCAGTATTCCGCATATTCAAGAAACTCGTCATTTGAAACCTTTTTTTCAAATTCCTCCTTTGAGATAAAGAAGTAATTTACACCGTCGATTTCGCCTGTTCTCGGCTCTCTTGTAGTTGTGGAAACTGAACAGTGGAAGCTGTTATCCTTTAAGATTTCAGCCAGCATTGTGCCTTTTCCGCAGCCTGAGGGAGCTGAAAATACAATAAGTCTGCCTTTATTCATCTGCCTCTGAACCTCCGTTTTCATTTATTCTTGAAGCAAGGGTTTCGGTTATAAGGGACGAAAGGACAATATGTCCGCTGTCCATTACAATAACCGCCCTTGTCTTTCTGCCATATGTAGCATCAATAGCCCTGCCATCGTCCTTTGCCTCCTGTATAAGACGCTTTATAGGAGCGGATTCGGGGCTTATGACGGACACTATTCTCTCTGCGGAAATCATATTTCCGTAGCCAATATTTATCATCTTCATATTATTCTATATTCTGTATCTGCTCGCGGATTTTTTCAAGCTCAGCCTTCATATCCACGACAATCTTTGTTATATTCAAATCCTGTGCCTTTGAGCCGATAGTATTGACCTCACGGTTCATCTCCTGAACAATGAAATCAAGCTTTCTGCCGATACTCTCATCGGAATTAACAAGCTCACGAAGCTGAGAAATATGGCTTCTGAGGCGGACAGTTTCCTCATCCACAGCAATTTTTTCCGCAAATATAGCGGCTTCTGTAACAATTCTCTGCTGGTCGATGTCCTTGCCTTCCAGCACCTCGCTGAGCTTCCTGTAAAGTCTTTCACGATAGTTTTCAACGGTCTGAGGGGATAACTCCTCCACCTTTCCTACCATTTCAATAATAAAATCAGCCTTAGAAAGTACGTCACTACGCATTTTCTCGCCCTCAGTTTCACGCATTGCAACGAAGCGTGAAAGAGCTTCCTCTGCAACCTTTGAAACATCGTTCCAGATTTCATCCTCATTATCGGGTGTTTTCTGCACGATGAAAACATCGGGAAGTCTGATAAGATTAGACAGTGTAAGGTCATCAGCAACGCAAAGCTCATCGGCAACACCGCGGAGTGCGTTAATATAGCCCTCAGCAACGCCCTTGTTAATAGCAACTTCGGTATCTCTGCCCTCAATATTGTTGATAGTAACGGACACATCCACCTTACCACGGGATATTCCCGATTTAAGGAGTGCTTTCAGCTTTTCATCTATATAATTATATGCCCTCGGAACACGTGAATTATACTCATAGTATCTATGATTTACAGAACGTATTTCGACAAGAATATCTCTGCCGTTAATAATCATCTGTGACCTGCCGTAGCCTGTCATACTTCTAATCACCAGACCGCCCTCTTTCGTTAAATTTTATATACATTACGCAAATTTACGCATAACTACACTATTTTATTATACCACTTTTCAACAAAAAAAGCAAGTGTTTGATTCTTGACAAATCTGACAAAAAGGGACGCCGAAGCGTCCCTTTAATTATGCTAATTATCAGCAAATACTATTAACTTACTTAACAGCAGCCTCGTACTCAGCTGTTGTCATTGGGAAGTCCTTAGCATCGATAATGCCAGCGCTTACAGCCTGGATAGCAACTGCGTCAGCAGCTGTTACACCCTTGCCGTTGTCGATAACGTCAGCATTCTTAGCACCCTGTGCAGAAAGTGCATACTTATCAGAGTTACCAAGAGCCTGGAATACTGCAGCAGCGTCAGCCATTGTTACCTGACCGTCGCAGTTTGCATCGCCCCAGTCAGCATCTGTAGTAGTACCACCGTTGATAGGACCATCTGTAGGCTGCTGTCCGCCTGATGTAGGTCTGTCAACTTCACCGCCGTTAGGATCTGCTTCAGCAGCTTCATCCTGGAGGAATGAAGAAATCCAAGCAAGAGGAGCATTCCAGTTGATTGTAACCTCGTTTGTAGACCAAGCTTCGATAGAGTCAACGAAACATCTCTGTGAAGGATTGGTCTTCTCACCGGGAACGAATCCGAGAGCACGAACGTATGGATCCTGAAGACCAGCGTTAGGACCACCTGAGAGAATTCCGTCAGGAGCCATAGGCAGAGTCTTATCAAGCTCGTAAGACCAGTATCTGTGGTGAGGATTCTTTTCCTTATATGTACCGTAACCTGTTACGAAGGAGAATGAGAGCGGGTTAGTACCGAAGAGGTAGTCCATAGCAGTTGTAACACCGTTCATATAGTCAATATCCTTTGTAAGGTCATAAGCGTAAGCCATAACGATACAGTTGTTGATTACCATTGAGTTTGAACCCCACTCGTAACCGTAAATCATTACCTCAGGAGGCAGGTTATTAGGATCGTTGTATCCTTCACCGTCATATGTGTAAGGAATACCGTAACCCTGCTTCTCTTCCATTGCGATATAGTCGTCTGCAGCCTTAAGAATAGCAGCCTCTACCTTCTCGTTCTCAGCAGCAGAAAGGAGATCGCTGTTGAGTGAAAGTGCGAGAGTACCACAGGAAGCAGTATTACCCCAGTTAAAGGATGTGAATGAACCGTCCTTGTTCTCACCGCCGACCATTCTTGTGTCACATGTGTAAGCATACTTAGAATCATCAATTTCGCTCTTGAATGTTGAAGCAGCAGAATCGCCCATTCTTGAAGCAGAAATGAAGATTTCACAAGCAGCCCAGTAAGCATCGTCAATAACGTTGTTATCACCGTAAGGTCCGCCGCCCTTTGCCTGCCACATAGGAGCATAGAGTGAAGTCTCGTTCTCTTCTTCAGCAGGAGCGTCACAGTTAAGTGTAGAGTGTGTTATTTTTGAATCATCATACTCATACCACCACTGCTCATATGCCTCGTAAGCTTCAATAGCTGTCTTGAGGTACTTCTCAGCCTTAGTCTTGTCATAATCATACCAGAGTCTTGCAGCCTGAGCAGCACAAGCAGAGTAGTTCAGTGTAGCAGCAAGCGTAGGAGGCTTAACGATACGAGTTGTTTCCCACTCTGTCTCGTAGTCCCAAGGTCTTGTAGCAAGTCCTGTCCACTTGTGGTCGTGGAGCTTGTGGTAGTAAAGACCAGCAGCCTTCTTGCCCCATGTAGGCTCGTCAGCTTCAACCTTCATCTGTGCGATCCAGTCAAGCTCTACAGCAGCCTCATCGAGAACATCAGGAATACCGTTGCCAGCCTCAGGAATTACAACAACGCCTGAGTCATCAGCAAACTTCTCCTTGTCCTTACCGATAAGGATAGATCTCTCATACATATTCTGGAGTGTCCAGATAGAGATACCGCCGTTAACAACGTACTTACCGTGGTCACCAGCGTCGTACCAACCGCCGTTAGCAGTAATCTTGGATGAAGCGTATGTACCTGTAGCTTCTGTTTCGCTTGCGTACTCGTTCTTCCAGATCTTCTGTACAGCAGCTGTATCTGTCTTATGACCGCCCTTATGGCCCATTCCTGTACCCTTGCCGTCTTCACCGCCTGATGTACAGTATGCATCTTCAATATCAATACCTGAACGGTTCTGATAGAAGTAGTTTATAGAGTTTGTGAGAATGTTGTGGCTCTCATCATAATAGATGTTATCACCAATATTGAAATCAAATGATCTCCACTTTTCACCAGCGATACGGAGATAGTATCTACCAGGTGTTGTGTAATCAGAGAAATCAAGCTTAAATACGTTATCAGCTGAATCCTTATCAGCGATCTTGGAACCTGATGTACCTGTGTATACAACCTTACCGGAAGCAGAATCAACAAGTTCAAACTCATATGAGCTCTTGTTCAGGCTGAGCTTAGAAGAACCGTGAAGGATATCACCGCTGTTATCAGAGAATACAGCTACCTTCTTAAGCTGAGGATAGTAACCAATCTGGTTAACTGAGATGTAGTTAAGAATCTCATCGCCATCCATCATAGTTTCCTTATTCTGCTTGGAAGCATAGTCACGGTTTGTAGCACCGTATGAAGCATCAGGATCAGCGTTACAGTTATCTACAGCAGGATCATACTCATCGGGACAATCTGTACAGATGATAGAAAGCTCTTCAAACCAGATTTCATCGCCGTCCTTAGCGTTACCCTCGTACTGTGTACCGTCTGCATAGTGGAATGCCCACTCAACAGCCTCAAGGTCCTCAGTACACTTAAAAGTACCCTTGAATGTCTGTGAAGATGTAGAAAGCTCAGCAGCCTTACCCCACTGACCACCCATATGAGGTCCCATAGACATTTCTGTACCGTTCATAACGAAGTACTCTTTATCACCAGCAATATTACCGATCTTAGAGCAAAGCTGAAGACCGCTTCTGCTTGCCTTAGCTGTAAAGCTTACCTCATAAGTATGACCAGCCTTGAAGTTAAGGTTTCTGTGTCTGAACTGAAGGTCCCACTTCTCATTGTCGCCACCAACAGCGTTAAGAATAGTAACGTGGAAAGATCCGTCTTCAATTCTGAAGTCCTGCTTTGCAGGGCTTGTTTCACAAGTATGCCAAGGAAGTGCCTTGTAATCGAAAGTTGTTTCACCAAGTACCTGACCTGCAGAAGCAACCATAGGCGCAACATTAGCAACTGTGGGTGCGATCATAGAAACTGCCATAATGCTTGCAGCGATCGCGCTTTTAATTCTCTTGTGCATTTTTATACCCTCCCAAAAGATTTAAATATTTTTCTATAACGCAGTACCAGTGCATATACCGCGATTATAAGTATGATTAACGAGGACAGTTACCCCCAATGGACATAACTTGCACCTGTCCCTTACCCGTTAAACTTATTATAGTATATAACAGCAAAAAAGTAAATAGGTTTTTGAAATTTCGTGTATTCCTATAATATGACTCTGGTTTTTTTGTGCATTTTTTACAATTGACAATAAATAACAAAGAGGGCATAAAACCCTCTTTGTGTCTCAAATATGAATTAGTTATTTTTTCAGCGGAAGTTCTTCCTGTTTAACCATATTTGCAGTTACCTGCATAATAACGATTGCATCGTCAGGTGTAAGACCCTTAACACCGTTTACGTCAGCATTAACAGCTCCCTGCTCAGAAAGTGAGTACTTATCAGGGTTGCCAAGTGCCTGGAAAATAGACGCAGCATCAGCCATTGTAATTACACCATCGCAGTTTGCATCGCCGTAGTAAGTCTTAGTGCTTCCGCCAGTGTTGCCTGTAGGAGCCTGTGTAGGTGCCTCTGTAGGCTGTACAGGAGGCTCTGTAGGAGTTACAGGGGGCTCTGTAGGAGTTGTATTTCCGCCATTGTTCTCGATATCAGCACCGGGAACAGCCTTTGTACCGTCGGGTTCCTCACCCCATACAAGCTTGCCGTTGATATACATAGGAATATGCTTATTGTAGGAAGCAGGGTCCTTAAGGCTGTCTGTAGCTGTTACGCCCTCATAAGACCAGTCGTTTGTGGGATCCCACGCACCCTTTGTAGGTGTACCGTCAATAGCGTCAGGGATTGATACTCTGAACTGCACTTCATCGCGGTGTTCGCTCTGTCCTGTAGGCTGAATAGCTCTGCCGTCCTCGAACTTAACCTCTGCATAGTAAGTATTGCCTGTGGGGTCGCCCTCGTACTTGTAAGGACCTGAAACTGTAGCATAGCCCTGTTCGCCTGCTGAATACTGCTGAGACTTACCCTCTACCTTTAAGATGTCAACAGAATATCCAGCTTCAAGAAGCTCTGATACATCGAAGAAGTAACGGTATGAAATATCCTTCTGAACTCTTGCAGGCCAAGCTGTGTGGTTCATAGCCCAAGCTTTGATTTCTGTGTAGCTGTCGCCCTTACCGTTGAGAACAGCGCCAACCTTCCACTCGTCCCACTTAGGAGTTTCAACAGGTGGGAAGTTTGCAAGCTTTTCGCCGCCCTTATCGTCAATCATAGCGCACATAGCAGCTGTGAAGCCTGCATTATAGTCGATAGCAACCTCAGAATACTCATACTGAGCAACGCTGTTTGTGTACTCGCCTGACTGGTTAGGACCTCCTACGAGCGCACCGTAGAGAGTATGCGCATACTCTGTCTGCCAACCCTCGTTGCTTCCCTCCTGACCAAGATCGTTCCAGTGGTCATCGTGAACACCTGATGTTGTTCTGTGGTGGATAGCTGTAGGATTCTTGTCGCCCATACCGAGAACGTAGCAAAGACCGAGATTATTATCACCGAACATATAGTCAAGCTGTCCCTGTGCCCAGTCATTATACTTTGAAGCAAGTGCAGCATCGTCCTTGAAGATAGTATCAGCAGCAAGCTTAGCAATCCATACTGTATTTGCAGAGTGACGGTTTGCACCCCAGTTCATAAGCCATGCAAGGCCGTCGGGAGTGTATGTTACGCGCTTTCCGCCGTATCCCTCATCCCAGTAGTCGAGATGGTGTGCAATGTGATCAATCCACTCCTGCTTTCCTGTATTCATAGCATAAAGGAGAGCAGCAGCCTGTGTTGTATCATCCCAACAGAAGCCCCATGTATACTTCCAGTCTGTGGACTGGCTTTCTGTGGGGAACTGAGGAATATAGTCTGACTCAATCTTATCAAGATAGCTCTTATCGCCTGTAGCCATATAGAGCCAGTTTGCAGCATACATACAGTCATCTACCCATGAGCTGGGGTTGTACATACTTCCCATAGCGCCATTTTCGTTATCTCTGATTGAATCAGCTGTTTCAAAATATTTCTTAGCCTGTGCAAGATATTCAGCAGCCTTATCGGGCTGTTCATCCTTGAAGATAATGTAACCCTGTGCAAGAGCAGCAGCACAGAGAGCAATTGTTGTAGAGTCTGCGATTTCATCGTAAGGACGCTCCCAATCGCCGTTGTTAAGGTGATGCTTTCTGAGATATACCTCAGCACTGCACCAGATGTTATGGTCTGTTGAGCCGCCTGTGAAGTCACCGATTGTACCGATAACCTTACCGCCTCTGTCACACTGGAGAACGTAATCAAGTCCCCACTGTACATTGTTGCGATAGGTCTCTCCAAGGCCAGCCTTGTCTACAGCGTCCTTGTACTGGATATAGCCCCAAGCAAGAACAGATGCGGAATAAGCGTTTGTCAGAGTGAACTTGAAGTGGTCACCTGCGTCGAACCATCCGCCGGGAATGATGTCGGTTTCAACGCCTTCCTCGTTAACCATTGAGTCTGCTCTCCACGGAACTGAGTTCCATTCAGGAAGAATACCCGACTGCTGTACCTCGTAGAAGAACAAGGATTTCTGGAGTGCTTCTGCATAGTTGACATCAACTGCAGCCGAGGACTGAGCCATCGGAAGAGCTGAAATCATACCTGCGGAAACCGCCATAGCAGAAAGAGCCGCTGTGATTTTCTTAAAATTCATTATTAACTACCCCTCTCGATAATTTTGGTGTACGGAATGTATTTTTGGTACACCTTTACATTTTAAATATACACTATTTTCCCCAATTTGTCAAGAGTTAAGGCACATAATGACAGATACGCCAAATTCAACAGCACTTTTTTGCCATATCGCACAAAAATACCGTCAATCCGTAAAAATTGCGGATTGACGGCTGTCGTTCTATTCGTTTTTTTCGAGCACACAATGATACATCTCAAGATATTGCCCGTCCTCAAGAGTAACTTCTGTTTTTTTGCCATAATTCTCACGGAAATAATCATACATTGCGCTATCGTTAAAATCTTCAAGGCTACTATGAACATAATAGAAATACATTGCATTATCGTCTATTGCTTTGACTTCGTATGTGCCTGCTTCAACATCAACTCCCACTTTAAACATACCCGAATGTTCAAAAGGATTATTTTCTATTGTATGCATTGATATATCATAAGCACTGCACCACGATAAATCAAGATATTGTCCGTCCTCCAGCTTCGCATATCGGGAATACTGAAACCACGAACCGAAAATTTCTTCCGTATTATCTGAAAGCGAAGCATAAGCCTCACCGAACCCCTCAGGCACACTATCGCCTAAATCATCGGAACAGAGGAGATATTCTCCGACAGGAATATCCACACCAACAACATATTCACCTCTGGTATAAACTCCCTCCTCTGCTGTTTCTTTCTCAGGAATATCAAATTCGGGAATCTCAATTTCAGGCATTGTTACACTTAATGAACTATTCCTGTTTTCATCAATTTTCTCAACAATTTTATCCTGCAACAAATCCTGAACAAGTGCAACAGCTGTTATTACTGCAACCACACTCAGAGAAATCACCAGTGTAAATACTTTCTGCCGTGCTGTTTCACTCTTTCCCTTTTTTACGATGCTCTTTTTAAATTTCTCTCCGCAATGGGAGCAGAATTTATTAGTTGCAGGCTGAATTGTTCCGCAGGTTTCGCACATTACCTCGTCAAGTTCTGTTCCGCTGTGAATATCTTCCACATCATATCCGCAATATTCGTCCATATATCATTTCTCCTTTTTGCAAAAAAGGCTATACCTCGCGGTACAGCCTTTTAAATCTCAATTTACGAGATTATTCCTCGTCCTCGTAATCCTCGTCCTCAGCGTCAGCAGACTCCTCAATGAGAGCGCGCATAGAAATGCTGATTCTCTTGGACTCATCATCGATATCGATAATCTTAACATCAACAACATCGCCAACAGAAACGATATCCTTAACATTCTCAACCTTCTTGTCAGCAAGCTGTGAAATGTGGATAAGACCGTCTACACCGTCGATAATCTGTGCAAATGCACCGAAGCTTGTTGTAGAAACGATTGTAGCCTTAACTACATCATCAATACCATACTGTGACTTGAAGATTTCCCAAGGATTATCCTCAGCCTTCTTGAAGCCGAGAGAAATTCTGTTCTCCTCAGCGTTGAGGTCCTTGATGTATACTTCAAGAGTATCACCAACAGCTACAACCTCGCTGGGGTGCTTGATGCGCTTCCATGAAAGCTCAGAAATATGTACCATACCGTCGATACCGCCAAGGTCAACGAATGCACCGAAGCTTGTAAGGGACTTAACCTTACCAACGTATGTCTTGCCGATTTCAGCGTCAGCCCAGAATGCAGCCTTAGCCTCTTCCTTCTTAGCAGAATCAACAGCCTTGATAGAACCAACAGCTCTCTTCTTGCCGCCCTCGTCTACTTCGATAATCTTGAACTGAACCTTCTGCTTGTTGAGCTGGTCAAGCTCTGCGCCTCTGGGGAGACCTGTCTGTGAAGCAGGAATAAAGATTCTTACGCCCATATAGTTGAGTGTAACGCCCTTGTTAACAATACGGCTGATTGTACCCTCAAGAACAGTACCCTCTTCCTTAGCCTTAACAACGTTGTCATAGCCAGCCTGCTCGTCAACCTTTCTCTTGGAAAGAGCAACTGTACCCTCGCTGTCGTTAACCTTGATAACGATAAGATCAATCTTATCGCCAACGGAAACGATGTCCTCAGGCTTCTTTGTGGAATCGTCTGTAAGGTCCTCAAGCTTAACATAGCCTGTGTGCTTTGTTCCGAGATCTACTGTGATCTCAGCGTTGTCAACACTTACAACGAGTCCTTCTACCTTCTCTCCTGTATGTATTTTTTTGAAAGACTGATCGAGAGCTTCCGCAAAATCGATCTCCTCATCAATTGCATTGAGATTTACATTCTCTGTCATGGTTGTTTGTACCTCCTCGATTATATATGCCGGCGTAGATGCCCCGGCTGTTATGCCGATTTTGCCGGCACAGGGCAGCATCAAAGATGAAAGCTCGTCCGAATTTTCTATGTGATACGTTTTACAATATCGGCTGCACACCTCGTAGAGTTTCACGGTGTTTGAGCTGTGTCTGCCGCCCACAACAAGCATTATATCAGATTCCTGGGCAAGTTTTGCCGCATCTGACTGCCTTGTATCGGTTGCACTGCATATTGTATCGAATATGACAATATCGGGATTGCCTTTTGGGATCACCTTTAAACATTCTTCCCATTCTATTATATTATACGTTGTTTGAGCGACGAATGCAAGCTTTTTTCGCAAAAAATTCTCATTTTTTTCAAAAACGTGTTTTAGCTCAACATTATCCTTAAATACGCAGAAATTTTGTTCACAATGACCAATAATTCCCTGTATTTCTGGATGATTTACATCGCCTGCAATGAGGATCATATAACCCTCTTTTGATTTTTCCGCCACAATTTTATGAATTTTCGCGACAAAAGGGCAGGTAGCGTCTAACATCCGACAACCTTTTTCCGCAATTTTATCATAAATCTCCCTGCCCACACCGTGAGAACGGATAACTACAGTTTCCTCGGGAAGCAGTTCATCAACGGACTCCACAACTCTTGCACCCTTGGCGTTCATATCATTCACAACGTCCTGGTTGTGGATAATAGGCCCAAGAGTAGCAACCTTTGTATTGGACTCCAGTTCATTATACACCATTTTTACAGCTCTGTCAACCCCGAAACAAAATCCAGCCGACTTCGCCACTGTAACCTTATTCATCAGCCTGCTCCTTTTCGCTGTTATCGGGAAGCTTTTCAGGCTCAGGCTCGCCCTCTACAAGCAGCTTTATATCTGCCATATAGCGATTTTTCAGCTTCACAAGCTGTCTTGGATTGGGAGTATCTGATACCTCCACATATTCCGCCGGGTCAATGGGAGTACCGTACTTTATTCTGATTTTAGTGCGGAATTTCAGCTTTTCCCCAAAAACAATACCAACAGGAACAACAAGCTTTCCCGAACGTGCCGCAATAACAGCCGCACCAGAATGACCGCGGTGCACTTTACCGTCCTTTGAGCGTGTACCCTCGGGGAAAATCATAAGGTTACTGCCGTTTTCAAGTCTTTCAACAGCCGTATCAAGTACCGCTGTGTCGCCTTTTCCTCTTGAAACAGGGAAAGCACCCAGATTTCTAATAAGCCAGCCGAAGAACTTGTTCTTGAAAAGCTCCTCCTTAGCCATAAAGGAGTGTTTTCCCTTAAGTCCGCAGCTTATAAGGGGCGGGTCTGCATTTGTACGGTGATTTGAAGCAAATATGCAGTTTGTACCCTTTGGTATATTTTCCTTGCCCTCTAACTTTACGCTGAAAGCTATATTCATTGCTATCCATACAAGCCATTTACAAATATAAAACATACTACACACTCTCCTTTATAATTTCGATAATACGTGCCGCCGACTGCTCCAGTGTAAGCTCCGTTGTATCTACGAGAACTGCGTCCTCTGCCTGCTTTAGGGGAGCTGTTTCGCGGTGCGAATCATTATAGTCACGCTGGATTATATCATTGAGTATCTCCTCATATGACGGGCAATCAGGCTTTTCTGAAAGCTCTTTAAAACGGCGGTTTGCACGTTCCTCAGCGGAGGCTGTAAGGAATATTTTCACATCGGCATCAGGAAGAACAACTGTTCCGATATCCCTGCCGTCCATAATTATATTATTCTCTCGGGCAAGCTTCTGCTGCAAGTCGAAAAGTCTTGCTCTCACCGCAGGAAAAGCGGATGTCCTTGATGCCGCCATTGATATTTCGGGAATGCGTATAAGCTCTGAAACATCCCTGTCACCCAGATATACACGCTGTACCCCGTCGATAAATTTCAGCGAAACATCAACATTACCGATATGCTTCTCAATATCTTCATCGGGGATATTGTTTTCCGTCAGATAAAGGGCAACAGCACGGTACATAGCCCCTGTGTCAACGTAGATATATCCCATATCAGCGGAAACCATTTTCGCAATGGTACTCTTTCCTGCACCTGCAGGGCCGTCAATAGCTATATTTATTGTTTTCATCTGAATTGCTCCTTCTATCTCCACTTTATAGAGGAGATGATAAAATCCGTAATTACTGCCGCAGCAGAAACTGCCGCAAATCCGATGCATACCCACTTAGGCAGCTTTTCGCTCAATTTTCCCGAAAGTGGGTGAACGGCAAATATATAAAGCAGGGCAAACAAGCCGAAAATCACGCTTGAAACAAGACTGGCGCGGTCTAAAATCGAGAAATACCAGCCTTCATATGTCCAGAAATGTCTGCCGAAAAGGAAATCAAGAAGATATGAGACTCCAAGCTCAAAAACGGTAGTCACAACAGTGGACACAATGAACACAAACAGTGGATTGTGCTTTTTCCTGCCGAAAATAAACAGGAGAATAAAGGCTCCGATAGCATATATCGGCACAATAGGCATATGAAGCATACCTCTGTTGTAGACGTAACCCCACATTATCCACACAACCGCCACCTCATAAAGCCAGCCTACAAAGCCTGCAAGTATAAATTCAAAGGTATATCGGAAGGCTGTTCTTGAAAATTCCTTTTTAATATTCGTCATAAGTATAACGCCGCCGCATAAGCGGTAGAAAAGGCAATCTGTAAATTAAAGCCGCCTGTATATGCGTCAACATCAATTACCTCTCCTGCAAAGAAAAGTCCGCTGACAAGCTTGGATTCCATTGTTTTCGGGTCGATTTCCTTAACGCTTACACCGCCGCTGGTGATAATCGCTTCGTCAATAGGACGGAATCCCGATATTCTCACGGGAAACGCCTTTATAAGCTCCCCGAATTTGCGGCGTTCCTCTTTGGTAATGCCGTTTATCTTCCTTTCGGGAGCAATACCCGAAAGCCGTATTATAACAGGTATAAGCTTCGCAGGCAGCAGCTTCCGTATGCCGTTCTGGAAGTCGCGATTGAGATTTTCCGCGAAATCACGCTGAATACGCGCGTCAAGCTGCTCAGGAGAAAGGGCAGGTTTAAGGTCAATAACCGCCTTGAAGCGATTTGGCTTCATATCCCTTATATGACTGCTTGCGGACAGCACAAGTGGGCCGCTTAGTCCGAAATGAGTGAACAGCATTTCTCCCATTTCGCTGTATACCGTCTTTTCTCCCTCCATAAGCTTCAATGTGACGTTGCGGAGAGAAAGTCCCATAAGCTCCGCACAGAATTTATCGGGAGAGGTAAGAGGTACAAGGCTTGGTTTAAGCTCCGTTATGGTGTGACCTGCCTGCTCCGCAAAGGTATAACCGTCACCTGTTGAGCCTGTTGCAGGGTAGGATTTGCCGCCGCAGGCAACAAGTACGCTATTACTGCGGTATTCCTGTCCCCCTGCTATAACACCCTTACATTCTCCGTCAACGATAATCAGCGATTTTACCGCCTTTCTCACGATTTTTACCCCGAGATTCTTCAGCTCGCGGTCAAGGGCATTTACAATATCCTCTGCGTTATCGCTTACGGGGAATACCCTGTTTCCCCTTTCGGTTTTCAGAGGAACTCCCAGCTCCTCAAAAAACGCCATTGTTTCCTCTGCTCCGTACATTGCAAAGGAGCTGTACATAAATCGGCTGTTTACAGGGATATTCTCCATATGCTCGCGGGTAGGAGAATTGTTTGTGACGTTGCAGCGTCCCTTTCCCGTTATGCGAAGCTTTCTGCCGATACGCTCATTTTTTTCAAAGAGCATAACGCTTTTGCCCCACCGTGCCGCATATATAGCCGCCACACAGCCTGCTGCACCGCCGCCTATAATAATAGTATCTGTCATTTCTGTTTCCTTTTAAAGAGATTTTCAAGCCTTGCGGAGATTTCCTCTCTCTGCTCATCAGCTGTTTTGTTATCGACGATATATACACCGTTTAAAAAGCATATCATATCCCCTTCTTTTACGTTGCAGGGGAGCTGTGACAGGGGTATATCAAGCATAATCCCCTCGTTTTCCACAACGGCAAAATCGCCCTCTATACGGTCTACTACCATAAACTGTCTTCCTTTGTAATTACTGTAAGCTCCTTGCCGTCTGATTCAATGACAACAGTACCGTCAAGGTCTGTTCTGTAAATCTCATCGGCATAGGATTCAAATCTTTTCATAACCCCGTCGTTTGGGTGTCCGTAGCTGTTGCCTGCACCACAGGATACAACAACTATCTCAGGCTGTATCATTGAAAGAAATAACTCAGTATTTGACGTTGCACCACCATGGTGAGCCGCCTTAAACACGTCTACATTTTCTGTAACTCCCGAATATGCCATTGTATTTTCTGCCTCAGCCTCTGCATCGCCTGTGAAGCAGAAATTATTTTCGCCGTGTTTGAGAATAATTCCCACAGAGCAGTTATTGAGGTTGTCCTCGTCGCATACAGCAGGTGAAATTATCCGCCATTCTGCGTCGCCGAGGGTGCCTTTCATCCCTACCTTTGCCTGCGTGAGGGGAATGTCCTTTTTCTCGATAACATCCACAAAATCTGAGAAAAATGTTGTAAGGGGGATTACCTTTTCCGTAAGAGTGGGAATTATAACTTCCCCTGTATCAAATTTATCGAGTATTTTCGACATACCGCCCATATGGTCAGAATGGGGATGTGTTGCAATGACGTAATCAAGCTTTACAGCTTCTTCACGGTTAAGATAGCTGATAACATTGGTATATTCCGATTTTTCACCGCAGTCAATGAGCATATTCTCACCGTCGCAGCTTATGTAAATACAGTCGCCCTGTCCAACGTCTATGAAGCTTACCCTGAGCTTGTCATCGGCTGGCTTGTGGATATTTCCCCTGACGCTGTTCCATACAACAAGTCCGATAAACACGCCAAGACTGAGCAGAACTGTTATAAATCCGCCTAAATCCTTGGCTTCCGACTTTTTCGGGACGCTGACTGTGTTTTCTTTCCTTTTGATGTATCTCGGCGGTTTGTTTGCCGCTGTGGACGTCCTGAACCTGGTTTTTTCTGATTTTTTTCGCCTTGCCACGACTTTTCACCGCCTTTTCCGTTGTTTCTTCTCTGGTTATCCTCTACGAGACAATTGGGCGAAGTGCCTATGAGGTCGTATCTTCCTGCCGCTTTTAACGCTTCAAGAACAATTTCCTTGTTCTGTGGGCGGAAATATTGCAATAACGCCCTCTGCATTGCCTTTTCCTTTGAAGTTTTCGGCACGTAAACCTTTTCCATAGTATACGGGTCAAGCTCCGTGTAGAACATACAAGTTGAAATCGTGCCTGGTGTGGGATAGAAGTCCTGCACCTGCTCGGGACGGATTTTATTATCACGAAGGAACAGCGCAAGATCTATAGCCTCATTCAGCGTGCTTCCAGGGTGTGACGACATAAGGTATGGCACGAGATACTGCTCTTTGCCTATGCCCTTTGTTATCTCGTAGAAACGCTTCTGGAATGCCTTATATGCCTCAATATGGGGCTTGCCCATTTTGTCAAGGACTACCGCTGAACAATGCTCGGGAGCAACTTTAAGCTGTCCGCTTACGTGATGTTTTATCAGCTCGCGGATGAATTCGTCGTTTTTATCCTCCATAAGGTAGTCATAGCGTATACCTGAACGGATAAACACACGCTTTATGCCCTTGATTGCCCTGATTTTCCGCAGCATAGCCAGATATTCACTGTGGTCTGCCTTTAACGCAGGGCAGGGAGTGGGTGCAAGGCATTTTTTGCCCATACAAAGTCCCTTTTCAATCTGCTTTTCACAGGAAGTATGGCGGAAATTCGCTGTAGGGCCGCCTACATCGTGGATATATCCCTTAAAATCGGGCATTTTCGTGATACGCTCTGCCTCCGCAAGAACGGATTCTTCGCTTCTTACGGTGATTTTACGTCCCTGATGAAGTGCTATTGAACAAAAATTACAGTATCCGAAGCAGCCGCGGTTGTGGGTGATTGAAAATCGCACTTCCTCAATGCCGGGAACGCCGCCCAAAGCCTCATATGAGGGGTGATACCGCCTTGTATAGGGCAGGCTGTATATGTAATCCAGCTCCTCTGTTGTAAGGCTCTTTGCAGGGGGATTTTGCACAAGCATCATATTCCCGTGGCGCTGTATAACGGTCTTGCCGTAAACCTCATCCTGCCAGTCGTACTGGATTTTCGTTGCCTTTGCGTATTCTTTTTTATTGTCGCGTACCTGTTCAAACGAGGGGCATTGTGCCGCGCCTAAGGGCGTATTTACAGGCTCAGTCATATAGCAGGTGCCGCGGATATCGTGGATATCACGTATATTTTCGCCATTTGCAAGACGGGTGCAAAGCTCCTGTATCTGATGCTCGCCCATACCAAACATAAGCAGGTCAGCACCGCTGTCAGCAAGAACAGAGGGGCGTACAGCGTCGTCCCAGTAGTCGTAATGGGCGAAACGACGCAGTGAAGCTTCAAGTCCACCGATTGCTATAGGCACATCACCGAAGTATTCACGGAGCTTCTGACAGTAGACAATAACGGCTCTGTCAGGTCGTTTGCCTGCAACTCCACCTGCGGTATATGCATCGTCGGAGCGCTTACGCTTTGCCGCCGTGTAATGAGCAACCATAGAATCTATATTTCCCGATGTTACGAGAAAGGCATACTTAGGTCTGCCGAATTTACGGAAATCCCTGTCGCTGTGCCAGTCGGGCTGTGAGATGATACCCACAGTGTAGCCCATAGCTTCAATCAGACGGGTAACAATAGCCGCGCCGAAGCTGGGGTGGTCAACGTAGGCATCTCCCGTTATATAAATGAAATCAAACTGCTCAATGCCGTTTTCTTCCATTTCTTTCCTTGTTAAAGGTATAAACTTGTCATACATAAAAATATATCACCTATATTACAAATCAGTCAAGATCATAGTCAAAAGTAACTTTTGAGAAATCACGGTTAAGCAGGTCTGTCTTGTTCATAAGCCAGTATGCCGCCCATAAACAGCCATCGTGATAATCAAACTGGAACAGATTTACTGTGTCCTCATAGACTTCTGGGGCATTTCCGCCCTTTGGGAAGCCGAAAAGCTTATCACAGCCCTCGGAGAAGTCGTAGGAATCCATTTCAAGAGTTTCTTCAAGGTCGTCGATTTCATCAACAGCGGACTGGTCATACTCGTCCATACTGTCGAATTCAATGCCTCTTTCGGGGAGACATTCCTCGAAATACTTGGTATAATAGCCGCAGGGAGGAAATGTGCGTTTCAGCTTGGACATATCGCCGTCCCACCATACAACCTTGAAATAGTCCTTGTTTTCGGGATTTTCAAGGGTAAATTCGCTCCATTCGCTGCTTTCAAGGGGCATGACCTCGCCGCTCCAGAATATATACAGCATACCTCTTTCGGGCAGGAGTTTTTCTATGTCTGCTCCTGATTCAGCAACTTCGTAAAGGTTAATCTGCGCCACAAGCTGCATTGCAGACTCTTCGTATTTTTCCACTTTGCCTGTGTTTTGCCCCTGAAGCCATTTTTCAGTATAACCCGACATAACGGGATATTCCATATTCGGCGGCAAATCGGGAAATCCGCCCATTTTACTTGCACCTACGGGTATATCGCCGCTGTACTCCTTTGTAAAACAGCCGATAGCGTTGCGGCAGTACTTTTTCAGCTCCGCAGCCATATCGCTTAAACCCTTTGCTTCAAGCTTTTCAATTGCTGTCTTGTAATCAGACATAAAATTCACTCCTTTTTCGTTATTATATTTTCATCATTGCGGGCGGATAATATCCGCCCCTACTACGTTGTAACATCTAAAACTTTATTTTTCTATTTATAATAAAATCAAAAGGGTGGTTTATCACCAAAGAGGACAACCTACGGGGCAAAAGGGAGGGAAAAACAAAACTGGCACAAAAGTCGGCATTTCCCTCCCTTTTTCCCCTACGGTTTTCCTCTCTGGACTCTCCTTTCCCTTTCCCCTTTTTCCCTCCCTTTGCTGACTTTTGAACTCGGGGGATTGTTACATATGAAAAAGGCAAGTCTTTTCATTTTGGTCAGGTG
>JAZSEJ010000072.1:0-46500 GCA_045531615.1 Ruminococcus sp.
AGCTTGAATTCATAGGCATTCAGCACAGCCTGATTGATAGCTTCACGGGCGGACTTTGTGATGGCATGGAAGGTGTCATTGTACTGGGTGTTACCATCCCTGTCCTTGTAGGAGGTGGACGGCATATTGACAAATCTGCCCTTTTCGCCCTCCATGACACGCAGACCGTGTACGGCAAACATTCCGTCAAGGCTAACACTGGCAAACGCCTTTGTTGCGGATTCGGGATTGTCCACCATCTTGTTGATACTTGCGCTGATTTTCATTCGGCATCACTCCTTTTCTCTTTCGTTATATCTGCGAAAGCCCGATATCCTCGGACTCATCACATTCTTCTTCCTTCTGTTCGAGCTTCTCAATGGGTACAAGATATGCCCAGAACTGCTGCATATATTTCGCTACCTGTTCTTCAGTAAGGGAACAGGACTCCCATTCACCGTAGTCGTTTCTGGTATTGCCGACGACAAAGAACGTGCCATGCACAAGGATTTCTCCCACAAAGCGGTTTGGTGCATAGTCGTGGAGAAGAAATTCGTCATTGCAGTACACGATAGCGTCATCCTTGGGTGTGAAGTAGATCGGCTCAATAGAACCGTCCACCACATTCTGCATGGCATGGATATTGTGACTGATTTCCGCTTCATAGGGAATTCTTTCGTTTTCGAGGATGAGGATTCTCATCATATCACTGCGGTCTGCCTTTGATGTGTCAAAGTCCACCATCTTAAAACCAACGGAATCCACATAAAAGCAACAACGATTGTTGCTTTGTGTTACCTCTACTACATTGCTGACAGACATGGATTCTGCAATATAACCAAGAGGCTTGTTTTCTCCATTGCAGAGGGCATAGACTTCTTCAAGGGTTCTGCACGGTACTTCGCCGCCGTACACCTGCTTATAGATGGACTCATCGATTCTGCCATTCTTGGCAAGGGCAGTCTGGTAATCACGGAAGGCGAGGTTCTTCTCATCCTTTTCGTGATCAATCTGGAATACTCGGATTTTCATCAGCATTTCTCCCTTCTTGCTTTCTTCATCAGATAGGAGAGCATTTCCTTGCGTTCCTGCGGAGTCAGCTGTTCAGCCATTTCCTGCACAGAGTCATGTTCCTTTCTGCAGTTGTTGCACACCTTTTCCTTTGTTACAACAACGGTATTGCCCTGAATACTGTATCCGATCAGGTCACCTCTGCCGATATTAAGCATACGGCGAATCTGAATCGGAATTGTAGTTCTGCCATTTCTTCCGAGAAAGCGATAAGTCTTATTCATCTGCAAATTCCTCCCCGCAATAATCATTCAGCGGACAATCGGAGCAGTCATCGTGTGCGGAACACACCCTCATGATTTCTTCCTCCGAGATGCCGCAGTCCTTCACTTCATGACGTTCTGCCTGCTGTACTTCCTCCGACGGGAACATCGCAATCTCAAAGCGTCCTGCCTTTGTTTTGATGGCGAGATCTACCTCTGCACCATCTTCAAGAAACACACCGGGGATTTCAATGCAGCCATCGTCATTGACAAAGCCCTTGGTGTACACAATGTTTGTATCATTCATTCTATCAAGCCTCCATTCTCATCAAAAAAAGACAGCTGACGTGCCATCTTTGCTCTTTCACTTGTGTCGTAATTGGATATTAACAGCTCGGCGTACTGACAACCGCCGTCATATCGCTGTGCAAGGTTGTTGATTCTACTGATTTCCTCAATATAGATGCCGGGCTTATCCCACAGCTCTCGGATTTCGGGACAGTCGTTGTAGGATACAAGAAACTTTCCCGAAATACCAAGCAAGGTATCTCGCAGTCTGATGTGGTCTTTCGTCGTGAAACCTACATCCTTGTAATAGTTCTCCGTTGCAAAATAGGGCGGATCGCAATAAAAAAAGCTCACAGGGCGGTCATACTGCCTGATGAGCTTCTCGAAATCCTTGTTTTCAATCACAACCTTTTGCAATCTGCGAGCTGCCATATCTATCATAGGGAAGTCCGACCAGATAGAATGTGGCTGACTGCCGAAGCTGTCAAGCCCACTTGCATAGCTGTATCTGACAAGCTGATAGAACTTCGCAGCCCTGTCGTAATCCCGAAATCCTGGGAAAAGTCCACGTTTATGCAGGCTTGCAATCCATTCGAAGTCCTGACGGGAGTCAAGGACATATCTCAGCTTGTATTTCAGCTTGTTGGGGTTATCTCTGACACAGCGGTACAGGTTCACCAGATTGCTGTTAAAATCATTGTAACACTCGAAGTCGTTTCCGGGCGGTTTATGGAACAGTACCCAGCCTGCACCACCGAAGACCTCGATATATCGTTCATAATAGGGAGGGAATCTTGCAAGAACCGCATCACGCAGTGACTTCTTGCCGCCTACCCATGACATAAAACTGTTCATTCCTGTCCTTTCTGCCGTTTATACCAACAGCAGAAGGAGCGTACAGGCAACAAAAGTCGCTTTGCAAGCAACAGAAAATATCTGCTGTTGGCAAAACGACCTTTACTTATTTACGGATGACGGATTCAATGCAGCGGAAGATGACGTTCTTCTTCTCGTGATAGCCTTCGGCTTCGTTAACCGCAATGCACAGGTTCTTGTACTGCTTATGGGAAAGCAGAGCCTTTGTACTGCGGAGCATCACGGGAATGCTGCTGTCGGTGAAGGTGTAGTGGGGTTTCGTTTTACTTCTGCTCGTCTGCATAGCCATATTCCTTTCTCAGTTCACGCTTGAGTCTGCGGATTTCTGCCTTTGCCCATGCAAGGGACGCACAGGCACTGCCTACGGCAAGTCCTACAAGGATGCCGAGGAGCATTCCTACGAAAAGATGCATCATACGGGTGTCACCTCCATCTCCATTTCTTCCTCCTGCCCATAATCTCCTGCGATGAATTCTTCCATCTGACAGCGTTCACCGAGGAAATTCGGTTCAGTTTCTTCGTTAAATTCAATGCACTGCTCTCTGCCGAGGTCAATGCATTCCTTTGTGATGACTGTGCCACCGAAATTCACACCCAATCTGCGTTCCAGAGAGATAAAATTCGCACCGTAATCGGAGTGGCGAAGCTGATAGCAATGCAGTCCCATGGGAACTGTTTCATCAACACATCTGTTTTCCGTGAACAGTGCTGTCTGTCCTGCAACCTCAATCAGCTCAAAATCCTCATCGGGAAGCTGAATGAACGCCGTGTTGCTTTCGTTGAGGAACAGTCCGTATTCCTGCGGATCAACCTCAAGCACCTCTGCGGCAAAGCGAATTCGGTCAAATTCGCTTTCGGGATAGAATTCATCGGTACGCTCACCGCCGTGATATCTGTGCTGACCGCAGTTGTAGCCGATGTCCTCATCAGCCCACTGATGCTTGAACTCAATTTCTGGGAACATCTCCGTGAGCTTCTGCAGAATCGGATGTGGAGCAGACCAAGCGGTCTGGAACCACAGGCTGTCGGTCTGGCTGTAGTCAATGCCTTCCTCATATCCATAACAGTTCCATTTCGTTCCCCAGTTAGCTCTGGACCAGTCGTACCAGTTCTTATATCCATACACCTCACGATCTTTCGGGCCGAAATTTCCTGTATAGATATCATCGGGCATGGGAATAATTTTCTGAAAATCTACCGTTCCGATGCCAAACTCATCGTTCTTGATTGCCTCAAGCATTTCGGCAATCTGCTTTCTGTCACCCTCATAGGTGATGATGTTTGTTACATGGTTCGGCATCAGCATCCCTCCCTGAAATATTCTTTCAGCAGTCTGATAATATACTGCTGTCCTTTGCCCGTGACATAGGTCTGCTGATAGGTTTTCTGCATTCCATACTGCTCGTACACGGACTCCTTCACAACGAAATATCCTCTGTCAATGAACTGCTGATAGGGGATGTTGTTGCTCATGAGGATTTTTCTGCCCTTGAGCCAGCGGAACAGCGTATTGCGTCCAATGCGGATGTTTTCCTCATTGGCGAGCTTTGCCATTTTGCCGATGTCGATGACATTTTCCGTGTCCGCTACCTGATTAGCAAACTGCACCAGCGGTTCATCCCTTCTGATTTTCTCGTTCAGCTGACGGATTGTCATAAGATTCAGTCGGAACAGGTTCTTCACTGCGTCATCCGCAAAAGGAAGATAGCTTTCCACAAACATATCTTCATTGCCCACATAGCCACCGGTTCTGCGGATGGTGGGGAGGACTTCATCAAAGATCCACTCCTCAAATCTTTCCGCAGCAGGAAGTCTGGAATGTGCAATAAGGCGATAAACATCTCCCTCTGGAATAAAAAACATCTCAATAGTTTTGTTCGGAGACTGTGGATGAGGTAGGGCGTGTTTCACGCCCCACCTACAATGTCGCTTTATTGCGTCTTTTGTATTACTATATCCCAACGCTGTAGCTACATCTTTGCCGCAAAATAAAATTTTGCCGTTTTCTTCTAAGGTTCTCAATGAACCAAACTCCTCATTGACGAATGTCTGAATCATATTTTCTATTTACTCTCATCTCCTTATCAAATTTCAAAAGATTCCTTGCAATCGCCTCCACCACAGGAACTGTGATAGAATTGCCTGCAAGCTTGTAAAGCTGCGAATCGGATATACCTGCCGATTTTACTTTTTCAAACTGTTCTGCTGTAAATCCCTGTAATCGGAAACACTCCTTCGGGATTAAACGTCTGATTCTTCCTCTGTGAACAATGCCGTGCCTGTCCGTCACAGTGATAGTGAACATCGGCTCACCGGGTTCCTTGATTCTGCGTCCATTCTGATATACTTCCTCTTTGAACGGATTAATAATTGCCCTTGGTTCTTCAAGCAGTACACCCGAACGCTCTCCCTTGTGAGTGCCTTTTCCCACACCGATATCCATTCTCGTGTGCAGATACCTTGCATTTTCCGTAATCTGGGGATTCTCATTCAGATCAACAAAAACAGCGGAATGTTCACCCTTATGGTTACTGATTCCGCTGTCCTGTCTTGCTGTGATACACCTTGCAATCTCTGTCAGGTGAGGCGGTGGGTTGTAGTCAATCAGATACAATCCTGTCTTACCGCCTCTGCCGCCTGAACCGCTGCACTGCGTCACGGCTGTTCCGTTAGTTGAATACACTCTTGAACCCTGACTGCCTGCAATCAGCTGTTCAGGTTTTCCTGCTGTTCCATTTTTCGCATAGCTTCGTCCGAAAGATAATACTTCGCCGGGACATCTTTCTCCAAGATATCCGACAAGGAATAGCCTTTTTCTGGACTGCGGTATTCCAAAGCCGGCAGAGTTAAGCACACGCCAGCACATGCTATACCCCAGTTCTGAAATCGCTTCAAGGATTGCCTGGAAGCATTTCCCCTGCGATATGCCCAGCAGGTTGGGTACGTTTTCAGCAATAAAGTACTTAGGGCGCTTGGCTTCAAGGATTCGGATAAAGTCGAAAAACAAGGTTCCTCGATCATCCTCAAAAGCTCTGCGCTGCCCTGCGACGCTGAATGACTGGCAGCATGGTCCTCCAACGAGCAAATCAAAATCCGGCATACCTCCGTAATCGATTTTTGTGATGTCCTCATAGAATTTTTCACCTCCTGTGTCATACAAGGCTCTGTAAGCCTTCTGCGCATAGCGGTCGATTTCGCACCATCCGACACATTCAAAACCGCCGACCTTCTCAAAAGCCGAACGGAATGCGCCGAGACCTGCGAAAGCCTCGAAATATCTTATCATTCTCAAAACTCCTTTCTTGTTTTGGGTATAGAAAAAGCCATCCGTGATTGCTCACGAATGGCTATGTAATAATATTCGGTTTGATAAATTAAATCGAGATTCATTCAAGAATTTCAATGCCAATTTCTTCGCCTGAATTGTTGTGGGTTAAAGGTAAAATAGTATATTCCATAATAGGTGTTAAATCAGCATTTGGATTCATGATCACATAATAGTGTGTTGTGGTTAATGCTTCGCCTTTGTCAAGAAATTTCAAAACAACGGCAACATCGCTTGAAACATCTTTAATTTCATAGATTTCTGCATTAAGACTTTCTGTTGAGAGCAATTCACCTATATGATTTTCCCATCCTGCTTTGACAGAAACATGCTCAATCATATCACCAACTTTATTTTCTGAAATCACTTTCCCAGCAATATATGTTGAAAACTTGCTGTTATCGACGCTATATACATAACGTTTTTCCAACACAGCCTCCTCGGTAGATGTTGTTTCAGCAGTACTTGTTTCAACAATATCCTCTATGATATTTTCTTGTTCATTGGCCATTTCTTCGCCTGAATTGTTCTGAGTTACAGGAGCAATCATATATTCCGTAACAGGTGTTAAATCAGCATTTGGATTCATGATCACATAATAGTGTGTTGTGGTTAATGCTTCGCCTTTGTCAAGAAATTTCAAGGCAACGGCAACATCGCTTGAAACATCTTCAATTTCATAAATTTCTGCATTAAGACTTTCCGTTGAGATCCATTCGCCTATGCGATTTTTCCACCCTGCTGTAACAGAAATATTATTAATTTTACCACCAATTTTACTTTCAGAAATCACTTTACCAGCAACGTATGTTGAGAAATCACCAGAATTAACATTGTATGCGTAATAGCTTTCAAGTATATTTTCTGGTTCAGTCTGCTGTATCTCTACTTCAGGTAAAGTTGATTCCGTATGCGGTATTTCTACTTCTGGTGAAACCATTGGAGGATTGCCATTTGAATTATCAACTTCTTCATTTGTTTGTGGCTTTTCGGTGATTTCAGAAATTACATCTTCATCCTCCGAAGTTTTTGTTTCCGGAGTTACAACCATAGAAGTATCTGAATTATTGGCTTCTGTCCCTTTTAACGTACCATCAATTTGTTCAGATGGAGTAGTGTTTGTAATAGCATTGTTAATACCGTCATTGTAATCTGTTGTGATCTGTTCAATATCAGAAACAGTTGTTTCAATATTACTTGCAATCAACTGATTATGATCAGGATTTAAAACACCACTTTTCCATAAACAAACACCAACCACAGCCACCGCACATACTGGCGTAACTGAAGCGGCAATTTTTGTCATTCTCACACGTTTCATCTTCTTTTCTGCTTCATACTCATCAATGCGATCAAGTACATATTTAGACATTTCTTCATAGTTTTTCATAGTCAAAGCCCTCCATTTCAAGTTGTGATTTCAGTGACTTTCTCGCTCGATACAAAAGAGACTCTACGCTGCGTACACTTTTGCCCATTACAGTTGCTGCATCTTTATTGCTAAGTTCCTCAAAATATACAAGCCACAGTACCTGTTGATACTCAGGGGGAAGCTTTCGCATAGCTTTATGAACTATGATTTTTTGCTCCTTTTTTATATATTCTAATTCAACATCATTTTCATCACTGAGAATTTCAGTATTATTATCAATGGAAACCTCAATATGTTTTGAATGTTTCCTGAGATAATCTATCGCAACATTTCTGCCAATGGTATAAAGCCACGTTTTGAACGATCCTTTTCCTTTATCTTTCGGCTTCTTTGTGCCAAGCAGAACAAAGGTATCTTCTGCAAGTTCCTCTGCAATGTGAATATTACCAACAATGCTTGTCAGATATAAGATAAGTCCGTCTTTATAGTCTCTTATGATTTCAACTAATGCGTTTTTGTCACCATTGTCTCGAAAACGGCGGTAGCAACTTGCACCGATATCCATCGACAAACTCCTTTCTGAAAGCCCTTTTATATGCTTTCACTTATTACACGAAGAAAATGGTTAAAACTACGCACTTTATTTTGTGTTTTTTGGGAAATGGAGTGAATTTGTATAATATGACAGTTTCTCTGCTTTGATTTTATCACATATCACTATTAATGTCAACGAATACAGTATGTAACGGTGCAGAGTTAAGTCTGCACCATTTGTCTTACATCGTCATATCAATATCTTCGATTTCATCCATGTCCTCATAATCCGAGAACGCAGCATTTTCTACTTCATGCTGCATCGGAATCAGCACCTTGAGAAGTTCCTCACGGTATTCCATGTCCGAAATCTTGTTGATATAGATTCCAAAGGTATCAAGCAGTTCTTTGCCTTCCATAGTTGTGATTCGTACATCACCATACTGACCGTGCTTACAGATAAACTCAGCAACCTCCTGAACACTGTGGAGCCGCTTGTTGCCGTCAATTGCAGAGCCGAGAAGACAAGCGTAACGTTCAGCAACCGGAACATTCAATCTGTCAATGACATGAAAAATATCTGCATCGGTAACGACTCCCATGCTGCGGCCATTGTCAAAAGTGCAATGAAGTGTGCCTGCATCATCCACATGGTCAACAGTGCCTTTCGTTCCACGTTCAATCGGATGATACGGATCATTCATCCTCTCAATCTGAATCCTTGTACTCTTGGGATACATCTTTTTGATGCGTTCTACTTCTTTCCAACTTGGAAACTGACTCATAAAATTCCTCCTTTACATCGACATATCGAAGCTTTCTTCTTCCTCGATATCATTGGTTTCATCGCTCATCTCAACTTCAATCTGCCAGCTGTCGGAGGGGTTCCAGAAGCTGACATAAATCGTACCGAACTCATCGGTTTTGATTTCCTGCTGTTCGTAGCCCTCGCCCCAGCCATCTGCTGCTTGTCCGGACCACCAATCCTGAAATTCAGCCATTTCACTTTCCGTAAGTGGTTCAGTCAATCGGCAGGTAAGGACTCCCACAAGCTCTCCGTTTCTGACCTCAACGGAGGGAAATGCGGATACAACCTTTTCATTGACTGGAGAATCCTCATTGTAATAAATCATCAGTCCACGATGTTCCTCCTCCGGCTCTGAATACTTCTGAATCGCTGCATTGATTTCATCCTCGCATCCACAGGCACAGCTTGAGGGGATAACTTCAAGGTCATCTTCATAAGGTGCATCCCAATCTGTTTCGTAGATCTGTGGTTCAGCCTGAATCTCAAGGGGACAGTAGAGCTGCATTTCTTGTGTAGGCTTTGCAGTTACAGTGAAATCTGCCTGTCCTGTAATTCCGAGATAATGGTCACGAACCTCTGCAAGATTTTCACGTCTGTCAAGCATTTCTGCTACTGTTCGAATCATCAGAACTCGCAAATCTTCATCGCCGAGCATATCTTCAAAGATGAAGTGCTTCTGACATGTGTGAGCAAGCTCTGCGATTCGGTCAGCCATAGCTTTCAGCTCTACATGGAGCTGACGTTCTCCGGCAGTAATGTCATTCGCCTCAATGATTGCTCTTGCGTTGGAAATGAATTCAGACTTCCGAGCGTAGTCAGCACCCTCGGCTTCGACAAGGATTCCATCGCTGCCGTTTGCATCAAGGAAGAGAATGCAGTGGGCTGTGTTACCCTCCATATACATCAGTTCTCTGTTCTCGATGATTTCGGGGCAGTCATCCAAGGGATGATTCTTCATCTGCTCAAACCTCTTTCCGTATAGGGGAATGATTTTCTCCACCTCAATCTGCATTGGCTCGTAGCTGTAAGCCTTGTGATTCAGCGGAGCATTAAATGTGATTTTCTTCATAGGCATCAACTCGCTTTCCTTATAATGTATAGGGTGAAATAAAAAAAGCCGAATCAATCGAGATACTTGATCTCAATCAATTCGGCATAACGAACAAGAAACCGTCAAAAACTTTGTGAAAGATTTTCGCACTAAAAAAGAGCAGAATCTGGAAATTTCTCTCCAAATCTACTCTCAAATCTCTTGAAATTTAAAAATCGCCCGTTCGAGTCGTGTTTTATGGCTGAAAAGGCAAAATGTCATCTACGGTTTTATACTAAAAATTTTCGACGCCAGATATGCAAAAAAGTCCGAAAAATCGGACTTTTTTGGTCTGTCATCTATTTTGTACAACAGAGATGGCAGGGGCAGAAGGACTTGAACCCTCGGCACGCGGTTTTGGAGACCGCTGCTCTACCAACTGAGCTATACCCCTATAAAGTGTTGTCGTAAGCAACAATAATATTATATCAAACAGAAACGCATTTGTCAATAGGTTTGGAAATATTTTTTTGTTTTAACATAAAATTATGTTGCTATTCACACTCTAACAACGTAGATGCAACACAAAAAGACCGATATCGCCGGTCATAATAGTGTAGAGGGAGTATTTATCAGCCAAAGTTCTCTTGGACTGTGTATGGATTTCCGTTGCAAAGACGAATTAATGCTTCCATTTCGCTGATGCCATTTCTTCTGCAAGTGTCAATATAGGTGCGGCTTCTCCGTTTGCGTAAACTGCAGGAACAGAAAGGTATGGACGATGCTATGCAGAAGGAACACACGAAACGCATAAAGGAGCTTCAAAAATTCATCCGTTCTTAATCGAGTGAGATTATGGAATTTGATGAGGCTTTGGTCAGGAAGCTACTTGAAAAAGTTACCATACACAGTGAATATTTGGAAATGCGGTTAAAGTCTGGGGGCGATTAGCGTTGCGAAGTAAATAGGTATAGTGAAAGCCTCTGCTAGAATTAAATCCGGCAGAGGCTTTTTCTGTTTTAAAGGAAATTTAAACTGCTCTGTAAACTGGGGTTATTACTGTATTCTTTCAAGAAACACTCTGATAATCTCAGCGATATCATTAGGACGCTGTTCATAAATACAATGGATTCCAGGAAGAAGCACAAGTTCACAGTTCCCCATTTTATCAAGATACGGCTGCAATACGGTATCACGAGCCTTTTTAAACGAAGCCATATCATACATTATTTCTGAAACAGGTGGCTGTTTTCTGCCTGTAAATTCACATTCCTGCTTATCCCATGCCAGCATTTCATCCATTTCTTCTTTGGTCTGAAATCCCCAGCCTGCACAAATATAAACCTTTGGTACATCATTTGTTTTTATTTCATTAAAAGCTGTATTGCATATTTCATTTGAATGCAATTCTTCATAGGAAACAGCATTATTAAAGGTATTGTGCAAATTCAATGCTTTAGAATAATCTCGCTGAGTATCAGAATAATTCATACCCGGTATCAACGATTTAATAATTATTGGATGTGCTATTCTGACCAAACCGAGCCGATTGGCTAATATAGCAAATTTATTCTCAATGACACTGATCTCGTCAAGGTCAGTATTATTGCTGAGCTGTGTTCCGTCAAGAAAAACTACGCCCTCTATTTCTTCAGGATATTTGCTTACCCAATATGTAGCATAAGCACCTCCTAATGAATGCGGAAGAAGTATATATGGTGCTTCAATTCCTGAATTTTTCAAAGCAGTTCGGTAGTTATTTACTACAGTTTCAATTGTTTGAGGTGTTTTAGTATCGTCGCTAAGTCCATAGCCAGCGCGGTCAACAATTACAATTCTGTTATCTTCCGAAAATTTGTCCGTTACAAGACTTAATTTGACACTATAATCATAAACACCTCTGCCTGATATTCCAACGAAGGTGTGTTCTCCATTTTTGTTTCCGTAATCATATACATTAAGCGAATAGTCGCCAACAGAAACTGGATTATAGTAACCTGCTTCTTTAAGCATCTGTTTTTCTTTTGATACAAGTATCTTATTAACTGTAAAAGATATTAACAGAAAAATGATAATAATACAAGGAATGATAATCAGAATTCTTTTTATAATTCTTGATTTATTTGACTTCATACTTCTTTCACCTCCAAATCAAATTCTCCATATTTGTAAATTTTAACGACTGACAACCAAATGACAGCGTACCAACCTCTATGTTATCCAAACCGCACATACATCTCACTGTGCAGATTGGTTGTCAGCCATTTTACTGCGTAGATGTCTTTCCAAATACAGAAAAAATGGGGTGAGGGTTGACACTGCCATTTAGTACAACAGGCAATAAATGCCGATAATTCGGGGATATTATTCCTTATCCCTCGACATCAAAACCACGCACTCAACGTGTTTCGTCCCGGGGAAGAAATCCCCACCGCACACTCTCTCCACATTATACCCGTTCTCGGAGAGATATTTCGCATCACGGGCGGCGGTAGCAGGATTGCAGGAAATCATAACGATTTTTCGGGGCGCAGCGGAGAGTATCACATCGAGGGAGTCCTGAGAGCAGCCTTTTCTCGGTGGGTCAACTACGATAATATCTGGATTGCAGCCGTTTTTGTGGAGCTGAGCGAAAACCTCGCCTGCGTCGCCGCAGTAAAACTCCGCATTGGAAATACCGTTATCAGCGGCATTTTTTTCAGCATTTTCCACAGCCTCGGGAACTATTTCAATTCCCACGATTTTTTTCGCCCTGTGAGCCATAGAAAGTCCGATAGTGCCTGCACCGCAGTACAGATCTGCAATGATTTCATCTCCCTCGGGAGCGGCATATTCCAGCGCTTTTGCGTAAAGTCTTTCTGCCTGGGGAGTATTTATCTGATAGAACGAAAGAGGGGAAATCTCAATCTTATTGCCGCACATTGTATCGGAAATAGTGTCCTTTCCCCACAGCGTAACACACTCCGCACCCAGAATTACATTAGTCTTATCAGGGTTAATATTCATCACAATGCTCTTTATATCGGGGAATTTCTCCGTAAGTCTCCTGCACAGAGAGGAAAGTTGTCGGCTCATATCCTTGCGCACAACAAGGCATACCATAATTTCGCCCGAATATGCACCCTTGCGCAGGTAAATATGGCGCATTATGCCTGTGCCGCTTGCTTCATTGTATACCGGGAGCTTTTTTTCGTTGATATAATCAAGGATATCCGCTGTTATTCTACTGAAAATCTCAGGCTGCAGGGGACAATCCTCAATGGGAACAACACGGTGACTTCTTGGTGCATAAAATCCGCAGACAGCCTTTCCGTCAAGCACAGCAAGGGGATACTGCGCCTTATTGCGGTATCTGTCGGGATTATCGCAGGGGATAAATTCATCATATTTTGGGGAGAGGCCTCCGATACGTTCAAAGGCGCTCCGCACTGTATCATCTTTTGCGCGGCATTCCGCATCATAGCTTATATGGCGGTAAACACAGCCGCCGCATTTTTTGTAAACTCCGCACTCACGGATTTCACGGTCAGGGGAGGGGGTAATCAGTTTATCCACAATGCCGAAGCAATAACTGCTTAAAACCTTGACAATTTTAATATCAGCCACATCGCCCACAGCCGTTTCAGGAACAAATACCGCCATATTATCAATGCGGCATACTCCGCTGCCTTCCGAGGTCAGTCCTGTTATTTCTGCGGTGTAGATTTTATTTTTCTCAGGCATTGCGTAACCTCCTGTTTTTTCTCCATAAGCTCATCAAAGCGGTTGATGTATTCATAGGGAAATTTATAATTGTGAATTCTGTTGATAAGTCCGTCGGGATATACAAGCTTTGTTGAAGCCGCACAGCCTGCACCGAGGATAGTCTGGGTTTCGTCCATAATAAATATGTTGTACTGGCTTTCATAGCCCTTTTTCGCATATCCCACATTTTCAAGATTATCTACCGTATTTTTCTGACGGTACATATAATAGGGAAGATAGCCGTTTGCCATAAGCTTTTCAATGCTGTAATCCACCATTTCTGCGGCTGGATTAGCCATATTTTCGTTGCCGTCACGGAAAAGTGCAGCCGACCTTTTTACTGTCAGGGTATGTACGGTTATACTCTCAGGGGAAAGTTCCACAATTCTGTCAAGGGTATTCTTAAAGCTTTCAGCGGATTCCGTAGGAAGTCCTGCAATAAGGTCCGTGTTGATATTGTCGAAGCCGATTTTCCTTGCAAGCTCAAAGGCTTTAACAGCTTCCTCGCCTGTGTGCTGTCTGCCGATGACGCGGAGTACATTGTCATTGAGAGTCTGTGGATTTACGGAAATTCTGTCCGCTCCCAGCTCCTTGATAACACGGAGCTTTTCCTCTGTTATGGTATCAGGTCTGCCTGCCTCAAAGCTGTATTCGCGTATTCTGTTTAGATCAAAGTTAGCTGCAACAGCCTCCATAACCCTGCGGATATCCTCAGCTGAAATTGAAGTGGGAGTTCCTCCGCCGAAATATATGGTATCAATCTTTGTATTACATTCTCTTACAAGTCTGCCGATTATTTCAAGCTCACGGCAGAGAGCGTCAATATACTGGGGCATAAGCTTCATAGCCGATGCCATACTGTGTGACACAAAGGAGCAGTAGCTGCATCTTGTGGGGCAGAATGGGATTGACACATAAAGGCTTGCAGCCGAGGTATCAATACTGTCAAGTATGGGCTGCTGATTTACAGCTGTTTCGTAGGCAAGAGAAAGCTTTTTCGGGGACAGTTCATATCGCTCCGAAAGCTTTTTCTCGATTTCCTCCCGTGAAAGCTCCTGTGCCATAAGCTCTGTGACCTTTTTGACAGGACGTATTCCCGTCATAAGTCCCCATGGGGGAGTTATACCTGTTTTTCGGCAGAGTATGTGGTATATCAGTCTGCATAATTCCTGTTCCGCAAGGCTTTTTTCCGTATCTTCGGGGAGGCTCTTTTCCTCCTTTTCGGAAGTATCACCGTTGAGTTTTACAACTGCGGAGAGCCTCATCTCGCCGCCGCATACCGCCTTTTCCGCAATGATATAGCTGTCACCCTGTGCCTCGGATATATCCTCGGTGAAGTTAAAGCGTGCGGTGTGGAAAAATAGCTTGCATATGGACTCAATCTCATATTTAAAGGAATTGCCGATCAGCACGATCGGCATTTTATAATCATTATTATTTATCATCTTTTATCCTCTGAATGGCTTCATATATGGATTATTCCGACGCTCATAGTCAAGGTCGGTGAATTCGTTGTGACCTGGGTATACCTTGTAGTTGCCCTCAAGTTCGTGAAGCATCTGCAATGACTGTATCATATAGTGTGGGTCACTGCCAGGAAAATCAGTTCTTCCTACAGAGCAGCAGAAAAGAGTATCTCCCGAAAAGATAACACGCTCCTCATCACATATATAGCATACGCTGCCGTGGGAATGTCCCGGGGTATGAAGAACGCGGAAGCTGTAATCACCGTCGTTTATTATACAGTTATCACGGATTATCTCATATTTCATAACAGGCTTGAAAGGCATAATGGAAATCATTGAATGGAGTGAAAGTGCAGAGCTTTCAAGCATAGGAGAATCTGTTTCGTGGATAAATACTTCAGCACCTGTAGCCTGACGAACCTCCTCAACTCCTCCTGTATGGTCAAAGTGACCGTGGGTGAGGAGTATTTTTGAGAGTTTCAGTCTGTTCATTTTCAGGTATTCAAGGAGAAGTCTCGGTGAACCGCCCACATCAATGGCTATGCACTGATTGGGCGCAGTTATAACAATATAGCAATTGGCGTTAAGCTCGCCAAGCTGTAAGGTTTTAATGAGCATATTTTCCCTCCTATATAGTGGAACGCTCAACGGAAATAACGTTCTTGATTTTCTTTATCTTGTCAAAAACAGCTTTAAGCTGCTCCATACTTGAAATAACGATAGTACATTCAAAAAGAGCATTGCCGTTTTTCAGAACTCTTGAAGATGAATGGACAATTGGTATACGTGATTCCATAAGAATTGCAGAGATATCGTATACAAGCCCGATACGGTTATCAGCAATAACCTCAAAGCTTGTCTGGAATTGTGATCCTGTATTTTCCGACCACTGGATATCAAACCAGCGCTTTATTTCTTCCTCGTCATTACGCTGCATAGCCGCACGGTAGTTGGTGCATTTTGTTGTATGAACGGAAAGACCAAAGCCTCTTGTAATAAAGCCAACAATGTCATCCCCGGGGAGAGGATTACAGCACTGTGCGAATTTTATGGCAATATCGTTAATCTGGTCAAGAATTATGCTGTTTCTGCCGTCGGGCTTAGCCTTAATCATAGAGGTATTGCCCGTTTCCTGCACAGTTTCGCCGTATTGCTTATTATAACGCTCTTTAAGGCGTGGTATCATCTTTTCGAGAGATGTACCCTTATAGCCTACAGAAGCGTAGAAATCATCAAGGGTTTCGCAGTTATGCTTTGCGAAATCGTCTTTGAGGAAGTCTGCCATTTCCTTATCAGGGACGTTTATATGGTGCCTGCGGAAAAGACGTTCAACCTCCGCCTTACCCTCAACAATATTTTCCTCACGGCGTTCCTTCTTGAACCAGGAACGAATCTTTGAACGCGCATCGGTGGTAAATACCGTGTTGAGCCACGCTCTGTTAGGGCCTTTTTCAGGGTCCTTGGATGTGAGAATTTCGCATATCTGTCCCGTTTCAAGCTTAAAATCCAGTGGAACAATTCTGCCGTCAACCTTTGCACCAACGGTTTTATGGCCTATTTCCGTGTGTATGCGGTAAGCAAAGTCAATGACATTTGAACCCATAGGAAGTATAATTGACCTGCCCTTGGGAGTCATTACAACAACATCCTCAGGAGCAATATCCGTCTTTATGATACGGACAATTTCCTCAACGTCGTCGGATGTCTGCTGTGCCTCAATAACCTGTCTTACCCAAGCAAGGCGCTGCTCCATTTTATCACGGGAGCTTATGCCCTCTTTGTATTTCCAGTGGGCGGCAATGCCGTATTCAGCTGTTTCGTGCATATCCCAGGTACGTATCTGTACTTCAAAGGGGATGCCCTCTTTGCCTAAAACGGTGGTATGGAGTGAACGGTAGTCATTGGCCTTTGGTGTGGCTATATAGTCCTTGAAACGATTGGGGAGGGGCTTGAACATATCGTGGATAAGTCCCAGTACTCCGTAACATTCAGGGATTGTATACACAATAACTCTTACAGCATATTTGTCATATATCTCGTCGATGTTCTTGTGCATCATAAAGATTTTTTTATATATGCTGTAGATACTTTTAACTCGTCCCGATACAATAGGCGGCTCAGAGAATTCTTCTTTCTTGAAACGCTCCTTGATACGCTCTTTGATTATCTCAATGAAAGCCTCACGTTCCTCTTTTTTGTTTTCGAGGATGTTTTCAATCTCTGTATATGCAAATGGGTCGAGGTAGCGGAATGAAAGGTCCTCCAGCTCCTCCTGAATTGCACGGATACCAAGACGGTGGGCGAGGGGAGCATATATATTCATTGTTTCAAGGGCTGTATTGCGCTGTTTGTCGGGGGGACGGTGTTTCAGCGTCCTCATATTGTGCAGACGGTCTGCAAGCTTGATAATCATAACGCGGATATCCTGTGACATTGCAAGGAGTATCTTGCGGACATTTTCAGCCTGCTGCTGTTCTTTGGAGTTGGTGGGGATTTTACCTAACTTTGTTACACCGTCAACAAGAAGTGCAACGTCCTGACCGAAGCGTTTTTTCAGGTCGTCAAGGGTTGCAGGGGTATCCTCCACTACATCGTGGAGCAGGGCAGAGCATATGGTATCAGTATCCATACCAAGTTCAAGGAGTATGAAGCTTACTGCAAGGGGGTGGATGATGTAATCCTGTCCCGAGGAGCGCTTCTGTCCCTTGTGAGCCTTTTCCGCGAATTCATAGGCTGAAAGTATCTTGCTCAGGTCGTACTGACGGTCATCTTTCAGAATTTTCTGGATAATCATTTCGATTGTGAAATTGTCATCATAATCAGGGATTGTCTTGATGTAATCCTTTGAAAGAGCCTCAACAGGCGCTATGGGGATAGGCAGGTCGTGGATAGCTTCTGCGTCTGCTTTTCGGTTTTCGTTGTTCATATGATCATCCTTTCTTTTCTGATAGTTTACGGAGTTTCACAAGTATCTCCGCTGAGTCAAGGTCGGCTTTCTGAGTTACCCTGACACGTTTTATGACGGTATCGCTGCAGCTCTGAGTTATAAGTCCAAGCTGTTTAAGAGCTTCCACGGCAACGCAGAAGCGGCAGTAGTTGACCTTTCTGCACACTCTGAAATAGAGATTATCGGTGGTAATACCGTCAGTGGGGATAAGCTTGTATATCTCAACAGCAGTTTCTCTTGTGGGGAGCATAGCGGGATAATATCCCGAGGGCAGTTCCTCGCTGCGCATAAATGCGTCAAAAGTGCTTACTGCGGCGAAATATCTGTCCTGATTGAAGTCGTGGCTGCGTATATCGGAAATAAATATACTCAGTGAGCGTTTATCCATAAATGTATTAATTGACAGAGTTACAGCCATATCGCAGACATCGCCAGCCCTTACGGGCAGTGCGTCGGGGGATATTCTGAAGCGAAGCGCGTCAAATTCAGCAGCACCAAGCTTTATTCTAAGTTTAGAGTGAATACCGCCCGAAAGGGGACGTATATCTTTAACAAGGGCATTTTCAATGAGGAATACAGGCTTTTCGTTGCCCATACCAAAGGGTTCAAGGACTTCAAGTCCCTTTATGTTTTCAATTGTCATATCGGCAGGTGAGATTGATAGGTCTGCCGAAAGCTCATAACAGGGCATTTCCCTGTGATTTTCAAAGGCATATTTATTTATAAGGCGGCGGAAATCATCGCCCATACCAGATTTTACAGTAAATCCGCCTGCTCCTGGGTGACCGCCGAATTTTTCAAGAACATCCGAGGCGGCAGTAAGCGCCGCAAATACGGAGAAGCTTCCGAAAGAACGGGCAGAGCCGCGCAGCTCGCCGTTTTCCTCCGAGGCGATAAAACAGGGCTTTCCGAACTGCTCCATTATACGGGAGGCGGCAATGCCGATAACACCGTGATGCCATCCCTTTCCGCAGACCACAATTACACGGTCGCGGAGTATAGAGGGATCATTATCCAGAATTGCGTATATTTCGGAAATTATGTCATTTTCAGTCTGCTTTCGCTGACGGTTCAGTTCATCAAGCTCCTGAGCCATAACTATAGCTTCGTCATAGTCATCGCAGAGGAAAAGATTTAAGGCAGTCATAGGTGAGCCGAAACGTCCTGCTGCGTTGATTCTTGGGGCAAGTCCGAAGCCGAGAGCATTGGTATCAACGGCTTTTTCGCTGTATCCGCTTAGCTCTTTCAGAGCCATAAGAGCAGGTCGGTCAGTTTCATTTATAAGATTCATACCATACCGTACCAGCAGACGATTTTCACCTGTAAGGCTTACAATATCGGCAACAGTGGCGATAGCCGCAAGGTCACCGAATTGCTCTAAGGCAAGGGTATAGTCGCCGCCGTCAAGGGCTGCAACAAGCTTCAAGGCGATAAAAGCACCGCAGGCATATTTAAAAGGGGAGCAGTCATCGTGGCGGTGAGGGTCAACGATAGCTTCCGCACGGGGGAGAGTATCGCCCTGCTGATGGTGGTCGGTTATGACAAGCTTCATACCGAGAGAGTAGATGTACTCTGCTTCATCAATAGCTGAAATGCCGTTATCAACGGTTATAATCAGCTCAACACCGTCGTTGTGGAGCTTTTCAATGGCATTTTTATTAAGTCCGTAGCCCTCAGCGCGTTCAGGAATATAGCAGGTTACATCTGCCCCTGTTTCAGTGAGGTAGGTTGAGAGTATAGCGGTTGCCATAACGCCGTCACAGTCGTAATCGCCGTAAACGCAGATAGAAGTGCCGTTTTCGATAGCCTCGTTTATGGTATCAGCGGCAAGCTCCATATCTCTTATGAGAAATGGGCTGGAAATCTCCTGTACTTCCAGCTTTTCTCTTACAGCTTCAGGGGATGTATACCCCTTTGCGGCAAGTACAGAGGCGGTCAGCGATGAAACACCGCAGCCGACAGCAAGCTTTTGTACAAGGCTTTTATCAATTTCTTTTTTAGTCCATTTTTTCATTGCTCTACCCTCACAGATTTTCGTAATACTATATTATACCATATTTTTATGCTGTTTTCAATCACTTTAAAAAAATTAAATAATATAATTCTTCATTAGTTGAACAACGGAGCAATAAAAATATTGCATATCCTCGTAAATTGTGGTATAATCAGTATAAATTAAAAATCAAGGAGCAAAAAATATGTCAGAAACCTTTATAAGAACGGAAATGCTCATCGGCACAGAGGGTATGGAACGGCTGAAATCGGCACGTGTAGCTATTTTCGGCATAGGCGGAGTAGGCGGATATACCGCAGAGGCTCTTGCACGTTCGGGAGTAGGTGCACTTGACCTCATCGACAATGATACAGTAAGCGAATCAAATCTTAACCGTCAGATAATCGCCTTGAGAAGCAATATAGGACAATATAAGACAGATGTTGCAAAAGCTCGCATAAATGACATTAATCCTGAGTGTAAAGTAACGGCTCATAATCTCTTTTTTATGCCTGATACAGCGAATTCCATTGATTTTTCACAGTATGACTACGTTGTGGACGCAATCGACACAATAACGGGAAAAATCGAGATAATCATGAGGGCGAAAGTCGCAGGAGTTCCTGTTATTAGCTCCATGGGCGCAGGAAATAAACTTGATCCTACGGCATTTGAGGTTTCTGATATATACAAGACCTCCGTCTGTCCTCTTGCAAGGGTTATGCGCCGCGAAATGAAGAAAAGGGGAGTGGATTCCCTGAAAGTCGTGTACTCCGGAGAGGAAGCAATTTCCCCGAAAATCAGCGGAATTACGCAATTATCGGGTAAGCCCGTTGCAGGCTCATGCGCCTTTGTTCCTTCTGTGGCAGGGTTGATTATTGCAGGGGAGGTTATAAAGGATTTAATTAAAAATTAATTAAGAGCCGTTAGCTTTTAGCTTATAGCTATTAGCTGACGGCTCAGTTTATCGAAAAAAGTTATGTTTTTTATAAACATTCAATTCCCTTAGATTTCAAGTTAAGAATCTCTTTTTGTTTGAACAGTAGTTCTTCTGTGCGAAAATCTTTTTCAGAAAAATAGTGGATTTTCTTTATCAAGATATCATCATTTTGGGGAATGAGTTGATATTTATAGTGTTCAGGATTAATTATTCTATCAGGGCAAAACAATTTTATAGTATCGTTCAGAACAAAATTTTGATTATAATTTTCATAGCTTTCTATTTCTGTTAATTTATTATTGCTATAGTTATAATATTCAACACTGATAGAAATGCCGTAAGGTTGCCTTAATACATTTTTAAAAGTTTCACATTTTATAATGTTATTATTGTCATATTCGCTGACCTCGACAGATAAAATGCTAAAACATTCTTTATTATCAGAATTTTTGGTTGCTAAATACTCAATCCGAATGTTTTCATTAAAAAATACAGTAATGTTTCGTCTGTTATCATCAAGTCTTAATGAAGAAAACAGTAAATTTTTATCCGAATCAAAATAAAAAGCAGTATATTCATCGGGATTTGCATTTTGCGGTAGCTTTTTCAACAATTTTTTAATCAGACACTTTTTCGCATTAAAATGCCGCAATAAGCTATGGCTGAACATATTTTTATCGTAATATATGTAAGACAAATCTTTTGCATAGGCGATATTATATGTCTTTGAAAAGATAGAATAATCTAATTTGTTGGCATATAGTTCTTTAATGGTTGAATATTTTTCAAGTAGTGAATCAAAATTAATATTCATATATAACTCCTTAATAGATTTTTTATAAGCATATTATACTAAATATTGCTGTATTATGTCAAGTATCAGACAAAACATTTTTTCACATAATGCTAAAGGCTAACGGCTAAAAGCTTTTTTTAAAAAACCTATTGCATTTTTCTTTATTTTATAATATAATATTAAAGGAAATTTTTTAAAGGAGAAATCTGTAATGGTTTGCAACAATATACTTGAAGCAATAGGACATACGCCTATAATAAGGCTGAATAAGATGAATAAGCCGGGAAATGCCGAAGTACTGGTAAAATTTGAGGGACTTAACGTAGGCGGTTCAATTAAGACAAGAACTGCTTTCAATATGATTCGACAGGCTGAAAAAGAGGGCTTAATCAATAAGGATACAATAATTGTTGAGCCTACAAGCGGAAATCAGGGTATCGGTCTTTCGCTGGTGGGAGCTGTAAAGGGCTATAAGACTATAATTATTATGCCCGATTCCGTTAGTGAGGAACGCCGCAAGCTTGTCCGTCACTACGGTGCGGAGGTTATTCTCGTTCACGATGACGGCGATATCGGCAAATGTATTCGCGAATGTCTTGATACGGCACTCCGTATGAAGGCCGAGGATAGCCGAGTTTTCGTGCCTCAGCAGTTCACAAATATGAATAATATTTTTGCTCATAAGTATTACACTGCTCTTGAAATTCTGGAGCAGACAGCAGGCAGAATTGACGGCTTTTGCTCAGGAATCGGCACGGGCGGTACCATTACAGGTATTGGTGAGACGCTGAAATCCCAGTATCCCGATATGCTTATATGGGCGGTAGAGCCTGAAAATGCGGCTATTCTTGCAGGCGGAAACATCGGAACACACCTGCAGATGGGTATCGGTGACGGAATTATTCCCGATATACTTAATCAGAAAATTTATGATGATATTTACATTGTAACCGATGAGGAAGCAATTCAGACTGCTCAGGACCTTGCGCGCAAGGAGGGCATTCTGTGCGGTATTTCCAGCGGAACTAATGTTGCTGCGGCTCTGAAAATGGCTGAAAAGCTGGGCGAGGGCAAGACGGTTGTAACAATTCTCCCCGATACTGCGGAGAGATATTTCTCGACACCGCTGTTTGATGATTGATTTGAAGTTTAGTAGGGGCGGATATCATTCGCCTTTATAAGCCTTTAGCCGTTAGCTGTTAGCCTTTAGCTAATGGATTAGGCAGAGTGATAAAAAGGGGGAGTGAAAAATGAATAAGCTTACCAAAGAAAAGTTTGACGCAATTATTAAATCAAATCTTATTAAATCCGATATTCCGGCTGATAGTTTCGGATATGAAATCAATGACCGCAAATATGATGACTACTATACTTTTGCTTGCTTTGAAGCATTCAAAGCAGATATGAAAGACGGTTATCCACAGCATTTTGTAAAGTATGATGACGGAAAAGGCGGAGAGCTTGATGAAAAAATGGGCAGATATGGCTTGATGCCGCCTAAAATGGCAAGCGTTGCATCTTCCTCTCGTTTTTGTTACCTTGCACTCCGTGATGTTGAAAATGTGATTTTTGAAAATGAATGTATAATAAAAGGCATAACAGGAACTGCTCCACAGCTTGACGCATACATTCCACAGGAGTACTGCAATATATTTCTTGAAGTAAAATGTCACGAAATTTTTGACAGCCACAAGTTAAAAATGAAGAATAAGTATCTGACGCACTTCAAAGAAAACGACATTTTCCCTGAAATAGTATCAAATGCAACAGAGGGTGGGGAAGAATTTACTGCATCATTAAGGCTGTTCGGCATTGATAAGGAAAGCTCACGTTTTGATGTAAAGCAGTTCATCTGTCACCTGCTTGGAATTGCGGCAAACAGAGGTGATAAGCCTGCAAAGCTTGTTTATCTGTTCTTCATACCCGTTGTGGACGATGAGGAAACGGCAGGAGAAATAAAAGAGGTTTTCGACCAGCTGCAAAGTGAAATCAAAGCTATTTTCACAAGCGAGCCGATTGTGAATTTCTGCAAGGCTAAGAATATCAGCCTTTCTGCCATAGCCGAAAAAAGCAGAATTATGGAAACTCTTACAACTGAAAATATGGTTGTTTTATATTAGTATTCACAGGGCATTGCAAAATCGGTAATGCCTTGATTTTTTTTATAACATATTTAAAAATATCCCTCACCTATAGCATTATCACAAAATATATGCTATAATAAATAAGATAGCCATTAGCTCACAGCTTTTAGCCGTTAGCGGTAGAACTGTCAGCTGAGGGCTAAAGGCTAACGGCTTACAGCTTATAACAAAAGGTGATATAATGATATATTTAGACAATGCCGCAACCACAAAGCCCTGCGAAGCGGCTGTGGCAGCGGTTACGGAGATGATGACGGAGAATTTCGGCAATCCCTCATCTCTCCACCGCGCAGGACTTGACGCACAGCTTGCGGTGGACAAGGCGCGGAAAATAATTGCAGGCGCTCTGAGTGCCGACAGCGCAAATATAATTTTCACATCGGGAGCAACGGAGAGCAATAACCTTGCAATTCGCGGAATATGTGCTGCATATGGCAGAAATAAGCGGAAAATCGTGGCTTCCTCGGTGGAGCACGCCTCCGTTGACGAAACCCTCACAGCTATGGAAAAAAACGGCTTCGAGGTAGTCCGCGTATCTCCCCGTGAGGACGGGAAATTCTATCCTGCGGATTTTTTAGCTGCCTGCGATGAAAATACCGTTCTGCTGACTATGATGCAGGTCAACAACGAAACGGGGCATATCCTCCCTGTAAAGGAGACTTTCACGGCGGTAAAGCGCAGATTTCCAGATATTATCACCCACAGCGACTGCGTTCAGGCTTTTATGAAGCTGAATATTTCCGCAAAAGCTCTCAATGCCGACCTTATTTCCATAAGCGGTCATAAGGTTCACGGGGCTAAGGGAGTGGGCGCGCTTTACATAAAAAAGGGAATACGCGTACTTCCCGTTGTGACGGGCGGAAAGCAGGAAAAGGGCATACGCTCGGGAACTGAGTCCGTTCCGCTTATCTGCGGCTTTGGTGCTGCGGTGGAGGCTTTACAGCCGACCATAGCGGAGAGATATGCACACGCACAAATGCTGAAAGATACGTTAATCAGCGAAATAGCACAGATTGATGGGGTTACTGTAAACTCTCCCGAGGATGGCTCGCCCTATGTTGTGAATATCTCTGCGGCAGGCAAGCGCTCGGAGATTATGCTCCACTATCTTGAAAGCTTCGAGATTTACGTCAGCAGCGGCTCAGCCTGCTCAAAGGGACAGCAAAGCGGAGTTTTAGGGCAGTTCGGCATACACGGCAAATCTGCCGACAGTGCCCTCCGTGTAAGCGTATGCGGAGATACCACGGTTGAGGATATACGGCTCTTTGCGGAAAAGCTCTGCGAGGGAATAAATACCGTAAGAGGATAAATTTTAATTAAGAATTAAGAATGCAGAATTAAGAATTTATACGAAATTTTTTGTCGCATACAACAATTCTTAATTCATAATTCTGAATTTGATAATAGGAGAATGAAAATGAAAGAAATCGTACTTGTAAAATTCGGCGAAATGGCGCTGAAAGGTCTGAATAAGCGCAGTTTTGAGGATATGCTCAAAAAGAATATCAAAAGACGTATAAAGAATTTAGGAAAGTTTGAGCTGACTTCTGCCCAGTCAACCACCTATATCAACCCACTTGATGAAGATGTGGATTTAGCAGAGGTTGTTGACCGTGTTGGCAAGATTTTCGGAATTGCGGCTCTCTGCCGTGCCTGCGTCTGCGAAAAAGAGTTCGGAGACATTTCCGCAAAAGCTGTTGAATATCTAGAGGACGTTCTCAGCTGTGCAAGAACATTCAAGGTAAATGCAAAGCGCTCCGATAAGGCTTTTGCTATGAAATCCCCCGAAATCTGCGCGGAACTTGGCGGTATTCTCCTTGAAAAATTCCCTCACTTGACAGTTGATGTAAAAAATCCTGAGGTTACTGTAACTGTTGAGGTACGCGACACAAACGCATACGTTCACGCTGAAAATATCCGCGGTGCAGGCGGACTCCCTGTAGGCTGCAGCGGAAAGGCTATGCTGCTTCTCTCAGGTGGAATCGATAGTCCTGTTGCAGGCTGGATGATGGCTAAGAGAGGTATTCACATCTCGGCTATTCACTATGTAAGCCCTCCCTATACATCCGACAGAGCGCTGCTGAAAGTTGAAACACTCTGCGATAAGCTGACGGATTACTGTGGAGATATCGCATTTTTCTGTGTGCCATTCACAGAGATACAGGAGGCTATCAAGGATAACTGTCCTGAGGAGTTCTTCACAATCATTATGCGCCGTCTTATGATGGAAATCGCCCAGAGAATAGCGGAAAAGAAGAATTGTCTTGCTCTTATTACAGGCGAAAGCGTGGGACAGGTTGCAAGTCAGACTATGGCGGCTATGGCTTGTACTGACGCGGCTTGCAGAATCCCTGTACTTCGTCCCTGCGTTGGCATGGATAAGACTGAAATTATTGAAATTGCGCGTAAAATAGACACATTCGAGACATCTATCGAGCCTTATGAGGACTGCTGTACTGTATTTACTCCCAAGCACCCAAAGGTTCGCCCACGTCTTGAGGATGTTGAAAAGGCGCAGAACAGCTTCGATTTTGAGCCGCTTATTCAGAAAGCTGTTGAGGAAACGGAGCTTAAAATATTCGAGTATAACAAGTGATTCGGATTTTACACGAAATCACGTAATACTGGCTTTTCTGGACACGGTCATACCGTGTCCTTTCTTTATAACAGCGCTTTTTCCAGCTTTGTCCGCAGCTTGCGGATTATCTTCTTTTCAAGCCGCGATATGTATGATTGAGATATGCCGATTAACTCCGCTGTTTCTTTCTGCGTCTTTTCCTTGCCGTCAATAAGCCCGAAACGCAGCTCCATTATCTCCCTTTCACGGTCGCAAAGCTCCGATACGGCACTCCGCAGAAGCTCACGCTCCGCCTCTGTTTCTATGCCCTTGCTGACGATATCTTCCTCTGTGCCGATTACATCGGACAAAAGCAATTCATTCCCGTCACAATCCGTGTTCAATGGCTCGTCTATTGATAAATCTCCCCGATATTGCGACGATTTACGCAGAAACATAAGTATCTCGTTCTCTATGCATCGCGAGGCATAGGTGGCAAGCTTTATATTCTTATCGGGACAGAATGTATTTACCGCCTTTATAAGCCCTATTGTGCCGATTGATACTAAATCCTCTGTGCCTATTCCCGTGGATTCAAACTTCTTGGCGATATACACCACAAGCCTTAAATTGCGCACTATCAGGGTATTTCTTGCCTGAGGGTCCTCTGCTGTCAGGGCGGCAAATACCTCCTCCTCTTCTTCACGGGTAAGAGGCGGCGGCAGCGTATCGGGGCCGTTTACATAGAATACATTTCCATTGAGCAGTTTTTTTACCTTTTCCATAATTCGTCTGATAATCTCCATAGCTTTTCTCCTTTTAATTAATAATCTTTGGGTTGAATATGGCTTTTCCGCGGGCATCGCCCAATCCTATCATTACATCGGCTGATCGTCTTTTTTTCTCTCCCTCTGCGGATATCACAACCTCATCGGGACGGAAGATTTCTATCAATCCGCCCCCCGATACGGTTGTTATGGGGATAATCCTCGTCCCTACGCTGTCGGGAAGTCTGCCGATATCTTCCTTTGAGCATATTATCACGGGTTTCCCCGTAAAATAGTCCACAAGGCAGTTTCCTGTATCGGCAAGACCGTCGATTTTCAGCAGCTTTTCTCCTATGCGGATAAAGACAGCGTATTCCCCGACAGGAGAGCTGTCCCACAGGCGGCGGATTATACACGCTGCAAGGTAAAATGCCGCCGTTGCTCCTATAAGGAGAAGAAGTGAGAAATCTATGTAAAAACAGGAGTTGGAAAAGTGCATAAAATCGGGTTCGAGCCATATGTATATCCCGTATATTCCCCCTGCAAGGAGAAAATTTGTCCCATAAAATGCCGCTGTACAGCGTAAAAGCCACTTCTTGTCCCTTATTCCGAATGCCGCCATTACAACTGTTACCGCCGCCGCAAGCTTTATGGCTGTGTTGACGACAACAGGCAGCGTGGGTGCGAGTATCAACAGGGAAAAAAGGCTTCCATATGCCGATGCTGCCACACATCGCAGGGGTTTCAGATATGCGCCGCTGAGTTTTGATGTTATCAGCAGGAGAAAATAGTTAACATATATATTCAGAACTATAAGCACGTCTATGTAAATCGTCATAATTGCTCCTCCTTGTCTATTATGATGTCCATTATATTATACTACGGACAGGGTGAAAAAAATGTCAGCTTTGGACGAGGTTTTTATTGTGAATTCTGATGATGTTTTATTATTGTGATTTCAGTCTTTTGAAACATACCCTCTCACTAAAGGGCAAAAATCGGCCTTTTTTCAACCAAAAATGGTTGATTATTCAAAAAAACTTTTTAAATTCTATTTTTTCAATAATTATCAACAGACAAATTTGTAGATGTAATACAGAATTTACTGTTATATATTTTTCTTGATTGCGTTATATTATATTACAATTGTGTAGAGGCGGATATCATCCGCCCGATAAAATGATGTGTAACTGCCACATAAGACTCCCCTTCCTTCACCTTCCCCCCTCTCACGACTTTTTTCTTTTTTATGACCTGTTTTATATGTTTGTTTATTTTACATAACTTGAAAAATCATACTTTGATTATCTTTTGAATTGCGTTTCAAAATTGCTGGCGTAAAATAGCCGATTCATATGAGATGTAAAAAAAAACTCCCTCAGCCATTGTGGGGTTGGCTGGGGGAGAGGGAAAATAGGGCTACCGCATATAGCTTGTACAGAAAATATACGGACTGTGCAGAATTCATTGATACACGGCTGCGTATCAATGGTTAGCGGATAATTCTGAATTTTTGGACGGGATATACATCCCGATATTATTTGCTCTATGCGGCTTTCCTTATAGGGGAGCAATAGTATAGTACGTGATGAGGGATTTGAGCAACAGCGCACAAAGCTCGTATTACAGCCTTGTGCGGCGTTGCTTTACACAAAAGTGGACTGTGATTATTCTGTAACTTCCTCAGTTACATCTTCTTCAACAACTTCGTCCTCTGTGATTTCAGTATCTTCCTGAACCTGGTCATTCTTGTGGTGAGGTCCCTTTGCAGGCTTCTCGCCCTTAACGGGAGCAGCAGGCTTCTCAGGCTTAGCAGGTTTTTCAGCTTCTTCGCCGTCCTCAGCTACAGGAGGAACGGGCTTCTCAGGCTTAACGGGCTTCTCGATTTCCTCGCCTTCCTCAACTACAGGAGGAACAGGAGCCTCAGGCTTGATAACCTCGCCGTTCTCGTCTACAGAAGGTGTAGGAGGCTCAGGCTTTTCGCCTTCCTCTACAACAGGAGGAACGGGCTTCTCAGGCTTTGCATTAAGCTCTGTGCAGAACTCGAACCAAGCTGTCTTAGCGTCATCACTGATGAAGCTCTCAGCGTCCATATCAAATGTATTGTTAATCATCTCGATGATTGCCTTCTTGTCAGCCTTCTTTGCAGGCTTAACAGGCTTTTCAGCGTCAGCCTCTGTATCAGCCTCGGGCTTCTCTACCTTTGGAGCTGCATCATCAAGGTTGTTCTTGCAGAACTCAAACCAAGCTGCCTTTGCCTCGTCGTCAACGAAATCAGCTGTCTCGAAATCAAATGTGCTGTTAATCATATTAACGATCTCGTGCTTTGCTGCCTTCTTTGCAGGCTTAGCAGGCTTTTCAGCAGATTCCTCATCCTCAGCCTCTTCGCCATCTTCGCCCTCTGTGATTTCCTCATCCTCAACTACAGGAGGCTCAGGCTTCTCAGGCTTTTCAGGTGCTTCGGGAGCTTCAACTTCGGGAGTTTCAGCGGATTCCTCATCCTCTGTGATTTCCTCATCAGAAGCTTCTTCGTCCTTTTCTGTGGACTCTGTTGTTTCCTCTGTTACAATGCTGTCCTCTGCATTGTCAGATGCACTGTTGATTGCTGCAAATGCTGTTGCACCTGTAGCTACTGAAAGTACACAGATAGCTGTGATAGCTGATACAATCTTCTTGTGATTCATAATAAACACTCCTTAAAATATATTCAACGATAATAATTTCAACGGAACTGCCGCTGCTCCGCGGTTGCTTTCGGCTTTCCGTGTCCTTATGTCTATAGTTTACGGAGGTCGTTTCCAAAAAGTGGGGTATTCTGAAAATTTTTTTCAAAAAATTTTTCCAGAGATGAAAAATCCCTGTATTTCCACATATTTTCAAGGCAATATATTGAAAACGGATATTTGACATTAGGAAATCTCATTAGATTTTTTCGTTATATTCGTTATATAGGAATCACTGTATGCTGTAAATACAATCTCGAAATAAAAAATTTTCGTCAGATTGTACATCAACTGCTTGTATATTTTGTAGCTGTTCACAAAATTTTATAAATACTGATTAAATTCTTCACTTTTTACAGATTTTATGTTATAATTATAAGTAACCTCTTTTGTACTATAAAGCAATAGAGTAAAATTTTCCATTATGGAGTGACGCTATTGAGCAAAACGCTATATATTTCAGATCTTGACGGCACATTGCTGAATTCGCAGGCTGAGTTATCTGATTATACGGTGAATACCATAAATTCCCTCATTGAAAAGGGTATGTATTTTACCTATGCCACCGCAAGAACCGAATATTCCGCAGGAAGTATCACGGAAAGGCTGAATATCAACATCCCCTGCATTGTCAATAACGGGGCGGAGATATACGACAGGAAAAGCGGCAAATATGTCCGTAAATCCGATATTCCCATTGATGCCGCCGCAAGGATAATCGACGCATTTGCGGAAAATAACGTGGGAATGTTTATGTTCAAGTTCAAGGGCGAAAAGTTCGGAACTTGCTACAGCGACAATCTCAACGAGCATATGCGGGAATACATCAGAACCCGCAGCAAGACAGGTCAGCCGCTATGGAAATGCAGCGATCTGCACAGCGAAAATGACGGAAATGTGGTGTATCTCACTTCAACGGGAGATTATGAAAAGCTCCTCCCCATTGAGAGAATTGCTGCTTCTGTGAAAGGTCTTGATCACGTTTTCTACGAGGATACATATACGGGAAAGCATTATCTTGAAATTTTCTCGGAAAATGCCTCAAAGGCTAACGGCTTGAAATTTCTCCGTGAAGAATACGGCTTTGAAAAAATCGTGGCTTTCGGCGATAATCTCAACGATTTGAGTATGTTTAAGGAAGCAGATGTGAAAATTGCCGTGGGCAATGCAAAAGATGAACTGAAAAAAGCCGCAGATTTTGTAATCGGCACAAACGATGAGAACGGAGTTGCTCATTACATTTTAAATAGCTTAAATTGAAATTTAATAGATTTAATTGAAAGGAAAAATTAAAAATGAAGAAACTTATGTTAGGAAATGAGGCTTTCGCAAGAGGTCTTTACGAGGCAGGCTGTAAGGTAGTATCAAGCTACCCCGGCACTCCCTCAACTGAAATCACAGAGGAAGTCGCAAAGTATGATGAAATCTATGCTGAATGGGCTCCAAATGAAAAGGTAGCTATGGAGGCGGCTATAGGCGCTTCAATTGCAGGTGCAAGAGCATTCTGCGGAATGAAGCACGTTGGTCTTAACGTAGCTGCTGACCCCCTTTATACTGCGGCTTACACAGGCGTTAACGGCGGTCTTGTTATCGCTGTTGCCGATGATCAGGGTATGCACTCCTCACAGAATGAACAGGATAGCCGCCATCACGCTATTGCGTCAAAGGTGCCTATGCTTGAACCCTCAGATTCCACAGAATGCCGCGATTTCGTAAAGCTTGCTTATGAAATTTCAGAGGATTTCGATACTCCCGTTATCGTAAGAATGTCAACACGTGTTGCTCACTCACAGAGCATTGTTGAAACATTTGAAAGACAGGAGCTTGAATTAAAGGAATATACAAAAAATCCCCAGAAATACGTTATGTTGCCTGCATTTGCAAGAGGCAGACACGTATTCGTTGAGGAGCGTACAGCAAAGCTTACAGAGTATGCTGAAACTTCACCCCTCAACCGTGTTGAAATCTCCGACAAGGCTGAATTCGGCGTTATTACAAACGGTGCCGCTTATCAGTATGTCAAGGAAGCTCTCGGCGAAAAGGCTTCCGTGTTAAAGCTTGGTATGGTTAATCCTATGCCTGTACAGCTTATCCGCGACTTTGCGGCTAAATATGACCGCATTGTTGTTGTTGAGGAGCTTGACGGCATTATCGAGTCACACTGCCGCAATATCGGTGTTACAAATGTAGAGGGCAAGGAAATTTTCGGCTGTATCGGCGAAATCAATCAGTCCGCAATTGCTGAAAAGCTTCTCGGCGAGAAGAAGGAATTTGTTGCTCTTGACGACGCAATCCCTGTTCGTCCTCCCGTTATGTGTGCAGGCTGTCCTCACCGCGGACTTTTCTACAATCTGAAAAAGCTTGGCATTACAGTTTCAGGCGATATCGGCTGTTATACTCTCGGTGCGGCTGCTCCCCTTAACGCTATGGATACAACAATCTGTATGGGTGCTTCAATTTCCGCACTTCACGGCTTCAACAAAGCAAGAGGCGCTGAAAGCGAGCATAAGAGCGTTGCAGTTATCGGTGATTCTACATTTATGCACAGCGGTATGACAGGTCTTGTAAATATAGCTTACAACAATTCAAATTCAACTGTTATTATCGTTGATAACTCTATTACAGGTATGACAGGACATCAGCAGAATCCTACAACAGGTAAAAATCTCAAGGGCGACCCTGCTGCGGCTGTTAATCTTGAAGAACTCTGCAAGGCTATCGGAATCAAGCGTGTACGCGTTGTTGACCCCTATAAGCTTGCTGAAACTGAGGCTGTTATCAAGGAAGAGCTTGCAGCTGACGAGGCTTCTGTTATCATTTCACGCAGACCCTGTGCGCTTCTTAAATACGTTAAGCACAACGCTCCTTTCAAGGTTGAAGCTGACAAGTGCGTAGGCTGTAAGATGTGTATGAAGCTTGGATGTCCCGCTATTTCAATGAAGGACGGCAAGGCTGTTATCGACCATACACAGTGTGTAGGCTGCGGTATCTGCAAGGAACAGTGTAAGATTGGCGCAATTATTTAATCGGGGAGAAATATTATGGATATTTATGTTGAGTTTGTCAACTGGCTTGACAATATCTTAGAAAATAACGATATGCCCGATGAAACGGTTTCTTTCTGCTTTAATCTGTACGAGGAATCCGTTGAGGACAGCGTCTATGCCGTTCAGCTTGTAGCCTGTGAGGCATTTGACGAAAAAGACCCCGATTGGGCCTGCGAGGAATGTTGGTCATCGGAAGAAGATATATTCTGCGTTGAGCTTTCCGACGAATCCGAAAGGGACTGGAAAGCCGCACAGAACCTCATAAAGGGTTGGGCTGAGGAGTATCTCGGAAACGGTAAATATGCCGATATACTCAATTCAAAGCCTGTAGGAATAGGATTCGTTGACGGAGATCTGGAGATAATTCACAGATAAAAAACGGTGATTGTTATGAAGCTACAGATAATAAATTTCATATACAGATTTTTTCAGCTTTTCATCGTAGTATTTATATCGGACAGACTTGAAATGAATTTTTGGGCAAAATTCGGCATGCTGGTTGTTCTGTTCCTCATTTTTGACGAAACAGAGTCGTATTTGCAGCGTTTTTTCAATGGCGAGCCGATTTTTCTTGAAAAGGAATCGTCCGATAATCAAGGGGAATAATAATGAAATCAAAAATTTTGAGTTTTTATATGAAGTATTCAGATTTTTTGTTGCGTTCAATATAAGCGAAAGATTTGAATTCGGTTTATGGGGAAAAATAGGCGTTATAGCTGTGGTAGTGGCTGTATTCGGCATTATCGAAGCCTTTGCCGAAAAAATCTCGGTAAAGAAAACTGCACAGGCTGCACTGGAGCAGGAATATGCGTCAAATGAAAATAATTAAGGAGAAATTTTAAATATGGAAACTAAATCAATTATGATAGTCGGAGTTGGCGGACAGGGTTCTCTGCTTGCTTCAAGACTTCTTGGAAATGTGCTTCTTGCACAGGGATATGATGTAAAGGTAAGCGAAGTTCACGGAATGAGCCAGCGCGGCGGTTCTGTTGTTACATACGTAAAATACGGCGATAAGGTGTACTCTCCCGTTGTTGAAAAGGGCGAGGCTGACGCTGTTATCTCATTTGAGCTGCTTGAAGCTGCTCGCTGTCTGCCCTATCTTAAAAAGGGCGGTACACTTATCACATCTACACAGCAGATTGACCCCATGCCCGTTATTACAGGCGCTATGGAATACCCTGCTGACCTTGTTGATAAGCTTGCTGCCGCAGGTGCTGATATCACAGCTGTTGACGCTCTTTCACTTGCTGAGGAAGCAGGTACAGCAAAGGCTTCAAACGTTGTTCTTATGGGCGTACTTTCTGCAAAGACAGACTTCCCTGAGGAACTTTGGCAGAATGCTCTTGAACAGTGTGTACCTCCAAAATTCCTTGAACTTAATAAGAAGGCATTTGAGCTTGGACGCAATGCTGCTGTAAAGTAATTGAAAATAACAGGCGAATAATATCCGTCTCTACATAGAAAAAACGTAAAATAGCCAATCTGTAGGGGTACTGCGTTTGTTACACAATATGCTTTTTCTACAGACTATAATTGGCAAATTAAAATTGACTAACGTCAATAAATTTATAAATTAAGGAGATAAAGCCAATGGCAAACTATTGGAATCAGGAAATTGAATGTATGCCCTATGAGGACATGAAAAAGCTTCAGAGTGAGCGTCTTGTTGCTCAGGTGAAGCACGTTTACGAAAATGTTGAGTATTATCGTAATCTCATGGATGAAAAGGGGGTAAAGCCCGAAGATATAAAGTCTATTGATGATCTTCACAAGCTTCCCTTTCTCTCTAAGGCTGACCTCCGTGACGCATACCCCTATGGACTTCTTGCAAAGCCTCTCAATGAATGTGTCCGTATACATTCCACAAGCGGCACTACAGGCAAGCGTGTAGTTGCATTTTACACACAGAATGATATTGACCTCTGGGAGGACTGCTGTGCAAGAGCTATTGTTGCAGCAGGCGGTACAAAGGATGATGTGTGCCAGGTAGCTTACGGCTTCGGACTTTTTACAGGCGGTGCAGGACTTAACGGAGGCTCCCACAAGGTAGGCTGTCTTACACTTCCTATGTCAAGCGGAAATACAGACCGTCAGATTGAGTTTATGCGTGACCTTGGCTCAACAATTATCTGCTGTACTCCTTCCTATGCCGCATATATCGGCGAAACTCTCCACGAAATGGGACTTACTCCCGATGATATCAGCCTTAAGGCAGGTATTTTCGGTGCAGAACCCTGGACAGAGGAAATGAGAAGATCTATTGAAGCTTCTCTCGGTATCAAGGCTTATGATATTTATGGCCTTACAGAAACAAGCGGCCCCGGTGTTGCTTTTGAGTGCTGTGAACAGACAGGTATGCACATCAATGAGGATAACTTTATCCCCGAAATTATCGACCCCGAAACAGGCGAAGTTCTTCCTGAGGGCGAAGTAGGAGAGCTTGTATTTACAAGCGTTACAAAGGAAGCATTCCCCCTTCTCCGCTACAGAACAAGAGATTTATGTGTACTCAGCCGCAAGAAATGTTCCTGCGGACGTACTCTCATCAAGATGAGAAAGCCTATGGGAAGAAGCGACGATATGCTTATTATCCGCGGTGTAAACGTATTCCCCTCACAGATTGAAACTGTACTTATCGAGCAGGGCTATTCACCTAACTATCTCATTGAGGTTGACCGTAAGAATAACACAGATACCCTTGATATCAGCGTTGAGATGAATCCCGACCAGTTCTCTGATAAGATGAAGGTAATGCAGGAGCAGGAAAAGGCTCTGGCTCTTGCTATAAAGACAATGCTTGGAATTAACCCCAAGGTACACCTTGTAAGTCCAAAATCCATTACAAGAAGCGAGGGCAAGGCTGTACGAGTTATCGACAGAAGAAAGCTTCACGATTAAAAGGAGGAAAGAAATATGGCAAACGCAAAACAGATTTCAGTATTCGTTGACAACAAGCCTAATCAGCTGACAGGAGTTATGGCTCTGCTGAAAGACAGCGGCATCAATGTACGCGCTCTCAGCCTTGCTGATACTTCCGATTTTGGTATTCTCCGTATGGTTGTAAATGATACCGACAAAGCTGAAAAAGTGCTTAAAAACGCTTCATATGCCGTTACTGTAACAGAAATTGTTGCAATTACTATCCCCGATTCACCAGGACAGCTCAGCCGAGTTCTTGATATCCTCGGAGCTGAAAATGTAAATTTAGAGTATCTCTATGCTTTTACAGGAGCTTCTGACAGATCCGTATCCTTCGTTATCCGTGTGGACGATATAAAACTGGCTTCCGATGCACTTACAAAGGGCGGTATTATCCAGCTTACAGAGCAGGACCTTTCCGAATAATGCTTAATGCGTAATTCGTAATTATTTTTGTTGCGGCAAATTTAATTGATTTTGTATGTGGCGATGCCCATACAACTTGGCTATTGATAATGTCAAAGACTCAAAATTAATTAATTGGATTATTTTCAAATGGTCTTGACAAATTGCACAAAAAATTGTATAATATAAGTACTGTATAATGGTTGTGGTTGAAGTTTGTCGTTTTGGGATGATACAACTTCTCTGCAATACGTAAATGAAAATGGAGTTGATAGGAATGGGTATTCTCGATAAAATCGGCGATGTCTCCAAGGGTGTTTCCGATAAAACCAAGAGTATGTCCGAGGCTAATAACCTCAAAAGAAAAATCCTTTACGAGGAGGAAAGAATTGTTGAGATTTTTACAGATCTCGGTAAGAGATATTATAAGAATCCCAACGAGGATCCTGCAAGTCTGAAGGTTCTCTGCGATGATATTGATACTCGCCGCAGACGTATCAAGAAGATGAGATTTGAGCTTAACGGTATCAGAGGCTACAAGATTTGTCCTAAGTGTGACGCAGAGGTTAACGAAAGATTCCAGTTCTGCGGACGCTGCGGTGCAAGACTTCCCGAAATGGAAGATGACGACTTTATGTCCCTTGAACCCAACGATTACTACACAGAGAGCAGCAATCAGTTCTTCAACGCTGACTCAAATAAGAATTATTAATCAATTACAAGGGCGGCATTTTGTCGCTCTTGTTTTTGTTTATGGGAAGAAATATACTATATGAAAATATTTGAATTAATTTTACTCCTCGTTTTTTATAATATCATTCCTCTGTGGACTGAAACAGCTTTCCCTACGGTGGCAAAAGTAGTCGGAACTGTGATATTGTCAATTATATTTCTGGTTATACTCATACGCTGGGAGAAAACCACTGTAAAGAGCTTCCGTTTAAGCTCACTAAAAAGAGGAATATCCCTTTTGTGGCTGACGGGTATGGGAATAGTCCCCGAAATAGTTGCTATAGTCCTGTATTTCGTCAAATCTGACGCAGGCGTTCTGCCGAAGATATTTTCCATTGTTATGCCGATTATTTCCATAGGCATAGTATTTATGGACGGCTTTATCCGCACAGCCGCAGGGTCAAAGCAGATAAAGGCGGTGGATTACATCCTCCTGCTGATTTTCTGGTGGATGCCCATTATAAACCTTATTCTTATCAGAAAATTCTATAAAACAGCCAAGCGGGAGTATATATTCGAGCTTTCAAAGGCTGAGCTTGAAGCTGCGCGAGCTGAAAATGAGATATGCAGGACGAAATATCCCATTGTTATGGTACACGGCATATTCTTCCGTGACTGGCAGTATATGAACTACTGGGGCAGAGTGCCTGCAACGCTTATACGCAACGGAGCAACGATATTTTACGGAAATCAGCAGTCGGCGAAATCAATTCCCGAAAGTGCCGCTGAACTGAAAGAGCAGATTGAGCGTGTTCTTGCGGAAACTGGTGCAGAAAAGGTAAATATCATCGCACACTCAAAGGGCGGACTTGATAGCCGTTACGCTATAAGCTCCCTGGGTTTAGGCGACCGTGTGGCAACGCTGACCACCATAAATACCCCACACGGTGGCAGTGATATGGTTGACTATCTTATGGAAAAAATGCCCGATAAGATAGTGAAATGGATAGCGGACAGATACAACTCTATTTTCCGCAAATTGGGCGATAAAGAGCCTGATTTTCTTGCAGGCGTGGGGGATTTAAGCCCTGCCCGATTAAAAGCGCTTGCCCCATATATGGAGGATTGCCCCGAAGTTTCCTACAGAAGCTGTATGTCGGTTATGAAAAGCGTATTTTCAGCAGGTTTGCCCCTTAATGTGGGCTATCTCATAATAAAAAGGCTCAACGGCAGAAGCGACGGCCTTGTGTGGGAGAATGCGGCGATACACGGAGAGCATAGAATGGTAACAGCAAGCGGTATCCGCGGTATCAGCCACGGCGATACTATCGACCTTTTCAGGGAAAACATCGAGGGATACGACGTAAGGGAATTTTACGCAAATCTTGTGGCGGAATTGAAAAATCAGGGATTTTAGCCTTTATTCAAAAGCTGACAGCTAATGGCTAACGGCTGCAATTGGGAGAATTGCCAAATCTTCTACTGATAAATCGACACAGATAAAATGCAGGTATACAGAGTATACCCCACAAAAGGCTGAAAATCGGGCAAATCTGTCCCATAATATTAAATGGCAGCTTAGAATAATCCCATACGTGCCAGCCCATTATGATATTATCGAAAATTCCCACGGCAAATTCAATGGCGGTTATAGCCGCCGCACCGATAACACAGCAGCGAATCAGCGTCATTGCGGGACGGCTGCTGATAATGTAAATAATCGTAAGGACAAGTCCGCCTGTAAGGCACATTGTCCAGTGGGTGTAACCTCTCCCTGCCACCTCCACAAAGGCATAGAGGAAATATCCCATAAGAAAAGTAAATATATATTGATAAAATTTCATCCTAATCACCTCATAATTATTATGAGACGCTGTAAGATAAATATACAGAAACGGAGTTGTGACATATGCGAAAAAGTTGTATTATTCTTCATATTTCAAGCCTGCCCTCGGAATACGGCATTGGAAAAATGGGCAGACACGCCTTTGAATTCGTGGATTTTCTTGTAAAATCAGGTGTTAAATGCTGGCAGATACTTCCCCTTTCTCCCACAAGCTACGGAGATTCCCCATATCAGTCATTTTCAGTGAACGCAGGAAACCCTTATTTTATTGATTTTGAAATACTGGAGGGAGACGGACTTCTTGAAGCCGCAGAATACAAAGAAATAGCGTGGGAAACCGCCCCCGATAAGGTAGACTATGCCCTTATTTATGACAAGTGTTTTGATGTGCTGAGGGTTGCATATTCCCGTTTCAAGGCATCAAAATTCCCTGCCTACAAAAAATTCTGCGATAAGAATAAAAGCTGGCTTGACGAGTATGCTTTGTTTATGGCGCTGAAATTCCAGAACGGCGGAAAAGCCTGGTATGAATGGGAAAAGGATATCTCAATGCACCGCCCGAAGGCTGTTGCTGAGTATAAAAAACAGCTGAAAAAGGAAATAGGATTTTTCAAGTTCTTACAGTTTGAATTCAGCCGACAGTGGACGGAGCTGAAAAAATATGCCAATGACAAAGGAATTGAAATAGTGGGCGATATACCGATATATTGCGCTTTGGACAGCGTTGAAGCCTGGTCGGAGCATAAACTGTTTATGTTTGACCGCAAGCGCCGCCCCGTGTGCGTTGCAGGCTGTCCTCCCGATGAATTTTCACCTACAGGACAGCTGTGGGGAAATCCCATATACAACTGGGAATACCACGAAAAAACAGGCTTTGAGTGGTGGATTAACCGTATAGCCGCCGCTGCAGAGCTTTATGATATCGTCCGAATAGACCATTTCAGAGGCTTTGAAAGCTTCTACGCTATCCCCTACGGCAACGAGGATGCAACGGTAGGAGAGTGGATGAAAGGCCCCAATTGCCCCCTGTTCTTTGCGGCAGAGGAAAAGCTGGGCAGGCTCAATATAATTGCGGAGGATTTAGGATTTATTACCCCCGAAGTCCGTGAAATGCTGGATATGTGCGGCTATCCCGGAATGAAAGTGCTTCAGTTTGGTTTCAGCGGTGGAGATAACGAGCATCTTCCCCATAATTTCACCACAACAAACTGTTTTGCCTATACAGGAACTCATGATAATGAAACCCTCAACGGCTGGGTAGCGGCTATGGATAGAAATTCGCTGAAATTTGCGAAAAAATATCTCAATGTTCGGAAGAAAAGCGAAATACCAATGGCTGTGATACGTGCCGCATGGGGAAGTGTTGCGGAAGTTGCCGCTGCACAGATGCAGGATTTCCTTGACAGTCCGAAGGAAGGCAGAATGAATACCCCCTCCACATTAGGCAATAACTGGCAGTTCAGAACAAAAACAGAGCAGTTTACACCACAGCTTGCGAAGAAAATCAAGAAACTCAACAAAATATACAACAGATAAAACAAAGCCCCTCGGAAATCCGAGGGGCTTTTGTTAAATATAAAAAATATTGCATTTTGGTGTCCGTTTTTTTTATCTCATTTGAATGTATATATGTAGGGATTATTTAAGGCCATCAACAGCAGCAAAAGCGTATTCAATAGCTTCTTCTTCAGTAATAGCATTTCTTGGATTGATTACAAAGTTATACACACCGATTTTAGCTCTCTTTGATGTGTTGAGGTTTGTGACGTACAATTCAGCTGTAAAGTGATTTGTATCAGCTGTGAGCATTGTTATGACTTGATCTATATCAGCAGACTCAATGACAGGTGTTGTAACCAGTCGCTTTTTGCCGTTAGCGTCTGTGATGAAATAGTCGAAAATAAACAATCCGTCAGCATTTTCGGGGAATGGTGTGAGGAAAGCTATCTCTTTATCGGTGGACAATCCGGGAGCAATCTGGCTGAATGTGTACTTAGGAGCTTCTACAGGGCCGTCAGTAACTGTAACCTTTATTTCAGCCTTTACATCGGGATTATCAACACTGTAAACAGTAATTGTACATTCACCTACGCTATTACCGTATACCCAACCCATTTTATCAACAGAAGCAATGGCATTATTGCTTGTAATCCACAGCTCATCCTTATTTTCTGCGTCAACAGGGAGCATTGTAACCCAGGCGATATCAGAACCGCCTACAGGGATAGTCATTTCGTACTTGTCAAGTTTTATTTCGCTGACTGTCTTACTGTCATCGGAATTAACAATAATGCTTGCGGTAGCAACGGGATTATCCTTGCTTACAGCCATAATAACACATTTGCCGACCTTCTTTGCAGTGATAACGCCGTTTTCGTCAACAGTAGCAATAGTTTCATCAGAACTCATCCACTTTATAGTCTTATCTGTAGCATTTTCGGGAAGAACTGCAACAGCAACCTTAGCAGTTGAATCTACTGACATTTTAATTTCGCTGTTCTGTACAACTAAACTCTCAACAGGAACATAAGCTGTAGTTGTCGCTGTAGTAGTTGTGGCTGGTTCGGTTGTTGTAGTTGGAACTGTTGATGTAGTCTGCACCATTGTTGTAGTTACAGGCGTAGGAGTTGTTGAAGCTGATGAATCCACAACAGTTACAAGAACAAAGGAGAATACAGAAGGATTATCCTCGCTTGTAACAGTAATAATGGTATTACCGGGCTTTAATGCAGTAACCCAGCCCTCATTGTCAACAGTTGCAATCTCAGGCTTGGAGCTTGTCCAGATTTCATTTTTATTAACAGCAGTATCAGGGAGCATTGTTACATATGCAGCCAGTGCGCCTGTACCAACCTCAATTGTAGCCTCTCCACGTGAAAGCTTGATTGTCTTTACGCTTTTGATATCCTTTACAGTTACCTTGATTTCAGCCTTTACATCGGGATTATCAACGCTTGAAACGGTGATAACGCATTCACCCTCTGAAACACCGATAACCCAGCCCTCGCTGTCAACAATTGCAATAGCTTCGTTGGAGCTTGACCACTTTTCAGCCTTATTTGGTGCCTCGTTTGGAAGCATTGAAACAGTTGCCGCTAAAGCACCCTCGCCTGCATTTACAACCATTTCATTGCGTGTAACACGTATTCCTGTAACGCCGATTTTAGCTGTTGTAGTTGCAGGAGCCAGTGTAGTGGCAGCCTTTGTAGTAGTCACAGGAGCCTTTGTGGTTGCTTTAGTGGTAGCCTTTGTTGTAGTAGCTTTTGTAGTTGTCGCAGGAGCCTTTGTAGTTGCCTTAGTAGTAGTTACAGGAGCTTTTGTAGTTGCTTTAGTGGTAGTTTTTACAGTAGTTGTAGCTTTTGTTGTAGTAGCACTTGTTGTAGTTGGCGCAGTAGTTGTAACGGGCACCTGTCCGCCGTCTATGAATTCAATAATTGAAAGCTTTCCGCCTGTAGAAACATAAGCGTAATAAGCAAGAACGTGAGAAGCGTCAATAGCATCAATAACGCCGTTTCTATCAACATCGGCACATACTTTCTGTGCGGAGTTGAAAGTTGCTTTTCCGCCTGTGGAAACAGATGAATATTCGCTGAGAATAAGTGAAGCGTCGGCGGAATCAATTGTGCCGTTTATATCGGCATCTCCCAAAGTAATTTTTCCCTCTTCATAAAGATTAACGATACTGCTGTCAACGGAGGATGTAGTATATGCATAACTTGTTGTTGGCAGTATTGAGCCGAAGCTGAAAGCAGCGGCTAAAATTGCTGATGTGATTTTCTTTTTATTCATAATTTCTCCCTCTAAACAGAAGCATACCATACAATTCCCCACAACTCCTATGAATATGCTTCACTACTATAATATAACAGATTAATTATACACCCTTTTTGTGGAAAAATCAAGCAATACAGCGGATTTTGTTAATTTTTACAAAAATATGAGTTTTATAGTCATTGGTTTCAATATATAGCTATATAGTATATGGTGCCTATAAAAAACCGCACAGAAAAACTGTGCGGCATTGCATATAAACTACGGCAACCTTGACGGAGCAGATGTGGCTTTTTCAAGCTTTGTACGCTCAATAGTAACCTTTCCGTTTGTAGCTACCCATACATCATCAAAGGAGGGGCAGGAGAAAATAACTCCCTGATTGAACTGATCCTCAGTGATAGTCGTATTGAGCAGATTTACCTCTCCGAAAATATCCTCAGCAGTTATTTCCGCAAGAGATTCCGCTGAACCTATCACAGTTACATCAATCTTTTCTGTAATGATAGAATAATTGTATATATTATCGGGCAGGTTGCTTAACTGAATATGGTCACTGTTGATTGTCATAGGCTTTTCTTCAAGGCCTTTCGCATCAATTGTAACAACAACGGATTCAAGGTCTGAAACATTGATAAGCTCAGTATTTTCAAGTCGTTTTTCAATAGAGAAAGTCCGCGAGAAGCCTGGTCTGATTTCATAAAGCGGAATAAGTCCTAAATCGAGGATATCAGGTATTTCCACCTGACTGTTGTTGCAGGCAAGTGTTACGGAATCCGATGAAAGCTTGAATTTTATTGTATCCTTGTTGAAGTTTTCGGGAGCATAGGCAATAGCCGCCGTCAAGCCCACCTTTTTCTGTGTTCGTACAGCAATATTTATATCAAAAGTGGATGTATTGCTTACCAGTGAGGCTGCCTCAATGTCAATAGGGGCATTGTCCTTGGTGTACAGCTGTAATTCAGCACCGCTGAGAACATAGGATGTATCAAGGCTCATCTCCTTGTTGGAAACGGCATAGCACTTGTCAATAAGGTCAAGCTTTGCCGAAGGCCCTGTAATGCTGATTTGCGAGGGGATGCAGGTATATTCATCGGGATTTTTCACCTTGCCCTCAACAATTTTAACATTTGGAGTAAGGGGGACTACATTGAATTCTCTTGTGTCCATTTTATCAAAGAAAACCGTCGCCTTTGAAGGAGAAACCGACTTCACCTCGTATTTTATACCGCTGTCGCTTTTGATTTTAAGGGTAAGTTTTCTTTCACCTGTAGTTGTAACATTATCAGCGTCAAAATAAGCCGTGAGGTTTTCGTTGCTGAGATAGCCTATCTGTGTACGGCTGCCGAGAAGCTCAACAGTAACCTCCTCAACATCGCAGGAGGTAACGCTGAGTCCATTCTGACTTGCGGCAGAACCTGATATATTTAACGTCACGGGTATATTACGGACTGTTTTCTGTACTGAGGGATATTGCGTCAGTGCGATAGCAAGCCATAGAATTACAGCAATTATTCCTGCAAGGACAGCAAGAAAAAGATTGCTTGTCATATATTTTTCCCTGAGATTGCTCAGAAATTTCACTTTTTCTTCCTCCTTCCTATGATAGAGGAAATGCCCTTTTTGTTTGACTTATCCTCATCGGGATCTTCGTAGAAGATTTCCTTTTCAAGGGCATATTTCAGCTTCATACGTGTATAGTCACGGGTGAGAACACCGTTTATTGCAACGGAAATCTGACCTGTTTCTTCGGATACCACCACAACTACAGCGTCGGAGTTTTCACTCATACCAATAGCCGCACGATGACGTGAACCGAGGCTCTTGTCAATTGCAACATCGCTTTTGGGGCGAGGCAGAAAACAGGCAGCCGCAAGTATCAGACCGTCGCGCATAATAACAGCACCGTCGTGGAGAGGAGTTTTCGGGTAGAATATATTGCCGAATACCTCCTTGCTGGGAACAGCATTCATAAGGGTACCTGTTTCAATCTGTTCGCCAAGACGGGTTTTTCTCTCAATTACAATAAGTGCGCCTGTGCAGCTTGCAGAAAGCTCCACGCAGGAATCGCAGATAGCCTCAATAGCTGTATTCCAGCGCTGTTTGGTATCATTTGAGGGCATACCGATTCCTATAATGTTCATACCGAATTTTGACTGTCCGAACTGCTCCAGAGCGCGGCGAATTTCGGGCTGAAAGAGTATCAGCATAGCAAGAAGTCCTACATCGAGGGCATTGCCCAGGATATACTCCATAACAGTAAGTTTGAATATATTGCTTATGAGATAAGCTGCCACAAGAACAAGAATACCCTTGATAAGCTGTCCCGCACGGGTTTCGCGGACAAGCTTCAGCAGCAGATATATTATGTAAGCAAGGGCCAGAAGGTCTACAATATCTTTAAACTGGATAGTAGACATCAGGCTGAAAAATGCATATTTTATATCCTGAAATGAAGGCATAGTTATATCACAACCTGTTTATTAGTTGAGGGCATAATCCCCCTATAATATATTTTACCACAATTTCAGATAATTTCAATAGGTTTTTACGATTTCAGAGAAATTTTATATTTTTAATTCAATTTGTTCATATTTGGAAAACATTTCCGACACACATCAAGACAAAATATTCATAGGTTGTCTTGACTCGGTTGAGATATATTACTTTCACGGCAGTTGACGGATTGAAAAAAATGTGATATAATTGATATAATTGTTCGCTTATTTTGTGAACCTATACAAAACTCAAAGGAGATTTTTTATGCTAAACAACATCGTATCAGCTGTAAATGATGCCCTTTACAGCTACATTCTCATTATTCTGCTGGTGGCATGCGGAATTTACTTCACTATAAGGACAAAATTTGCGCCCTTCCGTCTTTTCAGGGAGCAGCTGCGTGCTGTAATGGAAAAACCAACTGAAAACGGCGGTGTATCGTCATTTCAGGCTCTTATGGTGTCAACAGCATCCCGTGTCGGCACAGGAAACATTGTCGGAGTATCAACAGCCCTGTGTCTTGGCGGATTTGGTTCTGTGTTCTGGATGTGGGTAATTGCCATTATCGGCAGTGCGTCGGCATTTGTTGAGAGTACCCTTGCACAGATTTACAAGAAAAAGGGTACAGACGGCAGCTACGGCGGCCCTGCCTATTACATTGAAACAGCCTTGAAATGCCGCCCCCTTGCTATAGTTTTTTCAATTCTGCTGATTATTACATATGGCTTTGGCTTCAATATGCTTGCCTCCTACAATTTACAGTCAACATTTTCTACATACGGTTTTTACAATGAGAAAAGCTCACCTTGGATAATCGGTCTGATAATAGCTGCAGTTGTATGCTATTGCCTTATCGGAGGCGGCTCACGCATAATCAAGACAACCTCATTCCTTGTTCCTTTTATGGGAGTTGCATATATTCTTATGGCTCTTATAATTATTGTTATGAATATCAAATTACTGCCCTCTGTATTCTCTGAAATTTTCAGCGAAGCATTTGATTTCAAGGCTATATTCGGCGGTTTCAGCGGTTCCTGCGTTATGTATGGTATCAAAAGAGGCTTATTCAGTAATGAAGCAGGCGTTGGTTCTGCGCCTAATGCTTCTGCTTCTGCGGAGGTTTCACATCCTGCAAAACAGGGTCTTGTGCAGGTACTTTCAGTATTTATTGATACTCTGCTTGTGTGCAGTGCTACGGCATTTATGTGTATGTGTTCGGGAGTTGAGCCGTCGGAGGAAATTTCAGGTGCGGCATATGTACAGCTTTCCCTTCGTGAAAACCTCGGAGCATTCGGCCCCGTGTTTATAACTGTCGCTATGATACTCTTTGCATTTACAACGCTTCTGGGAAATCTATTCTATGTTGATAAATGCCTTATATTCATTATGAAAAAAGAGCCTTCAAAGACATTTATGCACGTTTATCACGTTATAGCGTCACTTGTAATACTCCTCGGCTCAGGTTTAAGCGCTGATTTTCTCTGGAATGTAGCCGATGTCACAATGGGCGGAATGACTCTTATAAATATTCCTGTTATACTTATACTTGGAAAGTATGCTATCCGTGCATTGGCAGATTACGAAAAGCAGCGGAAAGAGGGCGTTGAGCCTGTTTTCCACGCAAAGAATATTGACCTGCCTCATAAGGTTGATTATTGGGAATGACAGCTTTCCGATTTGCAGGTGATTAATATTGCTCCCCCAACTAAACCCTGCCATCAAATACTCGGCACAAATAAAATTTCTCTGCGTCAGAAAAACTTGAAATGCGACAG
>JAZSEJ010000061.1:0-12558 GCA_045531615.1 Ruminococcus sp.
TCTCTACAACAGGAATGAAAACAAGAAAAGCGGAGAAGCGGCACAATCGGTACTTGCAGAACTAACCGAGATTATACCGCCGCCGCCAACGGAGCCTGTAACGGAGATACCGACAGCAGGCGATATATTGGCAGAGTACGACATAGAACCAACAACTGTGCCAAAAGAGGAAACGACAATAGTCATAGCAGATAACGGCTATATCGGAATAGTATCAATTCCCGATTTACAGCTTGAACTGCCTGTTATGAGTGACTGGAGCTATCCCAAGCTAAATATAGCCCCCTGCCGATACAAGGGCAGTATAGCCGAAGGAGATATAATCATAGCGGCACATAACTACTGGTCCCATTTCGGCAGACTGTCAGAACTTGGCGGCGGTGAGATTTTCACTTTTACCGAAGCTGACGGAACAATTCACACATATGAAATTACCGAAATTATCCAGCTTGACGGCAGAGATATCGACGGTATGGATTTCGGCTCTGCTGATTCCTGGGATTTGACCCTCTTTACCTGCACCCTTGGCGGTCAGAGCAGGGTTACTGTCAGGGCGGTGGAAATTGAATAATATTATTAAAAAGCCTGCCGTTTTTTGGCAGGCTAAAATTTTTAAAAATATGATATTGGGCAGAGAGTATCAAAATTCGGGAACGAGATTATCCCAAGATACACCTTGTCTATATTTACGTTCTGTTATTATTTTTATCTTAAATACTTTTCTATAATTGACATAATATCATCAAGTCGCTTTTCACCGACACCCTTGATACTGCCAATTTCCTTTCTCAGCTCAACAAGATCAAGTGAAGGAGCTTCAGCATTTTCAATGACGTTGTTGTAATAGTTGGTGAGAAAGTTTTGCATCTCCTCACCGGTCATACCCTTGATTTTCTTGTATGTATCTCTGTCGAGCATTTTCTGTTCCATATTGCACCTGGCTCACTTTACTTTTCGGTAAGCTTCCTATACATCCCCAGCAACTCCGCCACGCACTCAGATTCGGAGTTTAGCTTCCCCCAGAAGCCATACGCTTCCATAACAGCACGATCATTGAGCTGATGTGCTTTACGCAGTTCGGGTGGCATTACCGCTTCATCGTAGAGGTCGGCGAGGGAGCAGTCGGGATACATCGCACGGGCATCGAGTATCATCTGTGCGGTTTTCTCGATTTTGGCTTTCTGTTCCACTGTGGGGTTGCACCATGGGAAGTTGTTGTAGACAATGTCACTTGCATACCTGTAGCGCATTTCAAGTCTCCCACATACCGTACGCATCCAAGCCATGTGAACATTAGAGCATAATACTCCAAAATGATATATTGTAGCTTCAGGAACAATAGATACACTATTTCCAGGGATACTTCCGTTATCAGAAAAACCAAAAGGTATATATTTTCTGGTTTCACCAGTATGTAACGGCAAAACGATATAAGGACATTCTTTAAATTTACTATTAGGTCGCATCAAAGTAGGAATATCTCGAAGTTTATAAGCATCGCCAGTAATAACTTGTTGATTTCTCCATTCACGGCAATTTACCACTCGTTCTTTAATACTCTTTAAGTGATTAAGTTCGTTTGGAGATATACCAACAAGCCATAAACACCAACGTGTTTTTCCGTGTAAATATTCTTTCGCAGTTATAAATGGACGTATCCATTTTCCAGCTTGTGGTTCTTTAGAAAGCAAATCAGCTTTTTCTTCATCATTTAATATAAGGTAACCATTATCCGTAGGTTGAAATCCCTTAATTACAACAGGAACGTCAGACAAAGGCAATCTACGCTTTTCAACAAATATATTAGGAGCAGCTACAAGATAACCATTTATGTTATTTGTTAATAATACAGCTCCGTTATCATACAATTTGCACTTTTCTTTTCCATTGCGAGAAAAGCCAATGATAACACAATGTACATGGGCTTTAATATTCGCCTCACTATCCCATATAAAAGTACGATGTGCAAAATCAATTTTAATGCCAGAGTCCATTAAATTTTTCCACATAGGATATACCTGTGATAATAATATTATATCACAAACTGTTGCATTTTTCAATAACATACATTAAGTTTATTTCATAAATTTATCAATAACCCTAAATACCTGTTGTGCCGTAAAAAAGAGATTCATTTTGGTATTTTCGGGATTCATAGCTTCATCGGCGGTGCAGAGGTTATGTAAAACAGGAAAATATGCGTCGATTTCGCTGCTGCTGCAACTCATATTGTTTCTGATAATGCTGTTATCAGTTGATTTTTTCCATGTCAGCACAGCGAGAAGTCTTTCGAGGGAGATGAAGATCTTATACTTTTTGATTTTGGGATGTTTTTTCGAATTGCATGACTTTGATTTGAGGAATGATTTCCTTCTATTGTTGTAAATTGTTGTGTCGAAAAACGTAAATCTGGAGTTAGTATGCAGATGTCTGCTTTTTCGTTAAGTTAGTGCATATGGAGCTTGCCCTTCAAGGAGTCTCTTGAATTTATATAAAGCGAAAAACAGCTTATTTATGCCACTTTTTGAATATTCGTGTTATCGGAAATTGCAAGAGTTAATTGGATTCTTAATCACTATCCACAACTTAAGTACGCAAAAACACTCACAAAAAGCAACAAAAAATTTGTATAAAATACCAATTGACAAAATGAGAAAGCCGATAAAATCGGAAGTAGATATCTATTTGATATACTTCCTGATTTTGAGGTGCATTAAAATGTTTTCGATGATAATTGCAATTGGTATTTCAGCATCAATTTTAAGAGCAAAAGCTACACTTGATGAAAGTCGTTTCAAGCCTGAGTATTTTACCAGAAATCGTAAAATGCCTTTTGAAAAGCTTCTGAAATTTATGCTTTCAATGAACAAAACTTCAACCCAGAACGCTCTTAACAAATTCTTTGAGAAAGAAGGTATTACGATGTCTCAGCAAGCCTTAAGCAAAGCACGCAACAAATTCGATCATACTCCTTTTTTGAAGCTTTATAATGCAATAAGAGATGCCTATTATTCAAGTGAATATATTGCTACTCTTGATAAACTGCATAACAAATTTATTATTGCAATTGATGGCTCCGATACTCCGCTTCCTAATCTTCCTGGTTTACGAGATAAGTTCGGCGGAACAGGTGCAAAAGCTTCTTCTCCTACTGCACGTATGAGCATTGCTTATGATGTTACCAATGATTTTATTATGGATGCTGATTTTTCTTTGCTAACAGTTAGCGAAAGAACTCATGCTAAAAATCATCTTGAAAAAGTGGGTAATCTAATAGATTTGAAAGAAGCAATTTTCTTCATGGACAGAGGCTATGCAAGCGAAGAATTAATCAGATTATTCTCTGAAAAATCGAATTATTTATTCCGTATTCGTAATAAGTTCAATGTTGATATTGATAACCTTCCGCTCGGAAGTCATATTCTGAAGATATACAATGGACTAAAGGTAAGAATTATTAAATTCACGCTTCCATCGGGTGAAATTGAAACTCTTATGACAAATTTATTTGAACTTAGCGAATCAGAATTCAAAGCATTATACTTCAAAAGATGGCCTGTTGAGGTAAAATTCGATATCGTGAAAAATAAGCTTGAAATGCCGTGTTTTGGCGGTTTTACGGAGAATATCATTATGCAGGATTTCTGGATTAGTATGTATCTTGCTAACATCGCTGCTATTGCTAAAAGAGAAGCAGACCTTGAAATCAAGGATCAGCGCAAGGACAAAAACAACAAGTATGAATATCAGGCAAATGTGAATACTTTGATTGGATCCTTACGTGACCGTTTTGCTACAGCCGTCTTTAGTAGAAATCCATTTCACCGTGTAAAAGTTCTTAAAAGAGTTATCACTGAAATTCAACATTCTGTAGTTCCTATTCGACCAGATGATGGCTCTACACCACGCTATGAAAATACCCGTAAATCTAAATTCCATCATAATAAACGTTCTAATCTTTGAGTGCTTAAGTTGTGGATAGTGGATTCTTAATAAGAAACTGAATGATTTGTAAAAAAATAGTTATGATTTTTCACTTCTTGTTATGTATCACATCAGATATTGCTATATTTTTGCATCAGATATTGCTATTTACTTGCCATATATTGCTAACTTGTGTATTTCTATTAAAAAAATGTTTACATTTTATTAACAATGATGTATAATTTGATTGTAAAGATATAAAAGGTATTAAACCGTTGTTGATTCGAAATATTACTTTTATACAAAGGTGTACGATATACTCGATTTTAAACGATATTATACAAATAATTTTCTTATGTATATCACCTGCATTGATACTTTTGTATTTAAGAATAAGGGGGACAAATCGAAGACGTTGTTTAAATATCATAAAGCTGACCAATCTGCACTTGGCAGCTGTGTTAATTTGTGATTTGTTTTGAACAAAAGACAAGAGAAATTATTTTGAGGGAAAAACAGGAGGAGATTATGAGATCCAAAAAAATCAAATCAGTATTGGCTGCACTTATGTTAAGCAGTACCATTGTGGGTGGTACATTGACAGGCAGCACATCAGCAGAGGAAAGCACTGTAATTTTTAATTCTGGCTTTGAAAGTGGAACTGATAGCTGGAGCGGACGTGGCTCTGCCTCTGTTGAGGTATCAAAAACCAATGCGAAAAGCGGTTCATCTTCGCTTTATGTCACAGGTAGAACTGCAAGCTGGAACGGAACTGTAAAAACTCTAGTTTCGCCTTTTTCTGCAGGGCAAACTTATTCATTGTCTGCAAATGTCATGTATACAGACGGTGCTGCCACTGAAACTTTCAAGCTATCATTGCAATATACCGATGCAAGCGGTACAATAAGCTATGCAAATGTAGCAACTGCTGAAGTTAAAAAAGGCGAATGGACTGAATTATCAAATGATAGTTATGTACTTCCAGCAGGTGCAAGCGATTTTCAGCTTTATATTGAAGTTGAGGAAAATCTTATAGATTTTTATATTGATGATGTAATAGCTAAAGGCTCTGCATCTTCAATACCGCAGAAACCTATTCCTGTTACGAGGGGTGACCTTAATCGTGACGGAAATATTGACGTGTATGATGTAATACTTATGCGAGAGACCATAATAAACGGTCAGAATGATAAATCAATTCTGAAAACTGCTGATATAAATGGTGACGGTAATATTGATAAGACGGATATAGAATATGTTGCAGGCTTTGTTATGGGAAGTATAAAAGAATTTCCTGAAATTGAGTATGAAGAACCTGTATATGAAAAGAATTATGATTTCCCTGCAGTAAGCTCATTGACTTCATCTACTGATATTCCTGATCCATATAAATTTATGGACGGTTCTGTTGTAGAAGATCCATCTCAGTGGGGAGCAAGAGCTAACGAAATAAGCTGCATGTACGAATATTATATGTATGGTGTATGGCGTGACGGCTCTGACGAGGAAGTAAGTTATTCTATAAACGGAAATAAGATGACAATTAACATAAAGCGTTTAAGTACGGGTAAAACTACATCCTTTGACGCTGTTATAAATCTCCCCTCAAAGGTGAGACATGACGGCGGTGCCCCTGTTATTGTCGGTATGCATACAGGTATATCTGAAAAGACAGCACAGGATTTAGGATATGCTGTTATAACTGTTGACGCAGGTATTTTCTCTAACCCTGTTGCTTCAGATGATACAAATCATAAGGGTGCATTTTACGACTTATATCCATATGGCAATACTTGGGAGGAGCAGACAGGTGTGCTTATGGCGTGGTCGTGGGGATGCAGTAAGATACTCGACGCTCTTTATGCAGGTGCTGGAGATGAACTGAACATCAATCCTGATAGCTCCATTGTAACAGGTGTATCACGCTGGGGCAAGGCAGCATCAGTATGCGGAGCATTTGACAAACGCTTTAAGATGTGTGCGCCTTCATGTTCCGGTGCAGGCGGACTTGCTACATATCGCTATAAATCTGAGGGTACGACCTATGATTTTTCTTCAAAGGGTGCATCTTCTGCTTATAAATACGGACAGAACGAGCCTCTCGGTAGCTTACAATCAACAGCTGAACGTGGTTGGTTCAATAATCGATTCCTTGAATTCAGAAACGAAAATCAGTTACCTATGGATCAGCATATGCTTGGAAGTCTTGTTGCAGATGAAGACAGATACCTCTTTATTATTGGTTCGTGTGTCAGTGAGGACTGGGTAAATGCTCCCTCAATGTATCTTACTTTCCTTGGATTGCAGAATATTTACGATTATCTCGGCATAAGTGATAACTTAGCAATTAACATCCACAAGGAAGGTCACGCTGTTATTGAAGAAGACGTAAAGTATATGGTTCAGTATTTTGATTATCATGTATACGGTATTGAGCCTACTATGGACCTTAATACCCTTAAAACCTCAGTATTTGATCTTCCTCAGAACAGAGATCCTTACTTCTCGACCTTTGACGATAAGTGGACATATTGATTTGACATTATACCGCACAGAGCATAAAATATATTGTCTTTGTGCGGTATTTTAAGAAATAAAATACATAATATTATTATAAATTTATTTTTATGTATTGCATTTGAGGGAATGCTGTACATTGTGGAGGAGTATGATGATTATGAGGAAAAATTGTTCACATCGACTTGCAGCAGGACTTATTACAGTTGCTGTCGCATTATCAGCTGCACCGTTTTCTGTCTCAGCTGCAGATGTCCTTTACGGTGACGCTAACTGCGACGGTATTGTAACAGTAGCTGATGCTGCTGCTTTATTTCAGTTTATGGGAAACCCTGATAAATATGGCCTTTCTGAAAATGGGAGGAAAAATGCAGATGTATTTTTAAGAGGCGATGGGATTACAGCTGCTGATGCAATTTCTATACAGAAATTTACAGCAAAAGTTATAACAGAGCTTCCTGAAAGTTGGCTGGATGGACAAAAGCCCGAAGTACCTGAAAATCCCGTTGCTACAAAGACATATATCAGACTAAACGGTTCATCAGCTGATATTGAGGGCGAATATGCCACAGCAAACGGCAATATCATTACAATAACTCATTCGGGAGAATTTTATATCGAGGGTACACTTAATGACGGTCAGATTAATGTAAATATCCCTGATGAAACCGTTGATGCTGAAACAGTAAAGCTTTTCCTCAATGGTGCGAATATTTCAGGAAAATCCGCACCTGCTATATATGTTGCAAATGCTGAAAACACATCCATAAACCTTGTAGACGGAACTGAAAATACAATTTCTGACGGCGATACAGCCTACAGCGGTGACTGGCTTGAAGCTGCGGTTATCGAAGCAAAAGACGATATAACTATAAAAGGCGGCGAACTGGGTACAGGAAAGCTTACACTAACAGCAAATTTACAGGACGGTATTTTCTGCAATAACGACCTGAAAATTACAGGTGGAATTATTGATATTACAACACTTAACGCAGAGGTTGAAACTGATGCGGTAAAGGGTAAATCATCCCTTACAATCAAAGGCGGAGAAATCAATGTAGACGCTGAGGGAGATGCGCTTAAATCTTCAAAGGGTGATGTCCTCATTGAGGGTGGAAAAATTTCAGCAAAAGCAGGAAATGACGCTGTACAAGCTGAAACAACACTCACGATAACTGACGGAACAGTAATAGCCTGCGGTGACAGAGGTTTAAGAGGAACAACAGGTGTAAGCATTACAGGCGGAAATGTACTTGCTACCGCTACAGATTATCAGTGTGAAAATCTCACTTCTACACAAAATGCATATCTCTTTGATTTTGTAAAGGAATGGGAAAAGAATAATCCTATAACTCTTACCGATATTTTTGATAATGTTATATTTGATGCAAATACAATAAAAAAATTCAGCTATGCAGTTGTATCATCAGCGGATATCAAAAGCGGTACGGATTACAAACTTTTCGCAGGCGGCATAGGTATGCTGACAGAAACTGGAGAAAATGTATTCAAGGCTGATATGCCTGCTGTATACAAAAGTGTAAATAACAATGATACCGCTGAGGTTCTTTATGATGAACTGTTTTCATTAAATCAAGTACATAAAATTGAAATTAATATGGATGAATCTCAATGGAATGACTTTATTGCCAATGCCGAGAAAGAGGAATATTATCCATGCGATATCACCATTGACGGCGAATTATACGAAAATGTTGGTATCAGAACAAAAGGAAACAGTTCCAGATTATTTGTAACTCAGGCAGGAAAGGATAAATACAGCTTCCGTATAAAGCTCAATGAGTATGATAAATTCCAGAATTATCACGGTCTTACGGAGATATGCATGAATAATATGTACTCTGATCCTTCGTGTATGCGTGATATTCTCTGCTATGATGCGATGTATGAAATTGGTGGATATGCTCCGAAATGCAGCTATACAGATATGTATCTTAACGGTCAGCTTTACAGTTTTTACTTCCTTGCGGAACAGCCTGGAACTACTTTAGCTGAGCGACTTGCAACAAATAACGATGCTTGTCTTTACAAGGCAGCTGAAATAAACAATAACTATGATTGTACTTTCACAACGACAATGAGTCTTGACAATTTTGATTTAAAATTCGGAGATGATACAGAAAAAGTTCATATCAAAGAGGTTGTAGATGCTATAAACCGTGTTACACCTTCGGATTATAAATTTATAGCAGATGTTATAGATGTGGACAGCTTCCTCAAAGGATTTGCAGTAAACGCTGTAATGTGCAATTATGACAGTTACAATGGCATGATGGCACATAACTATTATGTAATGTACAACGAGGGGAAAATGCATTATGTAGGTTGGGACTATAACCTATCTCTTGGTAATTTTATGGATTATGGTGCATCTGCCGAGTCAGATATAAAAACGGGTATATACCAAGCAGACGCTAACCAGCGTCCGCTGATAAAAAATCTCCTACAGATTCCCGAGTATTATGATAGATACATAGGTTACGTCAAAGAAATTACTGCCATGTATAGCAATCCCGAACAGAGTGTGAATGAATATGCAGAATTGATACGCAGTCATGTAAAGGCTGATCCAAGAGCATTTTTCACCTCTGACCAGTTTGAAACAAATATATCAAAAAGTGCCAATGGACTCCAGACAGGAAATGGCGGAAATAATGGTATGTGGGGCGGCGGATTTGGTGGCTTCGGCGGCTGGGGCGGTGGCTTCGGTTTCGGTGGTTTCGGCGGTGGAGGCGGCTTATTCTCCTACGGCGGTGAACAAGTATCCATTGTGGATTTTATGGTAAAGCGTTTTGAAGTAATCAGAAATGCTATAGGTGATGTGTTATACTAAAAGAGCAGTCGACAAACACCCAAAAATCTGGTAGAATATAAATGATGAAACCAGAAAGGAAAAGAAAAAATGAAGTACAGTAAAGAATTCAAAGAAGAGTCGATAAAACTCTCGGATGAGATTGGACTGAAAAAGGCTGCTCAGCAATTAGGAATCCAGTATTACACGCTGTCAGACTGGCGTTCAAAACGTAACGCCGCTGCCAAGGCAAAGAATTATCATATGTCTGATGACGAAGCAAATAAGCGAATTATGGACCTCGAACGTGAGATTGCCGAACTGCGTAAAGCAAATGAGATTCTAAAGGATGCACTCGGTTTTTTCGCAAAAGACCGGAAGAAGTAAAAACAAGCGAACGTCATCTGTTCGTCAATGAATTTCGCCACAAGTACGGAGCGAAAGCAATATGTCAAGTCCTGAAAATCAGTGAATCAGGTTACTATCGCTGGCTTAGAAATCAGGATAAGCCTGGTGCAAGACAACTTCTTCTGGTCAAAATACAAGGTATATTATCAGAGCATCCCGACAACAAGAATTATGGTGTCAGAAGGATGCAGACAGCTCTTGCACAGCGCGGCACTCATGTCAGCCTCAGAACAGTTTATCGAACAATGAGTGAAGCTGGACTTATTCACAGACACCGCAGACCTAACGGAATTACAAAGGCTGACATAGTTACTCAGGATAAAGAAAACCTGATAAAACGAAATTTCACTGCAGCTGCACCGCTAAAAAAGCTTCGCCAATTCTCGATTGTTTCAACGGAGAAATCGTTACTCTTGAAATGCGTGATAATATGAAGAAAGAGCTTTGTATAGATACCATCAAGCAACTCCGTGGGAAGTACGGGAGGCTCGAAGGTGCAATCCTTCACAGCGACAGAGGCTGCCAATATACAAGCTATGCTTTCCGCAGGGAATTGGTAACAGCTGGTCTTATTCAAAGTCTCAGTGGTACTGCTCACTGCTATGACAACGCTCGTATGGAGAGTTTCTTTGCTACACTGAAAAAAGAAAAGCTGTATCAGATTCCGACATACAAGATGAAGCGTGAAGAGGTCAAGACTATCATCTTCAGATATATCTTCGGTTACTACAACACACAAAGAATCAACAGCTTTAATGAATGCGGTCTCCCACCTGTGGCATTAAGAAATTCAAAGCAACTCTCTCATCACGTTGTCTGATACATGCCTATCTTAGATTTTGGGTATTTTCTGACTGCACATTTCTTGACAATTCCACCTGTTGTCCTTGACATATTGAATTTGTAGATACAAACGCACAATTTATCGGTAAATCAACGATATAGTCAGCTGCTTTTTTATACCAACAAGCAACATAATCAAGTTCTCCACCTTTACCGTCAAAAATCATATTCCTATCACTTTTTTGTTCGTCAGAAAGCCTTGCACTTCCAATAAACGGCGGATTACCCATAATATAAGACAACCTGTCCTTCGACACAACGCTCTCCCAGTCAAGTCGCAGTGCATTACCCTCCACGATATTGGCATAGCTTTTCAGCGGCAGAAAATCAAGGTCAATCTGCATCAGCGACTCCGTTTCCTGCATCATCTGACTCTCCGCAATCCACAGCGCAGTCTTGGCAACCGTCACCGCAAAATCGTTGATTTCAATGCCGTAAAACTGTCCGATGCTCACCTGAATCACGTTCTCCATACCCAGCATCATCTGCCCGTGAGTTTCCTCAAAGAGAGCGTCATTTTCCAATCGGCGGAGCGAAATATACGTTTCTGTGAGGAAGTTTCCGCTGCCTGCCGCAGGGTCAAGAAACACCAGAGTTGAGAGCTTTTTGCGGAAATCACGCAGCTTTTGCTGACGGGTTTTCTCCACTTTCAGCGCCTTGATGTCCTCCAGCTCCGCTTTCAGAGCGTCGAGGAACAGCGGATCAATGACCTTGTGGATGTTCTCGATAGAGGTATAGTGCATACCGCCCGAGCGTCTGGTTTCGGGGTTGAGGGTAGATTCAAACACCGCACCGAAAATGGTGGGAGAGATACCCGACCAGTCGAAATCTTCGCTTGCATTGCTCAAAAGGAGCTGCACGATTTCTTCAGTAAATCGGGGAATTTCGATATTTTCATCGGCAAACAGACCACCGTTGACGTAGGGAAATGCCAGTAAATCCTCATCAAGATACGGGTCACGGTCATTCTCTTTGGTATCAAGTATGCGGAACAGCTCCACAAGCTTGTGACGCACTTCGCTGACAGGATATTTTTTCAGATAATCATGGAACATGCCGTGCCTGCCGAAGATGCCAGCATCCTCCGCATATAGACAGAATACAAGACGCACGCAGAGCTTGTTCAGGCTCTTGAGCGTTTCGGGATCATCGGGATTCTTATACTGTTTGAGAATCGCATCGTACAGCTTGCCAACGAGATCGCCAGCCTTGAGGGAAATTTCCATTTCCTTTTTCAGATGCTCACTGCCTGTATCCACAAGGAACTGCAAGCGGTAGAACTCTTTGGGCAGGTCTTTGAGGAGAATCTGATCAGGTTCGCCGTTGGGCTTGTTCATGTTATATATCAGAATCTCGTTGAAATTTGAAACGATAATAAACTTTGCTTTCTGGTCGTAGGGGAGATAATTGTTGTAGCGGAACGCCTGTCCGTAGGGCGTAAGCTTCTCACCGTCAGACTGAACAGCAGTACGTCCCAGCTTGACATGAGAGCCTTTCTGCTCAATGAGAATTTTCGTAGAGGGAATATAGCCGTCGATATACTTCTGATTTTTTTCAACTAGAACAGGCTTTTCAAATTCTATAAACTTTGTTGGATCATCAACACCAAGCACTTTGCTCAGCAGTTCTATCCAGAAGCGTGCAGTTTCCTGTTTTTCGTCGCCTTTATCCTGCCAGTATGCAGCGAATGCTTTCGCTGCAGATTTCATTGTATTATGAAAACCCCCAGTTCAACTGGGGGTTCAAAGAAGCCTATGGCTATGGATAGAAAAATAAAACCTCCCGTGCTATAATAATAGAGGTCTGCCAACCAAAATTAGAATAACAAAGGAGGTATCGTCATGACAAGAGACGATATAAATAGTTTATCACATTCTAAATGGAATTGCAAGTACCATATAGTATTTGCGCCAAAATACAGGAGAATGGTGATATATAGACAGATAAAGATGGATGTAGGAAGAATACTAAGGAAATTGTGTGAGCAAAAGGGCGTGGAAATAATAGAGGCAGAAGTATGTCCAGATCACATTCATATGTTATTATCAATACCG
>JAZSEJ010000045.1:0-4347 GCA_045531615.1 Ruminococcus sp.
AAGAACAGGTCTTCAACCTTATCAACAGAATCGACAAGACCATCAGCGACCACGGATTCTCGACAAAGCGTATGAGTAAGCCCGACATCAAGAGAATGCTGGCACTGTACTTCGGTACGAGTATCACCGGTGACGAAATCCCCGATGTAGAGGGAGAAAACTACTTCGACAAGGAGGACTTTGAAAATGAAGAATAAGCAGAAAAGAAAAAAGGAATTAACCCCACAGCAGCAGGAACGCATCATCACAAAGGAGTACTTTGACCGCATTGCACCGGGCGTTGTTCGTTTCTACACCGACCACTATATCTGCGGCAACTTCTACAAATCCTGTTGGGCTGTGACGGAATATCCTCCCACCACGGAGGAAACGGCAATCCTTGCACACCTCGCAGACAGAAACGGCGTGACCTTGCGTATCTACAACCGCCTTGTAAACAGCATGGAACAGCGTAAGATTGTTCAGCAGGCAATGCGTAAGAACCACATGATGACAACTACCAACGATGTATCCGAATCTGTCAAGGCTCAGGATAACATCAACGATGTAGTAGAATTGCTGTCTGAACTTCGCAGAAACAAGGAACCTCTCCTGCACACGGCTGTGTTCATTGAGCTGAGAGCGACGACAGAAGATAAGCTCAGTGAGCTGCAGGCAGATATTCAGATGGAGCTTACACGCTCAAAGATTTCTGTTGACAGACTGCTCCTCCGTCAGAAAGAGGGCTTCCTCGCTGTACTTCCTTGCGGTAATAATGTGTTCGCAAGTCAGTTTGAACGTGTATTGCCTGCAAGTTCTGTTGCAAATCTGTATCCGCTGAACTATTCGGGCAAGACGGATCAGCATGGCTTTTATATCGGACGTGACAAATACGGCAGCAATGTGCTTGTTGATTTTGATAAGCGAACCGAGGACAAGACCAACTCCAATGTTCTCATCCTCGGAAACAGCGGTCAGGGTAAGTCACATCTGTTGAAACTGCTTCTCTGCAAACATCGTGAGGCAGGCAAAAGTGTGTTGGTACTGGATCCGGAGAGTGAATATCAGGAACTGTGTGCAAACCTCGGCGGCACATATATCGACATGATGTCGGGTGAATATATGATCAACCCGTTAGAGCCGAAAGCTTGGGGTGAAGCGGAAAAGAACATTGACGCTCCCGAAGTGTTCCGCAAGGTCACAAGACTCTCACAGCACATCAGCTATCTGAAAGACTTTTTCAGAGCATACAAGGACTTCACCGATGCAGAAATCGACACCATCGAAATCATGCTGATGAAGCTCTATGGCAGATTCGGTATGGATGACGGCACTAACTTCGATCAGTTCACAGCTGAGGATTACCCGACCATGAGTGACCTTTACGAGCTTATCGAAAAAGAATTCATGGCATTTGACAGCGAGAAGAAACACCTGTACACCGAGGAAATGCTCCAGAATATCTGTCTCGGACTGAACTCCATGTGCAAGGGTGCGGAGGCGAAATACTTTGACGGGCATACCAATATCCGTGATGCAGAGTTTATCTGTTTCGGAGTCAAGGGATTGATGGATACCAACAAGCGACTCAAGGATACCTTGCTGTTCAATATCCTGTCGTATATGAGCAATCAGCTTCTTGGCAAGGGAAACACGGTGGCGGCCGTCGACGAGCTTTATTTATTCCTCACAAACATGACCGCAATCGAATATATCCGCAACGGCATGAAGCGTGTGCGTAAAAAGGAATCGTCTTTTATTTTAGCGTCACAAAACATCGAGGATTTCCTACTGCCCGAAATCAAAGAATTCACAAAACCGCTGTTCAGCATTCCGTCTCACCACTTCCTGTTCAATGCAGGACAGATCAATCCGCAGGAATATATGGACGCACTGCAGCTTGAGGAATCTGAGTTCAGTCTGATTCGTTATCCGGAGCGTGGTACCTGTCTGTACCGCTGTGGTAACGAAAGATATCTCCTGCAGGTGATCGCACCTGCGTACAAGGCGGCATTGTTCGGTTCGGCGGGCGGAAGATAATATATCTGGACTTTTTCCTTGTCCTGTGGTATAATATGTAAAAAAGAAAAGAGGTGTCAGGAAATGAAAAAGACAAGCGTATTCATCAGTTTAATCCTCCGCCACAAGCCCGAAGTCATCGGCATTGCCCTTGACGCTCACGGCTGGGCAGATATGCAGGAACTGATGGACGGCATCAATGCCACAGGCAAGCATCGGATTGATATGTCTATGCTCGAAGAAATCGTGCGTACAGATAACAAACAGCGTTACAGCTTCAACGAGAATAAAACAAAGATCAGAGCAAATCAGGGACACTCCATTCAGGTGGATGTGGAATTGAAAGAAGCTCAGCCGCCTGAAATTCTCTATCATGGAACGGGAGAAAAGTATGTGGAGTCCATCAAAAAGGAAGGCTTAATTTCAAAATCCCGTCTGTATGTTCATCTGTCAAAGGATATGGAAACGGCTGTGAACGTAGGCAGCAGACACGGCAAGCCGCATATCTTCAAGGTGCATACAGGAGAAATGTTCCGACAGGGATATAAGTTCTGGCTATCGAAAAACGGTGTATGGCTGACAAAGGCTGTGCCAATTGAATATTTAGAAGAAGCATGAGTCGATTGCAAGAGCAGTCGGCTCTTTTCTTTTTGGGGGTGATTGTATAAAAGAAATTTTGATAAAGCTCGCACTTGACATTCTCGGTGACAAGGAAAAGCGAAACAAGGTGCTGATCTTTGTGCTGAGTATCGTTGTGGGTGTGGTTCTTCTGCTCTTTGCACCTGTCGCTGTGCTGATGACCATGGGTGAAATTGAACCACCTGATGTATCGGGAAACTTCGTTCAGGCATCATGGATGCAGTCCCTCGACAGCGAGCAGCAGAATCAGATTGCACAGATGGAATCCGCAGGTCAGCAGATTGCATTTGCAATGGAGTCGGTGGGCGTTCGTGAGCAGACCATCAAGGCACAGCTTATCTATATTTCCTGCTTTGAGAATGTGACGGTAGATGACTTCAATGCCTATGCAAATCTGTTCAGATATGCTCCGGACGATGCAGCACTCATCGAGAGCATCAACCAGACCTACGAGCTGGAAATTGTGTACGAGGACTTCATGCGAAGCTATGCTCTCATCAGTCACGTTATCATCAATCCGTATATGTTCACGGACACACAGACGAAGAACGCAACTGACCTTGTGATATGGGCAAGGCAGGCATACGAAAACGGCTGGGGTTATGTGTATGGCACCTATGGAAATATTCTGACCGAGGAACTCCTGCAGGACAGAGCCTCCATGTTCGGAGAACAGGTCACAGGCTTTGAAGATTTCATTCGTGAGAACTGGATGTGCAGACGAACCGCTGACTGCGTTGGTCTCATCAAAGGCTACGGCTGGTACAATCCCGACAGCGGAGAAATTGTTGTAGGCTCTAACGGTATGGCTGATGTAACCGCCAACGGAATGTTTGATGCGGCAATAGTCAAAGGAACGATTGATACAATTCCAGAAACACCAGGACTTGCTGTGTGGCAGGATGGTCACATCGGTATCTATATCGGGAACGGTGAGGTCATCGAAGCTATGGGGACAGAGCAAGGCGTTGTGAAAACCATGCTTCCAAGTGGCTGGACGCACTGGCTTGAGATTCCGTATATCTCATATCCACAAGAGGAAGAACCGACAACAGAAGAAAGTCAGGAGGGATGAAAATGAAAAAGACAATCACAGTAAGCGTCAATGAAGAAAAGCTCTCGGCAATTGAAATGTACCTCGGTCAGAAGGACACGACTCTTGCCGCAGAGCTTGACAAGTTTGTGGAGCAGACCTACACTAAGGTCGTGCCTCAGAACGTCAGAGATTTTATTGACATGATGGCTGACAAGAAGCCGGAAAGGAGATCAGGTCGCAAGGCAAAGTCGACGGAGTTTATCCAGTCGGAACAGCACACCGAGGAATGAATCCCCACAGCTCGCTCCAGAATCGCTTGTGTGGCGGTTTTGGAGTCGAAGTCGGGAAAAGATACCCTACGAGCCGTCAAGCGAAATCTGAGGGCTTTGTGGGCAAGTACGCAGAGGTTGGAATTTGCCGACTTCTGCCCCGATTTGGTGTAGGTCTTTGGTTTGCAAGTTAAAGCATCGGGGTTGCAGCCCCGATGCAATCACAGCGTTCGGCAAAGCCGACCGCACTTTTCAGGCAGTTGTATTTAGGGGTTGTGAATTCGGGAAATATTTGATTTCGGGGTTGTAATACCGAATTGAGCCGAGATTACGGTGGAAACACAGGCGTTGGAGGTGATTTTTATAGGATTTGAGAATAAGACGAAGTTTGCACTGTGGGCATAT
>JAZSEJ010000051.1:0-15413 GCA_045531615.1 Ruminococcus sp.
TAATTAGGTCAATTAGCCTTTAATTCGTTGTTTTCTATTCTGATTAAATATTACTATTTTAACTTATTCCTCAGACTTCTTCATTCTTCTCTTGGAAATGAGGTAAATGCCGCCAATTGCTGCCATTGCGCCACCGCCAAGATAGAAAATTGTTGTACCGATACCACCGGTGCCGGGGAGAACTGAACCCTTCTTGTTTTCAATCTTGTTATTTAAACCAGTATTATCCTCAGCCATAGTAACAGATGCGCTTAAACCATCGCCAGCTTCTTGATGAGTTGCACCAATCTTTATTTCAATAGGATTACATGTATTATAACCAGGAAGAGGCTGTGTTTCTACAAGTTTATATGTTCCAGCATCAAGTCCCTTAATATCAAATTTACCATTAGTTCCTGAAATAAGGTCAGTTGCTGCATCCTCAACTTTATCAGTAGCTGACCAAGGATAATAAACCCCATCAGTTCCACAAGCTAATTTTATTTCATTACCATCTTTATCCTGTAACTGGAATTTTACACCAGGAAGAGGAGTAGATTCATTACCATCATCATGCTTATAGTTAAGAATCTGATATGTAGCTACCCATACATTATCATCGGGTGTTTTACCGAGTTCTTCTTCAGCACTACCTCCAGCAACCCAGTTAGGATTGTTTGAGTACTGTAAATTTACTTTATTTTTATTTTCAATAGAATTTGTTCCTGTATTGCTCACAACAGCGTCAGGATTTAAATGTGCGTCGTAAATAACTGTAATTACAGTATCTGCATCAGTCAAATTTGAATCATGTTTTAATAAATCAGTAATTTCTAATGCAAACGAACCACCAGCTTCTCCTTGGCTAATACCTGTAAGCTTGTAACCATCTGGATTAGATGTTGCATCATAAGCTTTTACCTCTGTTTGTCCTACATAAACGCTTTTGATACCATCAAAAGTTACACCAGCTGACATTTCATCATTAAATATAACCTTATATGTTTCGTAATCAACAAGATTATTATTTGCCTCAATAGTACCTATAAGCTTAAACTGTGTCTTGCCGCCCTGATTATCATTGATATCCCAGTCAGCTGTTTCGCCCCAAACGCCATCAGCATTTGTTGCATCATCATCCCATACAAGCTTATCAACAGTAGGAAATTCGCTCTTTGGCTCAATACTAACATCGCCAAGAACCTTAACAATATAACTTGTATATGCGTCATGTTTATCTGTCAAGGATTCATCTGCATCCTTAATAAGATAATAACCAGGAGTAGCACTTGTTAATTCATAACCTGTTATTTTCGTTTCGTCAGTAGCATCTTTTACTTCACTTAAAGTAGAAGGTGAACCTTTAGTAAGGTATGGCATTATCTTAGCTGAAAATGCCTTAACCACATCAGCTGATTTACCTGAAAGTGCCTCTGCTACCTTTGCTGCAGTATCAAGTGGCTTTGCTTCACCGTCAACAACCTGTGTAAATATGGCAGTTTCTCCGTCCTTAATCTTTGCTAACTCTGTATAAAGAGCATCACTTACTGTTACATTGTCACCCCATTCAATATCTGAGAATGTCTCTGTTATTAAATCATCTGTTGTTTCCACTGTATTCTTATCGTCAACAGTTTTTGTTAACTTACCTTTGAAAATCTGATATGCTTGATATTCATGACCTTTTATTGTGTTTTCAATAGTGATTTTGCCAGCTGTAACTTCTGTCTCTGTTACTGTTGCAAACGCATTAAATGCCACGGGAGCCATAGCGCAAGCTGCTAAAAGTGAAGCGGAAGTGATGGCTGCGAATCTCTTAAAAGTTTTGTTAGTTTTTTTCATAATAATTCTCCTTTAAATTTAATTTTCATTTGCGGGGAGGGTCTGAGCCTATTCAAGCCCTCCCCTTTCATTGTTTATTATGCTTTTTCGTTTATTCTTTACGACGCTTTCTCTCACGTCGTTTAAGACCTGTGAACCCGGCTATACCCAGAAGCATTAACGCGCCTCCGAAGTAATAATATGTCCTTGCTCCGCTTCCACCGGTGGAGGGGAGTAAACCTTGTGGTTTTTCGGTAGCTGCGTTTCCGACAGATAATGCTTTATCATTAATATCGTTTAACGTCAGACCATTGTTTGTGTAGTAAATAGGAATATAGCTTACGCCATTTCCTGTGACTGCTGTTACAGGATTTCCATTTGCATCCGTTTCAACAATGTAGTAATAATACTCATCACCATATTCATTGACATATGGAAGATTTCCAATAGTTTGCTGCCAGGAACCATTCACTAAATCCTTATATGTAAGTGTATAATTACCTACTATCTCTGAATTTTCAGGAAGTTTTACTGTAACACCAACCTGTTGAACATTGATTTCAATAACTATCGGCTCTCCAGTACCTTCGTCGCTTACCTGGATTTTACCAGAACCAAACATCTTCGCTGTAACGTTGCCCTTTTCATCAACTGAAAGGATTTCGGGAGTTAAGCTTTCCCAAGTTACATCGCCAATAGCGTTATATGCCGAGAACTTCTTGATGTCACCAACATTCATCACTATATTGCCATTTGGTGAAACGACTAAACCAGGTTTAATAGTCAACGTTGCTACACCGTTAGCGTAACCGTCTTTGGATGCTGTAATTGTTACAACTTCGTCACCGTTATATCCTGCAGGTACCTTAATTACATTATTTTCAATTGTAATTCCGGTTCCTTCGGGTGAGATTGTCAATTCAGCTCCTTCAATTGTTTCGCCTTTAGCGGTAACTGTAATTGTTGAGTTGCTGCCTGCTCTGAGTTCAGAGGGTGAAAGATTAACTATTAATGGCTGAGGAAGCACCTTTACTTTAATTGATGCTGTTTCATCTCCAGATGTTGCTTGAATTATAACTTCATCTGTAAGATTATCTGCTGTTATTTCTGCTGTTGTGCCGTTGCCGGTAACTGTTACAAACCCATCTGTTAAAGCACTCCAGCTTACATCACCGTGGAAGTTTTTAGCTGTAAGGTTTAATGTGTCGCCCTTGTACAGTACAACATATTCACCGTCATAGGTTGTGCCTTCGGGTGTTGTGATTTCGGGTTCCGGTATTAGTGAGTAGAAGTAGATGTTTTTAACTACTACTGAACCGCCAGTATAGTATGCACGTATATGAACACTATCAATATCTTGTGTTGTATTAAATTCATATTGGTATAAATGTGTATCTGCTGAGTTAAAACCATATGAATTATTAGCATAATTCCCATTATAGTATACAACACCATTAAAACCGCCAGTTGATGTAAACTCTACAATTATACAATCAACATTTTCAGAATCTAATTCTTCTAAGTTTGATTTTACTATTTCGTTTGTTGGATTTCCATTTTCATTATACGTATATAAATCTTGATTCACGCTAACCTTACCAATGAACTCATATCCATCAGGTGTTTCAACAGCACTACCCTTATTAACAGTAATCTCCTGTGTAGCTGTAGCAAGAACATTTCCGCTGCTGTCAACTGACTGTACTATAATATTTACAGTTCCGGATTTTACACCAGTAACTTTTCCATTACTATAGCTCGCTTTCTGTTGATCTTCGGTACTGAAACTATATTCATAATGGTCGTGACCATATGGTTGATTGTTAATAGACCAACTGCTGATATCAAGTTCGCTGCCGACATCAACTGAAGTATTTCCGCCATTAGTATTGATTGACATTCCGTTTACGGTAATTGTAATTTCTTTAGAAGCATCGTCTGATGTTCTTCTCGCTGTAATAGTTGTCGAGCCGCCCTTTAAGCCTGTGATTGTGTTATTCTCGATTTTTATGATTGAATTATCATATCCTTCAAATACAACATCATCACCGCTATAATTAAGCGTAGCAGTTTCATTAATTACAAGTGTATTTTTGCCAACTGAAATCTCTAACGGTTTATTATTAACTGTAATTTGTTTTGTAGCTGAAGCAAGAACTTTTCCATTGTTGTCAACTGACTTTACTATAATATTGACATTACCAGCCTTTACGCCTGTAACCTCATTATTACTACATACTGCATACTGTTCATTTTCTGAACTATATACATATTTGCTGTGACCAGATGGCTGACTATTGAGAGACCAACCACTTACATCAAGTTTACTTCCAACTTCAACAGTTGTATTATTAGCATTGTTCACCTGTAATTGCTGAACTGTTATACTATATTCGGGCGATACCGCAACAACATTTGAATTATTATCCCTTGCTGTTGCCTTAATCTTAGCAGAACCTGCATTCAGGATTGTAACCTCGCCAGTATCCGATTTAATGCTTATAGCGTTGTTAGTGTTTTCTGTAATTTCCCATGTTATATTGCTGTAAGTATCGCTTTCATTTACTGAATATGTTACCTTATCACCGCCTGTATAAAGTGTACTGATTGGATTGTTGAAAGTAAGTGAACCAACTACATTAACTGTAATACTATCAGATATTTGTGTACCTTCACGCGTTACTGTAATATTTGCTGTTCCACCGCTTGCTGATGTAATCTGACCTGTACTTCTGTCGATAACAATATTTTGATTATCAGACTTCCATACATAAGAGCCACTTGTAGAACCGTTTGTTTTTAATTGATATGGAATATTATTAGTACTTATGTTGATACTATCAATTGCTGTTTCGCTGTCATCAACAATTTCAAACGGTACAACCGTAAGCTCATATTCAGCCGGATTAGCGGTATCAGCACTGTCTACTGCTTTAAATTTAAGTGTGGTATTTTCGTTAACATCTTCTGCTATGTAAGTGTAACTTGTTCCTGTGCCTTTTTGTGAATCGTTTAAATACCAAGTAACATCACCTGTAGCACCGCTGCTGTTAAGAGTAATTGTATCACCCTCAACAAGTTCTGTTTCAGTGTTGGTTATTTTAATACCTTGCGATTCATAGTTAAAGCGTATTTCCTTTATATTCACCTTGAATTCCCAAGCTTCAACGTTAAATGTCTGTATATTTTCAGGAATTGAAGTAAATCCTAAAGAAAGAATATTTGAAGTTAAAGTAGCCTCGTATTGATACACATAATTATTATCCCACGAACCGTTTATTCTAAATCTTCCTTTAACAAATCCAATGGCATCGAATACAACATCAATACTTGTAATTTTCAAACCAGATAACAAGTTTGCCACATCGTGGTCTCCACCACCAGTTCCAGAAGTAATTGTTAGAGTTTTATATGAGGTATTTCTTGTAATGCTCTCATCATCCAACACCCTAACAGTCGTCTGTCTAATTGCATAAGACATCAACACATCCATAACAGCGTCTGTATCAGAAGTGTCAACAGAAGCAGGATTTAATGTATTATTACTTTCACTTCTGATACTGTAAGAAGCAGCAGAATTAATCTGAATCTTGATAGTTGCCCTCTTGTACTGGCTTGCTGCCTTTACAATTACCGTACCGGCATCATTTGCTGTAAGCTTGCCGTTGTCATCAATTGAAGCAACATAAGTTGAATTTCCGTCAGTATTTGTAACAGACCATTCAACCTCTGCGTCTTGCTCAAAGTTTTCAGCTGTAAGCTGCATTTCAGTGTTTGCTTCCATTATGTATGTGCCATTTTCCTCTACCGTACCATTAGGTACTGAAATTGAAGCCTGCTCATAAACCATAATTTCAGCTGTTGCACTTCTTGTAACGCCTGTAACTGTATCACCGCTTACTCTGACCTTTACAAGACCAGTTTTATTAGCTGTAAGCTTTCCGTCATTTGCAATCTCTGCCTTAGGTTCTTCGCCTTCTTCGGTTACTATTTCCCAAGTAATACTTGGAACATCATCAAAGCCTGTAATATTAAGATTTACACTGTCGCCAACATAAATCATTTCAGGTGCTTCAATTGTAGGATCCAACTGTAAATACTGGGTTTTAACACCAGGTATCTCATAAGTGTGACCTGTTTTGTAATAACCATACAAACCAGCTGCCGCACATACAAGACCAGCGTTATAGTCTGTAGCAACCTCAGTTTCTTCATAGTTAAGACGCTCGTCCACGAAACCATCCTGACCGTTGTTTTTCCAACCACCAGCAAGACCACCGATAAGCTTGTATGGATCAATATCATATCCGTTGATAACCGCGGGGTCATTCTTTGCTTGCATATGCACATCCATACCAGAGGTTGCTCTGTAGTGTGGGTGAATCAAAGTGTTTTCTGCAAAGTTTGTAACGTAACAAGTTGATGTTCTTATGTGTCTACCGTCGTTTCCTGATGAAGTGTTATTACCGAGAATAACATCCATCTGAGTCTTACACCACTTTGCCCATTCAGCATTTGTGTCTGTATTATTGAACTTGTTTGCTATCAATACTGATGTCTGATACGCAGCGTTGTGTCTCATCTGACCCCAACCGCCTGAATCATTACCAAACATATAATCTGTTTTAGCAACTCTGTCAATAACATTTCCTTGATCGTCTTTTACTTCATTTGTGATAGAACTGTTAATTGAATTGATTATTCCTTGTTGTTTTGTGGAATCAACGTGAAGTGCGTAAGCAATAGCCGCAGCTGAACCAACATCATTCCATGAAATGTTTAAACCACCATAGCCTGGCATATGATTAGTATTATCTGTTTTTCCTTCAAGATATGTTTTATATTCTGTTGTAGCTGTTTCGTTTTCTCTTGTTGCAATATGCAACCATACAGCAGCTAAACCAAGATCGTCATAATTTGAAGTTGACTTGTAATAACCACCTGTTTCCTGGCCATCTACAACCTCAATATTCTGACCGTAAACACATCCTCTGTTTTCTAATGCAAAAGCAAACAGTTTTTTTGCCATTTCGAGGTAGTTGTCATACTTCTGAGCATCATCATCGTAATATTTATAAGTCTTCTGATAGTTCAGATAAGCAATTGCTAATGCTGCTGCATATTCGGATGCAATATCACCGCCAACCTTAGCACCATTTAATTCTTTATCATCGGTCCAATAAAGTTCAGCATCAGCTTCAGTTTTCATTACTTCATCTTGCTTTTCAGGCATACCCCAGTAAGCGTGGTCGGGAGTGCCGTTGCCTTTTTGATAAAGTATAGCTGTAATATTACCATCAGCGTCATACTTTGCACACTTCATAAAGAAATCGCAGTAATAATCTTCAATTGCCTTCATATGTGCTGTCTGATTAAGCTCTTCAAATGATTCTGGGAATTCATACATACTCCAACCAAGCATTGAAGCTGTGTAACCCGCAGGCAAGCCAAACATTACGTGGTCACCTGCGTCATGGAAGCCTCCGGTATAATCACCGTCTCTTGTAGTATGACAATCGCCTCTCCAGGTATATGCAGTATTTTCATCAACCTGATCACCGCACATATTTCCGTCATAGAAGTAAAGTGAATACTGAAGCAATCTTGCATAGTCATCAGATACGCCAACTTCTGTGATATTACCATATTCATCTACCACAGATTCAAACGGCTGACCTTCTGGCCAAAGCTTTCTTATTGCTCTGCGAAGCTGAATGTAAATGTTTTCAGGTCTTGAAGAATTACTGTCATTTAACCAATCCTTTTGAATTGTAAAACTACCGATCTTAGGAACGTTTGTTATTGTAAATGTTTGATTATTATCATCAACAAATTCTTCAGCACTAGGAGTTCCTACAACCCAGCCATTAGCAGAGTATGCTTCAACTATTCGGTATTTATAACCCTTTGGAAGTTTTTTGAAAACTCCCTTAAAATCAGCTGCCCTATTTACGGTAATTGTTCTACTTGAAATATCCTTCCAAGTTTTACCGTTGTCCTTAGACCACTGTACTTTAAGGACGATACTGTCAGGTATCATATTCTCATAACTTGGAAGTGAACTTACATCCCAGAATTTCTGTGCATTAATATTCACTGTCTGCAGCGTATTTGTTACTACCAGAGTACCATCGCCCAATGTTGAATATGAATCGTTATAGCCGTGTGGAACAATTGTTTCTTTGATGTAGTAGTAGTAAGGATATCTCTTTGTGTCGCCGTCTTTAAAATAGAAACTTGGAAGTTTTTCAAAAACGTGTGACCATTTGTTAGCATCATTGAGTGTAACCTTCGCTTCTGTTTCTGTTGCCTGCTCGCCCTCACCTTGTACGATTTTATAAACATCCTCATCAGTAAGTTCGCTATGGACTTTAGGAGTTGTTGTTCGATAGAGTTTAACCTCTATTTCACTTCTGAGTTCTTCAAAGTTCACATCTCCTACCCATTTTTTAGAAACAGGAATATCGATGAAACCGTCATCTACTTTGTTCTCAACCTTGAGTGTTGCTCCATTTGTAGAAAGTACTCCGGTTGGTTCAGTATAGGTCGGTGGAATTTCTTCACTGGCTGGATATTGATAAACATTGTCATTTTTATCCTTGATTCTAAGTGAAGTAATAGTAACTCCATCGCCGCCCCAACGTTGTAATTCGAATTTTGTTAATTTATATGGAGTAGCAAATGTGTGCGTATAGGTGTCATTCGATTTATTAATTCCCTTGATATCAATATTATTCAGATAAATATCATTAAAAGTTCCTGTAATCACAAATTCTACAACATCATTTATTGCAGCTGCTTCACTACCATTCATTACGGTTTCATCTTTTTTTGTAATGAAAACCTTTTGACCGTTTTCATGTTTTTCAATTTTGCCAAGATTATAGGTACCGCCGCTGGGTTTACCCAGTTTAATTGAGAAATCACTTTCTATAGTAAAATACATTTTTCCTGGATTCTCAAATGTAAAACCGGTTTCTTCATTAGTAGGATGCATTGGTACAACATCTTCTGTTAAGTAGTACATACCCGGTTTAAGGTATCCGTTTTCAACATATATATTGTCAAGTTTCTTGAAAACCTCATTATCGAATATGTTGCCATTTCCGTCAAGATCCGAGCAAATTAATACTCCGTCATTTGAATATAATGAGAATTTTGCTCCTTCAAGATCTTTTTCCGGAGCTTCCGGGTTTTCCGGGGTTTCTACGTTATCCTTATAGAACTTATCCAATGAAAGCTTAATACCAAGAACTCGAACGTCAACCATCTTGATTACACGATAATCCGTAAGATCAAGTACGGTTTTCTTATCGGCTTCTGTGGGCATTGTTGATGAACCTGTCCAATAAGTTATTTCCTTATCATCTGTTCTTGTGAAATAGATATCATCTGCACGCTCATACTTATCGCCCGGTTCAGTTTCAGTAAGCTTATATACTGTTCCGTCTAAAAGCTTTGTATAGTCGATAAGCCACTCGCTGGAACTTTTATCCCAGTGCCATAAGTCTGCATCATCTTTTCCCTTATCAGGAACGAGACTAATTTTAACGCCCTTAACCGCTGCACCATTATCGTCGATCTTTCTGAAAAGAAAACCCATTCTATTGGTATATTTTACGGGAGTAGGTACCGGAACAATCATCAAAGCTGCAGGATCAAAGTAATAGCCGTCGTTACTTACAGGCTTTGTTGCCGCACCCCAGTTTGAAGTAATAACATTACTATCGGAACATGTAACTGTCAGTATGCCATCGGTACTTTTTGTTAAAGTAAATGTAACATCATCAATCGTTATCGTTCTTGTACTACCGCTATCAGAAGTATTAACCTTGTAGCTTAATACTACAATACCGTTCTTATCCTTTAAAGAAATCGTTGTAAGAACATTCTTGGGTTTACCATTATCAAGTGTTGCAAGGTCTACGGTTTCCTTAACTTCAATGGTATAAACTGTTTCTTCCTTAAAGTAACCAACAGGAGCCTGCTGTTCAACCAGTGTATAATAGTTTATTACATCCCATTCGTTGTTTTGTAGTTCTTCTTTATTGTAAGATTTATCACCGGTAAAACCAATTATTGTGTAATCCTTTACTGTCAATGGAGATTCTTGCTTGGTAAAAATCTTGATTTTCTTGATATTATCATTAATACCTGAGATTTCAATTTTTTTGTTACCATTTTCGGATTTAGCTGAACCAGATACAAGAGTTTCTGTTTCATCCGCACCTATTAAAGCGTAGAATATCTCGCCGTCGCTCTCAAGGTTGAATGTTATAGAATCAAGTGTCTCTAACCAGTTTTCAATAACAATTTCCTTCTGCTCATTCGGGTTGAGTGTGAATCCTTTTGTATATGTCTTTGTTATTTGATTTTCTGCTTTGACGTATGTCGGATAGCATTTGTCAACTGCAATTGAACCTGCAACTGATGTGATTGAAATTTTAGTGATGTTCTCTTCGTCAATATCAGCATCACCAGGAATTTCAGAAGTTAAAATGTCAATATAAGCAGGATTCTCTCCAGCAACCTTATTCTTGTCATAATACATTGTGTGAGATTTGTTGCTTGAATCTGTAAATGTTACTGCAAGTTTAAATGTATTGTTTTTAGCATTAGCACTGTCAGGGAATGTAAGTCTTACACTGCTGATTCTTTCGCCAGCCTCTTCTGGTGTAATTTCTATCAGATTGTCAGAAACTGTGCTTTCATCTGCTAAAATATTTACACTCTTCAAGAAGCTTGCATTTTTAAGACTTGTATTTCTTAGCGTAAGTGTAGCTGGCGCATTATTTGTTATTTGTGTTCTATATTCAGTTACTGCTCCACCAGAAAGCTGAATTTTGAGATAAAGATTATAAGTACCACCAGTATACTGTTCTGAAGTTCTAAATGATATATATGGTTTAGTACCTTCAGGATCTTCTTCGCTTGGATTTACTATATTATATTCGCTTACAGTCTGACCTTCAATAGTAAACTGTTGTACGCTGCTTATAGTTTGCTTTTCAATTCCCGATACTGATATATTATGCCATTGACCAGCAACACATGCTCCATCATTATCAATTTCGAAAACAGCGTGTGCATAAAATGATGTTTCTACTTCCTTAACGCTTCCATTAGCAGTAGTAATTGTAGCTTTAACAGTGTATTTACCTACTATAGCAGGACTAAACGTTAAATTATAAGTTCCTTCATCACCAATTGTTGCACTTGTTGGTGATGTTACATACTGGGAAATATCAGAATCATAGTAATAATATTTAAATGCAACATTTGCACCAACAGGAGCGTTAGTAATATTTACATCTATAGAATTTCCAATTACAATCGACTCGGGCGAAACAGAGATCTCACCGGAAGCATCATTTCCGCTTGACACTGTGAATTTTTGCTCACCTAATGACTGTGAAGATGTACCCTGTACGAGTTCAACGCTGACTGTATAAACACCTACAACATTATCAAGATTTGCTGGATTAAACGTAAAGGAATAAGCACCATTATTGATATTAGCAGATTGAGTATATGTCTTTCCATTTGGGTTTGTAATTTTTATATTTACAACCGCACCGTTATTAGGGCTGCTAACAACAATATCTATATCGCTGCCAGGTGTAATTGTCTCTTTTGATAATGTGAAAGTACCCGAAAGCGCTGATGTGCTTTCAATTGCAGTAAAGGAATTCTGTAAATTTCTTGGTGTATCTCCCATAGAAATTGCAGCCTTTACCGTATAACTTCCAGCCTGAGTAGGTTTGTATGTACCTTTACACTCGCCATTATCACCAACTTTTAAACCGCTGATTGTGTGTACTGCATTTCCATTCTGGTCTTCAACTGTAAACGTTACATCCGCACCGATTGTAGCACCATATACTTTAATGGTTACTTCATTACCTGTGCTGACCTGATTTGGGGTTACTGAAAGTTCACCAGTAAGAGTAACTGGGACTACTGTGATAGCTTCACTTGACAATTCCTTTACAGGATTGTCCCCATAAGTCATAGTTGCTTTAAAGTAGTAGCTGCCTGACTTTTCAGGTGTATATGAAGACCACGCCTCTCCGTTCTCTACAGTCTTTGTTTCTAATGTCTTGACAAAATTACCATTTGAATCGTAAACACTAAATACAACATTAGCACCGTTAGGAGCATTTGTAACGTTTAATTTTATTTCATTACCTACGATGTAACCTGCCTGTTGTTCAACATTTAATTTAAGCCCATCGTTGTATTTACCCGTAACAGAACCATAAAGTGTCTTTTCCATTCCGTTATATGAAACAACAGCACGTACTGGAATATTTTCACCAACCACTGTCTTATCTACAGAGGAACCATTGTTTTCAATTTCTTTATTGTTGAAATAATATTTTACAGTTGCACCTGTAGGAATACCTGATACGCTGAAATTCAACTTATCGTTAGTATCAGAGTTTACTACATATTCTGTAATTTCAGTTTCTTTATCATTGTCTAAAACCTTTAATTCCATATCAGGGAAATCAACAGTTACCGTGCTATATAAATCAACGGTTTCGTTTTCGCCAGATACAGTTACTTTTACAGTAAGATCTCTTCCAATAATATTGCTTGTATCAAATACAATATCTCCATTGTCATTCGTATTATAATTACTTGAACCATTAAAACTGTAAGTTACACTTGCATAATCAGGTATGTTTTTCGCACGAATTATTAATTGTTCACCAGATTTAATTGTATTATTATTAAGAGAAACAATATTCTCACCTTCATAAGTGTAAAGCTCAATTGCCATATCATTAGGCAAAGTGTTTGCTATATACTTTTTATCAGTAGCCCTTGCGATGTTGTAACGTTGGCCATTAACCTCAACATATGCTTCAACGCTAAATAACAAGTCACCGGCAGCACTCGGAGTATAAGTGCAGCTTATATCAGGTGTGTAATCATTGTCTTGTCCATCATCATTTAAATCTATAAAGTTTCCATTCACGAAATACTTATAAGATATTGTGTCACCAGTTGGAAGATTACCAACAGTTAATGTAATCGGTTCATCAACCTTATATACATCTGCAGCAGCAGTCAACGTCATAGGGTTGAAATTAACTGTTGCAGAAGCACAATTTGTGTTGTCACCTTTATTTCTTGCTGTAATCTCAACATTAGTTACAGGTTTAATCAGATATACTGTGTAAACAAGTTTACCGTCACTACCTGCAACAGGGCCTTCAAAACGAATATTTTCGTTGTAATCAAAGTCCACTTCCTGATTAGCCTCAAGATAAAATTTTGTTAAAACATTAGGTAATTTAGCATTATTTTCAATTGTTTGTTTTTGACCTTGTGAATCAAAGTAATACAATGTAAAATCTACAGGCGCTGTAAGCGTTTCGCCTGGTACTTCATTTCCTGCATAATATCTGTCAACATTTGATTGCTGATCAACTATCTCTTGTCTGTAAGTGCCGCCTGTAAAATCAACTCTTGAAGGAAGTGCTGCGAAATTTGTTCCGCTTCCGCTTTCAAACAAGCTTACAAACTTACCGCCTTCTTTAATAGCGAACAACGCACCGGGAAGAGTTGCTCCGTCCTGGTCTACCTTGTTAACAGGAACAGCGTAACCTGATGTCATACCGAAAATGTCAACGCCGCCACGGTAAGGTCTGTAACCGAATTCAAGACCTCCCTCAAAAGACTTTGCAATCAGCGCGCCTGAAAGGTGACCTTCACATTTTTTAGGTGAAGTAACATCTGCGTTAGGTGAAAAAATAGTTCCGTTAAAGTTTGATTTTCCGGTAAATTTTACTGTTGATGCATAATAGAAATTGTAAAGGATATTTGAAGAAACAGGATGGTTATTGGATGAATTTGAACCTCTGTTACTTATCTTATATCCTTTTCCATCATCCAATTTTTTTAATAATTCTTCAGTACAATCACTCTTTGCTCTGATGTATGTATTTATACTGTGTTTAATTTCTATGCTTTCATCATTACAACTAATAATAATATTCAAATCAAGATTTTTGATTGTTTTACTTCCGCCTGTGAATTCTAATTCTTTATCACCATCTTGTGTGTATGTTATTCTATCATCAGGAACAATAATTATTACATTATTAAAATCTTTCCATTCATTAACCTTGAAGTATACTGTTTTAGCATCGCCGATATCTGACGCATCTAACACAAGATCACTATTACTGTTTTCATATTTAGCATCTATCGCCTGAACAGAAGCAAGACTCAAGGAACGAGCTCGGAGCGTATCAAATGTTTTTTCAAGTAATCTATCTACATCTGAGTACTGATAGAACTGTGAAAGTTCATTAACTTCACCTAAATAATCATGATCTGTATTACTACCACAGAAACTACAACCGACATCAACATATAAATGATTACACAAATTACTATAGGGGACATCCTTTGTTACACCGTCACCATATGTTAAATAATCCTCGTCAAGGTGTCGTGAATCAGCAATATTACCAACTATAAATCTTTTGTATGCTCCTTCTTCAGGATATAAGAAAATATCATATCCTGAAGTGTGTCTCAAACTTCTATTTTCAGGCAAAGGCAAGTTATATCCTTCTTTAACAGTATTCGTTGAACCTGTTGTCATTGTTCCAAGACGATATACCTTACCACCAATAATTCCAGATGCAAATCCACTAATGCCAGAATACTCATCTGTTTTTGAAATTGGTGTAAAATGACCATAGTCACCTGCACCTACTTGATAGTTCCACTCGCCTACTTGTGAGTTACCATAGAACATCAAGTCACCACCAATAAATACACGTCCTTCAGCATCAGCGTCATAAGCTTCAAAATCACTTTCAATAAAAGCACAGAAGTCACTGGCAAAACCGAGGAAATATTCATCATCAACAATCTCCAAATTATCTTCTAAAGATAACTCAGGGTTAACCCAATCAACTCCCTCGCCAAAAAGAAGCGTATAAAGGGGAAGTTCTGCAGGGTTGTATGTTACACCATCTACTGTATTTCCATCTGCTTTCTCATATCTTCCGGTAGACTCATTATACTCTCCGCTACCTGCATTCGGAACAGGAATATTATATTCAGTATATTGTGATTCGTTTGATGATTCACCCTTCAAAGAAAGAAGCGAAACCTTCTTGTAACACTCATTTGTGTGAATATGTTCCTCAATGTTACAAACGAGTGTATTTCCAACGTAACACTCAGCATTGTGGGTATGAACAACCTTCTTGCATACAAGCACACCCGTCATACTATCCGCTGGCTCAATCAGAATAAGCGGAACTATGAAAGTAACGAGCATAGATAATGCTGTAAGCATAGCAAGATATCTCTTGTGATGTCTTAGTGCATCCATATGTCTGTAAACGAAATTCTGCAGCTCTTTCACAGATATCACCTCTCTCCAGATTTTAAATAAGTCAGCTGCGTATTAAAGTGGGCTTATAGCCTTGAACGGCCATACACGGAAGATCAGACGGCCAATGATGTACTCATCAGCAATGCATCCAACCATATTTGTACGGCTGTCAACGGAAGTAGAACGGTGGTCGCCCATTACGAAAATTCTGCTTTCGGGAACCTGATACGGAAATTCAATATCACAT
>JAZSEJ010000024.1:0-11229 GCA_045531615.1 Ruminococcus sp.
AGACCGCCGTAGCCTTTTATGTGCAATTCGTTCCGTACCCGTTCTGTTTCGTATCCGTTCTGTAAGAAATAATCGGCAAGGCTCGCTTGTCTTGCTTTTTCGATTAGTTCTGCGTTTTCCTGTGAGTATGTCATAGGTAAATCTCCTTTGATTTATAAAAATATATTAAATTAAATATTGCTTTGAAAAACTTTTTGTTATATAATGAAGATATAACAACTGCTTTAGGAGGATATATGGTATTAAATCTATGGGGTGAACAATTAAGTTCAGATTTTATGCAGCTATATAATATTTCACCGATGCAAATGTGCAATATACTTGAACGATTAGCTTTTAATGATGAAAAAGATAATGTTACAATTTTCTGCGAAGAAACAGGACTAAAACTTGATGAAATAAATGTTGTTGATGATGATTTGGAGTTTATTGCCAAAATTGTATCTACTACTATTGATGATTGCGACCATTTAAAGAGAAACGGTCTTATTCCGATTGATGTTCTTTTAGAACAGTCTTCACCAATACAGCAACATCTTAAAAGTCATCAAATAGAAATCTATCCAAGCACTCACGAATTATTTTATAAAGGCGAACGATATTCCATTCCACTCCCAAACAATAAATGTGAATGGTGTATATATAATGAAAGTGAGTGCCTATATATAAAAAACAACTGTATGAGTAGCAGTTGTGATTATAGAAAAGCAATTAATAGATTAAGCACTAAATTGTATAGTGACAAAGCTCAAATTGAAATGTTTTTAATTTCACCGATAGATGAAATGTTATCGTATTCAGTAGTTAATCGTCATCCAGAGATGTTACTTACAATAGATGATTTTATTAGAAAATTTTTCAAAGACGGAAATACTGTAGGTTCGTCTTGGAAAAACCAAAAACAGTATTCGTATATTGTAACATTTCCAATCAAATACAATGATATGTCTTATCGAAATAATTACATAGATAATAATTCGTATAGTGAGGCTTCGAACACATTATATGATTATGAGGAATATTGTAAAAACAATTATTACGACATCAATCAAGTACCAAAATGTTTTTGGGATAATGTGTGGTTAATAAGAACTTGCTTGTCTGTAATAGGCTCATTCGGAGATTATAATGGTCAAATCTGTGCAGGAATAAAACACGAAATTACCATTCCTTATGACAAACTGAATATCGAAATAATACCAAACACTCCATAACATAAAGCTCCCCCACAAAGGAAATTCTTTGTGGGGGAGCTTCGTCAATGCTTATGACCATTTTTCGGCTTTCCGATTTCCTCGGTTTTATCGTGTCCGCCTGTTTCCTGTTCCTCTGTACCCATAATAACCTCGTCAGCCTTGCCGACCTCAAGCTCTCGGTTAAGCTGTTCAAGTCTTGCGGATTTCGTTGCGAGTTCTTCAGCGTGTTCAAAAGGCTTACCCTTTGCCGCCATAGCCTCCTGCAAATCAGTCTGCTTGCTTGCGAGTAAACTTTCGGTTTCGGTCAGTTTCTTCTCAATGCCTTTATTGAAAAGATTTTCAAGACGGGTAATATTACCGATGTCACCCGATATATCCATATCGGCGGCATAGGTCAGATTGTGACGGAGAGAAAGTCCCGTCGCTACCATAAAGCCGTTGTGTATCTTCTCAATAGCAAGCTCAAAGCCGCAGAACTTACCAATCGAGATATGGTCTTTTCCGTCGGCGGTTGCCATTGCCTTGATAGCAGCTTTCTGTAAAACCTCGCCAGCCGTCTTGCGTTCCGTGAACACAGTACCGCCGATTTCTATTCTGAACTCATCTTCGCCCAGCTTGTTTGCGGCGGCAAATTCCACATCGCCCTTTGCTGCACCGATTTCAGCAGTATAACGCTGTATCCATTGTTCAGCATTGCGGATAGTATCGTCAAGTCTGTACTGTGAGTTGTAATGCTCGCTTTCAAGCAAACGCAGACGAGCCACATCGCCGTCAAGCTCGATTTTCTCCTTAATACGGTCATCACCGCTTGCGAGAGCCTGCATTTCAGAGTAGTTCAGAACTGCCTCGTCCACATCCTCACAACTTCTTGCGGCAGCCTTGCCACTCATAAGTTGTGAAATAAACCTCTGCTTTGTAACAATGATATTCATAAGATATGCGTCAAATGTATTTTCCGTAACATAGTTGTAAACGCCAATAACGGGGTTTTCGTTGCCTTGACGGATAATTCGTCCGTTACGCTGTTCTATGTCAGAGGGTTTCCACGGAATATCAAGGTTATGGAGAGCAGCGAGCTTTGTCTGAATGTTCGCACCCGTACCCATCTTGCTTGTACTTGCAATAACGATACGCTTTGTTCCCGAACGGAGCTGTGCATACATTTCGTTTCGCTGTTTCTGCGTAGCTGCGTCACCAGCGGTACATATCTCGCTTTCGGGAATACCACGCTTTACAAGTTCAGCCTTGATATAGTCATATACGGAAAATTTGCCGTCATCACTATGAACTGCAATATCGCAGAATACAGCCTGTACGCCCTTTGTATCTGCGGTACGCTCATAGATTTCCATAATCTTGTCAACGCAAAGATTTACCTTGCTGTCTTCGTAATTCTCTGCGTTCGGAACAAGACACCTTGCGTCCAATCCGAGTAGTCTTGCCTCGTGAGTGATTTTAAGCATATTATCTACGCTTGGATCCACAGCTCCGCTGTGGATAGCCTCGGAGCGTTCTGCCAGCACTTGCATATACGCTTGCTGTACCTCGTTCGGCTTTGCAACGATAGTCTGCGGTTTGCCGCCCTCGATTTCGGGAACGGGCAGGTCAAGCATATCCGCTGTCCGTATGTCTGCAAATTCCTTATACATCTGCATAAGTTCGGGGACATTATTGAATTTTGCAAATCGCTTTTTAGTGCGGTAGCCGTTGCCAGCTGGTTTCAGCTCTGCCTTTGATACGACCTCGCCAAAGTTACTTGCCCAATCGTCAAAGGTCTGTAAGCCAGCGTTCTGAAGAAGTGACGGACGGAGATAACGCTGCATAATATACAGCTCTGTCATAGAGTTGGAAACAGGTGTACCTGTCGCAAACAGAATATTCTTTTCGCCGTAGTTTTCGTTAAGATACTGCGTTTTCATAAGAATATCCTCGCTCTTTTGTGCGGGGGTAGTCTGAACGCCCGATACTCTGTTCATCTTCGATACAACAAGACCGTTCTTGTAGTTGTGAGCCTCATCGACAACCAAGCTGTCAAAGCCGAGCTGTTCAAAGGTCAGAGAGGTATCCTTTGTCTTGCCGCCGCCCTCTATCAGTTTGTTAAGCCTTGTTTCAAGGCGTTTCTTCTCACGCTCAAGGTCCTTAATGGAACTGCGGTTTTCGCTTCTGGAACGGTAATCTCCGCTTAATTCGTCGATACCGTTCTGGAGTGCGTCTATTTCACGCTGAATAAAGCTCTTGCGATACTCCATAGACATCGGTATTTTTTCAAACTGCTCGTATGACATAATAACTGCGTCATAGTCACCCGTGCAGCAGCGACCGATGAACTTCTGTCTGTGATTTTTGTCAAAGTCCTTTTCACTTGCGGTAAGTAACCTTGCCTGCGGATATAACCGCAGCCATTCATTCGCCATCTGTCCTACAAGGTGTTTCGGAACAACGACACAGGCTTTGTTTATAAGTCCGAGCCTTTTCTTTTCCATTGTAGCGGCTACCATTTCAAAGGACTTGCCAGCACCCACACAATGGGCTAAAAGCGTATTGCCGCCGAATTTCGCCCTCATAACTGCGTCGAGCTGATGAGGTTTCAGCTTTATGGACGGGGACATTCCGGGGAAAGTCTGTCGTGAGCCGTCGAACTTGCGACCTACAATACAGTTGAACAGGTTATTGTATCGCTCAACATACTTTTCTCGGCGTTCGGGAGTTTCCCAAAGCCAACGCTTGAAAGCCTCCTTCATCTTGAGAGCTTTATCCTGTGCCAAGTCTGTTTCCTTTTTATTCAGCTCATAATATTCTCTGCCGTCTGCGTCCGTTTTCTTGTCACGGATAACAATATCACGGTTGTTAAGCAGATTTTCAAAGATAGTTGCGGCGTTCATTCTGCCTGTTCCGTAAATCTGCGTTGCGGCAGCTCCCGTGTTCCAAGTCTTGTTTTCAATCTTGTATTCGCCTGTGACGGTACGGCGGAGAGGTGTAAAGAAACGAGCCTTTGCATATTCCGTAAGGAACTGCTGATAGTCCTCAACATCCACCCAGCTTACACCGATACGGGCGGTTATATCTCCCGCCTCTAATTTCGGCGGCAGAACGCTTGTCAGAGCCTCGGCATTACGCTGAAATTCGGGGTTATCCTTTGCGTATGCCTCTGCTACCGCTAATTTCGCACGGACATTACCCGAAAGGTATTCGGAGGTTTCCTCCCAGCCGTCAAGCGGATTGTCCGTAGCATTAACGGGGTTGAGATAGATGAGATTATCCGCTTTCAGAATATCAACGACCTGCTGCGGCTCTAAATCACAGAGCTGTGCCATATACGGAATATCCATTGTACCTTTTGTATCAATAGATACCTGCATAGCCTCCTGCGGAGTATCTACACGGGTAATCTCCGCTGTGTATTTTACAGTACGCTTGGTGAAGAAATCAGACTTTTCAATGGTCTTGCTTTCCTCGTCGATAACCTCTAACGCACAAAGGGAGTTGTAGTCATCGTCACGGCTGAATACCTGTGCATTACTGCTGTCATTGATATATCCGTGCTTTTTTACAAAGCTGTCGTACTGTGCGTTAAGTCTATCCTGTAATACCTTCAGTTCTTCATCGGAGCAGTTGTTCTCCTGTGCCGAAAGCATTTGACGGAATGTAGCTCGCAGCTCGTTCAGACCTTTCAAGCGTTCAGCTCGTTTGCCTGTTTCCGTAACCTCTGTCATTATGTTGTTCTCACGGAAATACATCTTTCCGTCAACCTCGGCAAAGGTGAAGTTGCGTACATCTTCCGTTGCGGGAATTACGCCAGCCTCTTTTTCCGCTTTCTCGGTCTTTTTCTGAATTGCGTTTACAAGTTTCAGATTTGTTACAGCCTTTTCAAGCTGTTCGGAAAGGACAGCTCCCTCAATAGGGACACACGCGGCTTCCTGTGCGTTACCGTAAAGGGAATATTCCACGCCTTGTTTCATAGTGCCGAGTATCATTTCGGGGTGTTCAAGGAAATAGTTGTTGACGGGAACGCCGTCGCTGTTCTTTCCGATGTAACACCAATCGGGCATTTCTACTGCCATTTTCTCACGCTTTTGTAAGAAAATAATATCCGTAGTGACTTCTGTACCAGCGTTCGCCTTAAAAGCGTTGTTCGGCAAGCGTATAGCACCGATGAGGTCAGCTCGCTTTGCAAGATATTCACGCACCTTCGGGTTTTGCTTATCAAGAGTACCCTTTGTTGTAACAAAAGCTACAATGCCGTTCGGAGCGACCTTATCCAGCGTTTTTGCGAAAAAGTAGTCGTGTATAAAGAAATTCTCTCTGTTATACCGCCTGTCAGATACGCCGTAGTTACCGAACGGAACATTACCGATAGCTGCGTCAAAGAAATTGTCGGAATATGTGGTTTCCTCATATCCCTTAATCTGAATATCCGCTGTCTGATAGAGCTGCTTTGCGATACGGCCTGTTATGCTGTCTATCTCTACACCGTGCAAGTGGCTTTCTTCACGCATTTTGTCGGGCATAACGCCGAAAAAGTTTCCTACACCCATAGCAGGCTCAAGGATATTGCCTCCCGTAAAGCCGAGGTTTTCAAGTCCCTTGTAGATAGCGTTTATGACCGTAGGCGAGGTGTAGTGTGCGTTTAATACCGTACTCTTTGCTGCGGTATATTCTTCGGGAGAAAGGAGTGTGTAAAGCTCCTTAAATTCATTCGCCCAGGAGCTGTTGTTTTCATCAAACGCTTGTGCAAGACCGCCCCAACCGACATAGCGTGACAATACCTCTTGTTCTTCAGGAGTAGCAAGTCTGTCATCAAATTCAAGTTCGTGCAAGAGCTTGATAGCTGCCACATTTGCGGCAAATTTAGCCTTCGGACCGCCCTCGCCCAAATGCACATCGGTAATGGTGAAATCGTGCTTTTCCTGTTCTTCGGGCATTTCCTCACGCTCGCTATGAGGCGTAAGGTCAATTACAACTTCAGTCAGCTTTGGTGCGGTTTCTTCCTGTTCTTGTATAAACAGATGAGAATTACGGCGGTCTTTGCGGAGATTTTCTTCAAATATATCCTTGTTCATAACCTGTGCCTCCCACGCATAGCCGCCGTCTGGGAATACAGTAACATCAATATCGCCTATATATGAAATCTCACCCGAATAGTGCTTGCCGCCATAGTCGATTTCGATATGCGTACCCACCTCATACTGCGGAACGCCCTCGGTAGGAGTATGGTTTTCTACGGCTAAACGGTTTTCCCGTTCACGCTGCATAATATCCCTTTCGGTTATGTAGCGGTTTTGTGATATAAGCCTTGAAATGCGGGCCGCAACCTCGCTCCATTTCATATCAATCTGTGCAGATTGTTTTGTGAACGGAGTAATTCCCACAGACAAACCCTTTGCGTCGTAGCTTACATCAAAGCCGCTGCGGTAAGAGCCGCCCGTACCGTACTCGTTCTTTAAGAAATCTATTGCGTCCTTTTGTGTATGCGGTTTGCTGAAAAAGTCTGCTACACGGAACTTTCCGTGCTGAACTCCGCTGCCGCCTAATATAGCCTTATCCTTTACATCTTCGGATATAAAGAAAGAGGGCGTATATTCAAAATCCTTGTCGGTCTTGAATGTACGCCTTTCAAGCTGTAAATCCTGTAATTCGGTCAGCATTTCGGGGAGCTTGTGGAAATGGAAACGCAGAACATTTCTGTCTGCCTCATATTGCTTTATAAAGTCCTGCATACCCACAATATATTCGCTAACAGTCTTTTCATCCTTTAATGTTTCGGATATTCTTTCGGTACTGTCGGGGAAACCACCCTTGAAATAATCGTCGGGTATGAAATATTCGACTTGAACATCTTGATGAAGATACCACAGCTTATCCGCAAGAGCCTTTCTTGTAACCGCCTCTGCGTCGTCGATAATGAGCTGTGATGTATATTTGCCCTCGGTCAGCAATTCCTCGATACGCTGCGCCGCCTGTTCCCAAGTGACAACAGTATTTGCAATCGGGTTATCCGCTTTGTCACCGATACCGATTTTTATTCCGTCGCTGTCAAAAGTGACGGCGAGCCGTCCTCTTTTCTGTCCGTCTGGAGCTGTGTACTCTATGCCGAAACAATCTCTGCCGTATTCGTTTCTCAAAAACTCCGTATTGCTTTCAGCACCCTTGTTCTTCTGATACTGCGATACAATCCTTTCAAGACTGTGCGGCTCGTTACCGCCGCAGCGAAGAACACAATCAATCATATCCTGTGATATTGCGGGAGCGTTGCTGTCAGCCATTACAAAGCTAACATCTTCATCGAATAAGGAGAGCTGCCGTGCATTATCGGTGCTTGGTGTACCAACGGAAAAGTCGTGCAGATATACCTCTTGTGTCGGGAGTTCTACGGGCGTTTCTTCCTTTTCTTCTGCAACTGTCTTGATGTTCTTTGCGAGATAAATATCTGTTCCCTTATCAAGTACATAATCCTTGACCGCCTTTTCATCATCACCGAATACGGCAATAATGCCGCCCTCTAACTGCGGAGTATCGGCGGTAATATAAAAGCCGTTTTCCTCGTTTCGTAGGAGCTTGACATTGCTAAACTGCGGCTTGTGTCCGTCAGATACAATCTCATCTTTCTCTTTCTTCAGAGTGATACCCGCAGTTTCGCCATTACGCACCGCTGTGATAACTCTATCAGTATTTTCTTCAAATACCTGTCTGTCAAGCTCGTTGTGTCGCTCAAATTCCTTATGTGCCGCCTCGATGAGAGCAGCGCCGAGAGCTTCCCAAGAGTATGTAATCTCAAAACCCTCTACCGTTCGGAATGTCAGACCGTCATCTGCACGGTTTACGAAAAATCGAGTGTTTTCGTACTGTCCTCTTGAATTGAAATCATAGATTGATATTTCAGAGGGAATTCCGATGATTTTCTGTGCAAGCTCCGCACTGATATTTTCACCCCTATTGTAACGGGCAGTTATATCCTCAAATTCGCTTGCAGATAAACCGCTGCCTATCTTCCAATAGCCTGTTGAACCGTTGTATTTAGGAGTATTATCATAGTCGAACAGCTTATCTGAAAGCTCATCAAGCTCGTCACTTGAAAGACCTTTCGCTGCTATAACGGGGAGATTATCGGTCAGAGTACGCCTTGCCTTGCGTTCCTCACGGGAAAGCGTAAAGTCGGGGACTTCCTTAAAACCAACGCTGTCAACAAAGTGAGCAGTAATTTTTCCGTCCTGCTTTACAGCAACAATATCTCCGACGGAAAGGGAGTGTCCTCTGAAATCTTTGGGGTGATTTATGTTAAACCGTCTGTAAATATCCTCAAGGGTTTCACCCTCCTGCAATCTGCCACGATACACTCTGTTGTAGTTCTCACGGTCAATGTATAAGCCACGCTTTTTGAGAAACTCAAAGTTGGTGAAATGATAATCAAGCAGACTTTCATCGTCTTTGAGCTGATATATTGCATATCTCGGCTCGGTCAGAGCAAAGAGCTTGTCAACGAAATATTCTTCTTCGCTTGAAATATCCTCGCTGTGTGACATAAATTCCTCGGCTACTCCCTCAAAACCCTCTGTACCTCTGTCCATAAGCTCCTGTTCACAGGTTTCAAGAAGATAGTCAAGAGGCTCGTCCTTTTCGATAGCGTCGAATATATCGTCATAGCTCATATAGGTATAGACGAATTGACCGCCCGAAGTGCTGTCGGGGTTATAGTGTATCCAAGTGACCTGCTCCATTTCGGGGGATACATAGAATTTATCCAAATCATCGGGAATATTAAGTGTGTCAATTTCGGGAGCTTTTCCCGTGACCTCGGCTATAATGCCGTTAAGCTCCTGTTCGGGAATATCCGCAATCTGCACCTTGTTTTCATAAGCGTAGATATATGCCTTGTCATATACGGAGTTATTCAGCGTATCATCGGTTTCGCCGTTCATATATGCACTTACTCTTTCAGCTATGTACTGTCTGTCTTTGGAGTATTGCGTGCTGTTGGTGCGGGTTTCTTCCGATTTGTTTTCAGCTATCTGAACACCATTCTGTCGCAACTTTGAGCGAGCCTCCGTAGCAACATATTCAGCCATTGTGTCGGTAATCCAATCACCGTAAACGCTTTTCACGAAATCTGTTGTTTCAGCCTGCGTATGCTGTGTCGAAAAGAAATCAAGTATGCGTTCGCTGTTGTCTGTAAGAGTTCTGCTTTCAATTTCGGCTACGGCATTATTTATCTTTGAATATACACTTACATCACCGTTATTCGGCTTTGTATCAATTATGTCACCGATACTGCGATATGAGGCATATAGTTCAACATTGTAAGAGATACGCTCGTCTGAACTTGCATACACAGATATATTAACGCTGTCCAGCTTATCAATGAAACGCTCGTCGGAGTTCCACATAATATTAGCTTTTGTGAGAGCAGCGTTAAATTCTTCTACCGAATAGACCTTGTTCAGCTCCAAGCCTACATCTTCCACCGAAAAACCAGTGTTGTAACTGCCTTTGACTACAACAAGCGGATACTGTGCGTTCAGACGCAGCTCATTGTAAATGCTCGCTCCTACCAAATCGCATACAGATGTCAGATAGTTGGGGCTATTCAGCATATTCTTGTGCCAATGCTCATCGGGGTTGCTCTCATCATAATCTTCAAGGGTAAAATAGGCTTGCTTATCGAAATGCTCCTTGAACTGTTCCTGCGTAGTAGAAAATGCGACCTTGCTTAAATCTTCAGAAAAATTGCTTATGAAGTAGTTATACAGATTGTGTGCGTCTGCTACCTTTACTGCATCCTCAACGCTCATACTACCGTCGTAGGTGTATGGATCGATGTCCTCGCCGTCATAGCTCTTGTCGCTGTAAGGTATTCCGTTTTCCTTTGCATAGGAACGGACTTCCTCAATCTTTGTAAGGGAGCTGTCAATCAGAGCCGTCAAGGTGTCGTTAATATCATATCTTTCCTCGCCGTCATCAAGATAGTTCTGAACAAACGCTGTAACAGTTTCCTGCGGCACATTCGGAACAGAAACATCACCACGCTGCACATCGGAAAACAGAGCGAGAGACGCCGCACTAACATCTTCCTTAAACCATTCATAAGTGGTTATGCTGTCATAAACAGGCTCGTCCTCCTGCTGAATTTCAAGGTGTTCACGGAACGAGGACTTTACCTTTTCATTTTCTGCAAGCTGATTTGCCGCCCAAGAGCAGATAATATCTCTGTCAGAAACAGAAACAGCGGAAGATTTCTCCTCCGCTGTCGTATCATTTATGTTCTGTGTACCAGCACTACCTGTTCCATTACCTCGTGTTCCACTATCAAGGCTCTCGTTTTCTCCCAAGTCTGTATCTCCACGAAAGTTTTCGGACGGGGATTGTTCTCGGCGTACTGTTTCCGCAGAAGTTCCCACATCGCCCAAGCCTCTTTGTCTATCTGCCTCGGTATCAGCTCCCAATTCAGACGTCCCTGCAGCGACGGTATTTCTTCGGGGTAATTCTCCGTCATAAACCTCTGCCACGCCTGTCCCCAACGGTCTATCGGCTGTTCCATCAACTTCTGTTCCTCGTCCGTCAGTCCCAGCTCCACCTGTTCCAGATACACGAATGTTTCCTCGTCCAGCTTGTAAGTTCTGCCGTTCTCCGTTTTCATTGCGGGATAGAATGTCTTGTCCTCCTCGCACCATACCTGTCTGATTTCTTCCATTGTCAATACTCCTTTCAGCTATAATAGTGTTTATGGATTGCTCCATTGATAACAATGCAGGTCTTGCTGCAATCTGAATGTACTCCGTCAGCTTTTCAGCCTCCGCTTTGCTGCGTACAATGTCAAATGCGGTCAAATCAAGCTCTGCGTTCTTGTACTTGAAACTGCTGCCAAGCTCACAGCGAGCCGCTATAAAATACTGCGTTATTGATATAAAGGACTTTTCAAAAGCCGCCTTGTTTTCTTCAGAGATGTTAAGAGCCTTTTCAGCATTAGCGAGGTTATCCTTTGCCGTCGCCTCACCGATAGCATTAACGCAGCTTGAAAGTGTTTTGTATTCCTTACTTT
>JAZSEJ010000107.1:0-11494 GCA_045531615.1 Ruminococcus sp.
CCTCTGATTACTGTTTCGGCAGAACATTCAACCAAAAGCAGAATTCTCGCTATCTTCTGAACGACACAACTTGTAAAATAACAGGATTTTTGAAGTTTACACAATATCTATCGTAACATTCTGCAGCTTTTCGATCTTGTCAAGGCTCGCCTGAATTGCTGAGATATCGTTGCCCGTCTTCTGCGGATCATCAAGCGTATGCCACAGGGGAGAAAGGCAGCGGTACAGCGGCGTTGCGGCGGCTCTTTCTATTTCCGAAAAGCGATAATACGGACGGCAGATATCCAGCGCATGACGTATTTTCGGTATGTCGCAGTCTAGTTCACGGAACAAATAGTTCAGAAACACATCCCGTCCACAGATATTAAAATCGAACATACCCTTGAAATTGCCGTTTTCATCTGCAAGAAGATTTGTAGTGTTCAGGTCCGCCTGAAAAACAGAAGTCGGAAGCTGCGGATATATCTTTTCAAGCTCGCTGCGGTTTTCCTGCCATCTGTCCCATATCCGCTGCACTTGTTCGTTGAACTGTGGCGGCAGGGCATCGGCGTATTCTTTCCATTTCAGGGCAACCTCAAGTACCTCATCGGTCTTGTCAGAGGGGCAAAAACGCTCAAACAAGCAGTAGCCTGAGGGATATTCGGAAAAATCAAACTTTTGGGCTGCCATCTTCGCGGTCATTATTACGGCATCGTCCATATATCTACTCACGTTCAGCATGCAGTCTTCTTCGGATTCGCGTGCTAATACGGGTTTATAGAGCGAGTATTCCTCGGCGTAGGCGATGCAGTCGTGTTCCTTGTAACGAACAGTGGGGAAGTCACCGTTTTTTGAAGGGAAGATATCGGGACAGTAATAACCAAGCTTGCGGTATTCCTCAGCGCATCTCTGCCATGTTTTTATCTTTTCAGGGTATGTGAAGTCGTTATCCGATAGCTTTATAACCAGCTTGCTGTCATCTGCAAAACGGGCGATGATAACTTCTCTGAGATCGCTTTCGCCATGGCTGGTGTTGATTGTCCTGAAGTCTATTGGGCGTCTATCTGTAAAGAGCTTGAAAATGTTGTGTGGCATGGTGGTCACCTCTTGGATAAATTATAACATAGTGCAGAATCAATGTCAATCCGACAGCATGCGACAGTTCCCCCTCTTGACAAGAGCTGAAAAGCGTGGTAGAATATAAGTGTGCAGATAGCACTCTACATGGGGCCGTAAAGGCTTCGACGGGGATCTTGATGCACGATAAGCGAGTAGTGAGGGCGAAATCACTTTAATCGTCGCAACCTAAATTTAAACGCAGACAATCGTCCCGTTTTAGCAGCTGCCTAAGCGCGCTGCCGTCGTTTCTTGAAGGACCACGAGCTTGAAACGGCGTCGACTAGTGGTGAACGCTTCCTGTAAGTAGCCTTGTAGCTTGAAGTGTATTTAAGGATACCAATCAGCGCAGCCTGTTTGTCGGCGTCGCTGTGCGGGAATTTTAAAAGATAAACTGCACTCGGAGAAAGTCGTGAGGACGGGTTTTCGGACAGGGGTTCGATTCCCCTCGGCTCCACCAAAAATACCCTGAAATAGGGAAACCGCTTTCGTAATACTACGAGAGCGGTTTTTTATTGTATCCATACTGTATTATAATGCTTTTTCTCGTTTATGTCAAGCAGATATCATGTATCACGCCACTGATAAGTGCTTTTTATGTAATGAGCACGTTTCTGTTTCGGATTTTATTGCAAGTGCAATGCTTTTCGAAATTTATTAAACTCACAAAAAAAGAAACCGCATCCGTAAAGCCGTGCAGTAATAAAGAAGTATTCAAATAAGTATTAAAAGGTTGCGTAGGAAATCCCTACGCAGCCTTTCTCTTTTTGTCGTAGTCCATACTGTCAGCGACAGCAATAGACGTTGCAACGTGAAATCTGAAGTGGATTTCTATTTTCTGTTTTCTTCTGCCGCTTGATTTGTCAGGTGCGTGAACGATAATCTTTTCAATCAGCTCGTGCATTATCTCAGGTGTAAGCTTCGTGATATTCTCGTATTTTCGCACAACCTGTATGAACTGTGCAGTTTCGGTAGCTTTTTGCTGAGATTTTTCCATAAATGCTGTTAGCTCCGATACAAGCTCTTTCAGCTTCTTCTGCTCGTCCTCATAGGCGGCAGACATCGTTCTGAAGCGTTCATCGGAAATTTTACCGCTGATGTTATCCTCGTAAAGTCTTGAAAATATGCGGTCAAGTTCTGCAATTCTCTTTTCGGATGCACTAAGTGTTTTTGCCGCCTTTTTCAGCTCTGAGGAACGGTCAGTCTGTGACTTTTCAAGGGCAGACTTCACAAACGCTTCTTCATTATCCTTTACCTTAGCAAGAACAGTGTTCAGCTCCCTGATAACAATTTCACTCAGTACCGCCGTTCTGATAAAATGTGCCGTACAAGCGCCCTTGTCGCCTGCATAAGTAGAACATTTCAGATGCTCTTGGTCTGCATTAAGACTTTTCGACCTGCAAAGATACATCTTCTTTCCACAGTCAGCACAGTATACCATTCCCGAAAATGGATTAACCTCACCACACTTCTGTATTCTGCGTTTGTTTTTGCGCAGCTCCTGCACCAAATCAAAATCCTTCTGTGAAACAATCGGCTCGTGAGTGTTTTTAAAAATCGCCCACTCAGATTTCGGATTTCTGATCTGCTTCTTGTTCTTGTAGGACTTGATACGTGTTCGGAAATTAACCGTATGCCCCGCATATTCGGCTTTTTCAAGAATATGGTCAATAGTCTGTTCTCCCCAACGGTGAAGCTTGGCGTTCGGATGACCTGCGTTTCTTCCTTTGGATTTAGCGTATGCAGTCGGAGTCGGTATGCCTTCCTCTGTGAGAATTCGTGCAATCTTCGTCGGTCCGTTTCCTGCAATACAAAGCTGAAATATCTTTCTCACAACCTCTGCCGCTTCCTCGTCAATCTCCCAGACATTCTTGTCAATCTCAGATTTTTTGTAACCGTAAGGCGGACTGCTGAGAGGCTTGCCCGATTGTCCTTTCGCCTTGAATACAGCTCGTATCTTCTTTGAGGTATCTCTGGCATACCAGTCATTAAAAATATTCTTGAATGCCATAAGCTCGTTTTCACTTTTGAGCGTATCAACGCCGTCATTGATTGCAATATACCGAACATCGTAATCGGGAAAGGTCATTTCAATCAACTCGCCCGTTTTCAGATAATCACGTCCGAGACGGGATAAGTCCTTTGTGATAACAATTCCGACCTTGTCATTTTCAATATCGGTCATCATTGCCCTGAAGCCTTCACGGTCAAAGGTTGTTCCCGAAACTCCGTCGTCAACATAGAACTGTGGATTGGGAAAGTGATTGTCCTCTGCGTATTTCAGCAGAATAGCTTTCTGATTTGTTATGGAATTCGACTCTCCCTGAAGCATATCATCCTGCGAAAGTCTGCAATAAAGTGCTGTAATTTTGTCTGTAATCATTTTATCCTCCGTTTCCAGACAATAGGCTGACGCTTTGCCTCGCACGGCATCCGTGCCGTGCTTTGGATGTCAGCCCTCGACGTCCTGTCGATACAGCGGATATGAAAATAGTATATCACATTTCTCAATAAAATTCAAGGCTTTAAAGCGGTAAAATTTCATATCCCTGCATTATCTGCTTGTCCTATGCTGCCTGTCGTATAATGCTCTCGACATCTTTACCGATAAGCCTTTCGATGATTTCTTCAAGGCTTTCGGCTTGCAGATTGAAATACGTCTCCACATAATAAGTGGTATTGCCGATTTTGTACTCCGTACAGTTAACCGCTTCGTTGGTTGTTTCCATTGAACATACCCTCTTTCAGATGAAATCAGCATTCGCTGACATACTTTCGTATGTGGGTGAAACGGTATCGGAATACTATTTTGTCGGACAAGGTTTAACGGAATAATGATTAGGTGCCCGTTTTGTTACGCACCGCCTTTCGGGTATTGAGTTTTTTGGGGTGATGTGGTATAATAAACTAAGATTAAAATAAGAATTTCAGAGGTTGAGTATATGGCAGTGGTTAAAGTAGAAATTCTGAAAATTATTGATATGAGTTTCCCGATTTTCATTGAATTTGAATTTGTTGATATAAATGGTACAAGCCATCATTTCATTGATAAAGTCCCAATAGTAAGCGGCGATTATGACTTTGTGCCTCCTTGTGAAGGACATATGAGGTGCACTATTATTAAAGAAACTGAAAATACTTTTATCATTGATACTGTTTTGCCAGATGATATTGAATCTACGAATAATGAGCACACATTCGAAGTCTATAAAGATCAAGTAATGTTATAAATCTCAACATACCTGCCGTACCCGTACCCACGAGTACGGCTTTACTATTCTTACAGTCTCGTTTTGTTACGCACCTCTTATGACGCTTCGGAAAACTCCACATCGATAACATTTTCATCGCAGAGCCGTTTGCAGGCTTCGGGATTTTCCGTCAAGAACTCTACCACACGGCTCTGCTTCATCTCTTTCAGACGGCGCTGTATCGCGTAAGGATTATGGTCGCACTCGTCAAGAAATTCCTGCGTACAATAGCAGCCGTATTTTCTGATGCTCGGCAGAACTTCCTTTGTAACCCAACGCTTGAATGACTTTGCCGCAGGAAGCCGTGAGCCGAAGATAAGGCTGTATAAATCCGCTTCCTTGATGTAGTTCATCACGATGGTTTTATCCTTGTTCTGAGGGTGAGGGACTGTGAGCTTCACGGGAGCGTCGCAATGGTCGATAATCGCCTTTCTCGGATTGTGATAGCCGAGAATTTTGGCACTTGCTGACGCCGGAAAGAAAAGCTCGCCCTGCACCTCGACACTCTCCAGCAACCCGAACTCGGTGTACTGGAAAGGACTTGCTTCGGTTGAAATCATTTCGTTAAAATTCATTTTTGACCTCCGTTCATTTAAGATTATTGCTTATTCAGAACGTTCCGATGATTTAATTGTAGCACAGGAATGAGCAGAAGTCACTACCAAAAGACTCCCAAATAACTCCCGCTTTACTCCCATTTTTCATCGGCTCTGTTCTGATTTTTCATTTTCAAAACGTTTTGATATTTTCATTATAGCATACGGATTTTCAAAAGTCAGTACCAGAAGTGTTCCATTTTTGTCCCAATTTTTTCTCAAAAAAGTCTCACGGTGAAAATCTATTAATAACATTGAAAGAAAAATGTTACTACAGACTTAAATTTACTTCAATGATTAAAAAATATGCTATTAATAAACGAGGAAATATCAGCTTTATTGTCTATTTCACATTTTGTTGTAGCACAATAATAATTACCCCCATATTCCTTTTGGAATATGGGGGTATACAAGTTTAGCAAAAAATTATTCTTTTTGCTTTTTTTCTTGTTTTTCAGCGAAAATTTTTATACGTTCATCGCAATAGCCTTTTTCTGTGTTTGAATAATGATAATATAATCTTTCGTATACACAATCATATGATTCATCATATAGATGTAAATCTTTTATGTGATTTTTAAAATTTTCCATTGAATCGGATTTGTTTAATATATGCCACAAATTAACACAAAATTGTACCGAATTTTCATCGACATTTTTGAATCTTGACGCATTATTTATTACGTAAGTATAAATCGAATTGGATGCTTCATAAGCACAATCGATAGAAGATATCAAAAATAACGCAAAACTCTTTTTTGATTTCATTGCATCATCTATTAATGAAAATAGAATATCAGGTGTTGTATAATTGTAGAATACACTTCGTGGAGAAAAATTATATTTGAGTAATTGTTCTATTGGTAAGGCTATGTCCATTTTTATTGACAAAGATATCAGAGCCATAAAAATCTGAGGATATTTTAATGTGTATTCGATACCATCCCCTACAAAATAATTAACGATGTTTGCGTCGTTTTTGGTCCTTTTCTTTTTTGAACTAACTGCCATAAATAATTCGTTAACGTTATAAAGCAAACTTGAAGAATCCGATGGAATGACAATCTTTTTAAACTCATTATTCAAATAATAAATTGCATCAATTACATCAATAAGTTTTTCATTTTGATAATCTTCTAAGAATAAATTCCCCACAATCTGAGGATCATATAATGCTACATTATTCTTTATCTCTCTTTGTCTATGCCTAAAATTCATATAATCAATTATTTGAGGATGATATAACACAAACTTATGGTAATTATACTGATATTTTGGCTGTAACAAATTATGAGTATAGAGATCAGATATAACAGCAAACACGTCTCGCTTATCTGGCCAATCTTGCTTGGATTTGTTATTTTCTAAAAGCATTTCGAACAAGCACTCAATTATATTATCATGTTGCTTTGGCTCGTTGTTTTGTATAACAACTTCTATAATCAATCGAGCTAACTCATCGTAGTTCGGATCTCCAATCCAATCACGAAGCAGATTGACTAACTTTTCGTTATCACACATCTTACAAAAATAAAATGCCAAGAAGTATTCGTAAAAAGTTTTGTGAGCAAAATCAAGATGGTTCTCATCAATTTCTTGAATCAATTCAGTTCTTTCAACTAAATACTCAGAATATTGCTTAATTGCAGTTGCCCAATTTATTTCATCCTCTACTGCTATAGCTTCTTTTATAGCTGTCTCCAATTCAGAATAGTCAAATCTAAAAGCACTATTATACATTAACTTGTTGTGCCTATAAAATGCAATTTTAGGGACTGTCAAGTTCATTGCCAAAATACTTTTGGTTTTATCACTAAGTTTAACTGCAGCTTTGCGATTTTCACGTTCAGTCAAAAATGTATCAATACATTTTTGATAAAACTCTATCCTTCTTGTAGGCAAACTACTTTCAAAATTAAAGATAACTAATGCTAAAACCAAAATAATTGGGTTTCTAATCAAATTGTGACATCTTGCTCTTTCAACTTCGTCTTCGAATTTATCCCAAAATTCATTAAAATCGGTTGCATCTTCATAATTTGATAAATACCAATTCTTGCTGTACTTTTCGATCTGTTGAGAATTAAATTTGTTGATTCTTATATGAAGAAACGTTTCATCAAATCTATTCTTTAAATATCCTGCTTCTCTTGTTGAAATAATAAATCTATTAAGATAGTATAATGAAGTAAAAGTTTCGATTTCATTTCTTACAGTATTACGTAAAGCTTGAGTAGGAATTTCGTCAAGAGCATCTAATATAACCAAACAAGATCCAGTATTTAGCTTTTCGGCAACAATTGCTTGAAGTTCTTCAAAGGGTTGACCGGAATATTTTATTCTTTTACTAAATTCATTGGCAATACACCATAATACCCCCTTTTTCTTTTCACCAATTTCTTCAGCATATTCTTTTAAATCGATTTTTAGTTTTAAAGCAGTAGCATCATACAATTTTTCATAGTTACAGAAAAGATAATTAAGTGTAGTGGATTTTCCGAGTCCAGCACCGCCTATCAATATGATTTTATTTCCTAGATCAAAAAAGTTCTTTAATTTAATAGATTCGATTTCTTCAAAATTGTATTCATACAATCGATCAATTTCTTTTCCAAAGTAAGAAAATGTATTTTCAACATAAAACTCGTTTATATTTTGTGATTTACGGCGTTCAGCACCTGCTATACCTGTAAATCGAATTTCTCCAAATTCCTTCTCAGTTACAACGTGGTATTGTTTAATATTTTCATCACTAATGGTAGCTTTTCTATTTTCCAAATTAGTCAAATACCTCTTTAATTCATTTTGACTATCTCGGATATTAGATATAATCTCTCTGTGAGAAATGGACATCAATTGGAAAGACACATAGATTCCGGGATAATCTTCTATTATTTTACGCAAGAAGTCTATGTATAATGCTTCAATTTTATTGATGAATTCTTTTACATCTATGATGTTTGCGGATTTACATTCTTCACAAATCAAAGATTCTATATTTTTTCGGTACTCATCAACGATTTGATTATCTTTAACCATAAAGAAATAATTACGAATAATTTCGATAAAGCGTGTGCTTTTAATAAGATTGTAAAAAGCATCGCTGTCTAGAGAAGAATCTGCAAAACCTTCAAATTGCTTATTGATTATTTCGTTTAGTTTATTTTGCACTTTGGTTTTGCTTTTATAATCTAAAAGTTTGGTGCCAATAGCTTCTAAAACAGATGGTCCTAACGCTAATATGATTTCTCCCCACATAATGATCTCCTTTAGTTTATTCGTTGTCCATTTGATTGTGTTTTGACTGGAAGTTAAATTGCACGTTTATTTCTTAGGCGTCAATTTAACTTATTTTTAATTATACCACGAAATTTGTCAAATAGCAATAATAAAAGACGTATTTTGAAAAATCTAGAACTCATTATGTACAAAAAGGCATAGAATATTATATAAGTCGTATTCGAAAAAGCAAGTACGTTATTTCTTTGCTATATTTCCTCGGCAGTATTGACGATTATAATTCAAGGGGTTTGGGTTCTCCCAACAAGTTTTTGGCATTTGTCTGCGCTGACGATTTTCGGAGAAAAGAGGGGAGTGTATAGACAAATGCTATGCTTGCTGTCAACGAAGTTGCAGAAAGCATAGTCGCAAAAAAATGACGGTGTAGCTACAACGGCGATGCTTGCTCTCAACAGAATAAGGTTGAGGGCGAGCATTTATTCTTTCAGATTTCTCTGAAAAACGCCGAGTGTGGCCACAAGTCATATGCTTGCTCTCAATGTTAATGCCAGAGAGCGAGCATACCGATTTTTCAAAATCGTGCCTTTGTCTATACACAGGCGATGCTTGCTGTCAACGGGAACTTAAAATAAAGTTTGATGACTTTTTCAAGAATGCTTTGTTAGAAATGTTGTGTTTCAGGCACGACTGTGATATAATGAAATCAAAGAAATTATTCCCGAGGTTACAGCAATGAATAATACAATCGCAAGCCGCTATGATATTCTGATAGATGAAAACAACGACCCCGTCCACGACCCTGAGCCGTTGAAAGAGTATATGGACAAGTGGGATGGACAGGGTTTTATAAACAAAATGGAACTTAATGTTGAAAAATCAGTTCTTGAAATTGGAGTCGGAACAGGTAGGCTTGCTGTCAGAGTTTCACCGATGTGCAAGAAGTTCTACGGTATTGATATTTCTCCGAAAACAATCGAACGCGCAAAAGAAAATCTCAACAGTTTTAAAAATATTGAATTGATATGCGGTGATTTTTTTGAGCATAGCTTTGACAGACAGTTCGATGTGATTTATTCATCGCTGACATTTATGCATATTTCTGAAAAGCAAAAGGCGTTTAATTTAATTGCAGACCTGCTTGCACCAAGCGGAAGATTTGTATTGTCGATTGATAAAAATCAAGATCAGTTTATTGATACTGGTACAAGTAAATTTAAAGTTTATCCTGATAAGCCCAGTGACATTGAACAATATATTTCTAATGTAAATCTGAAATTGTCAGAGCATTACGAAATGGAGTTTGCGCATATTTTTGTATGCGAATATACTCCAAATATTAAAAGTTGACGAGGTGGCGAAATGCACAGGATTATCAATATGTACCATCCGATAACAGCTACACCTTTTGCCGATAATGATACCTACTGTGAAATCCTGCCCTGTGAGGCTTTGCGACCGTATATAAGGTGTTTCTGGGGCACGAAAAAGCCTGTTTCAGCACAGGCTGATACTGCTTCATCGGGAATTGTCATTCCCGACACCTGTATGGATATTATCTTTGACATCAATTACACCGAAAATAATTACAACGGCTTTTTCTGTACTATTGATGAGCATTCCTACCCTACAGGCGGAGCAATAGTTGCCGATACTACTGCAACCTTTGCTATTCGCTTTTACGCTTGGACTGCCATTCTTTTTTCAGAAGAAGATTTTACAGGACGAAAAAACAGTGCGTTTGCCGTTGAGGAATTTTTCAGCAAGCTTAAAGCTGAGCTTGAACCGCTGTTGTTTGATGTTCCGACATTAGACGGAAAAATCGCCGTAACGGAAAAATTATTGCTGAAAAAGCTATGCACCAACCGCATAAATAATAATCTTATGAATGCAATCCATTATATGCTTGAAACAAACGGAAGAGCAAAAATTACCGGTTTATGCACCTATACCTCTGTTTCCGAGCGTCAGCTTGAACGTATTTTCAATTATAATATGGGTATTTCACCCAAAGCCTTTTCCTCGCTGCTGCGATACCAGCTTTTATGGCAGGATATTGCGTTATCGCCATGTTTCAATATTCTTGACGCTGTTGAAAAATACGGCTTCAGCGACCAGGCACACCTGCTGAACGACTTCAAAAAACATCATCTCATGACTCCGAAAGCGGCGGCTGAATATGCACGAAAGGATTTATAATGTCGGATTTTTACAATACATATCCTTTTATTTGTGTTAAGATTAAGAAAAAACGCAGGAGGGTTACTATGAATACACTTGAAAAAGCAAGAAATTTTATCTACAAAAACGCTCGGCCACTTGAGCTTGCAAAATGGCAGTATCATTTTGAAAACGGAAGTAAGGAGGCGATGCTCAACGCATTGAGCTTTTATCAGAATGAGGACGGAGGTTTCGGAAACGGGTTGGAGGCGGATTTTCTTAACCCAAATTCTTCGCCTATGGCTACATGGGCAGCAACGGAAACTCTCAGAGAGATAGGGCTTACCGACAAAAATCACCCCATAGTAAAGGGCATACTCCGCTTTCTCGACAGCGGCGAGCATTTTGATGAAAAGCAGAATAAATGGCTTAACACAATTCCGTCAAACAATGATTATCCTCACGCAATATGGTGGGAATACAACGAAAAAAGCGATAGCATAAGCTACAATCCTACGGCGGCACTTGCTGCGTTTATTATTTCTTATGCTGACGCAAAGTCCGCAATTTATGAAAAGGGATTAAAAATTGCAAAAGAGGCGGTAGATTGGTTTATTTCATCTGCTCCCATAAACGATAATCATGATATCGCGTGTTTTATCAGACTTTATAATGCACTTGACGGTGAAACGATAATTAGCGAGGATATACTTGAACGCTTCAAAGCAGGACTTCGTGAGAGTGTGAAGCTTACAATCTGCCCTGATACAGAAAAGTGGACGGCCGAGTATGTTACAAGACCTTCCGATTACAGCATCACACCTGACAATATGTTTTATGAAGATAATGCCGAAATCGCCCTGTATGAACGTGATTTTATCAAAACAATACAGCGAGCTGACGGCGGCTTTGATGTTCCTTGGAAATGGTGGACAGATTATACAGAGTTTCATGTAAGCGAACATCGCTGGCAGTCAATTCTGACTATAAAGTATATGCTTTATCTGAAAGGCTATGAAAATAAAGCTTTACTCAGTTGAATCAATACCAACCAATACGTTATTGAATTCTCATTTTCCTGTGGTATAATTAAATTAAACCAAACACAGAAAAGGAGAACGCTTATGCTATACCTGTCAGAAAATCTAAAAAAAT
>JAZSEJ010000074.1:0-5733 GCA_045531615.1 Ruminococcus sp.
GAAGCCGCACCACCCAGAGGAGCTTGACAAACAGTGATTTCTACACCGTTATGTATGGCTTTGTAAACTGGAAAGGGCTTTGTAATGGAAACAAACTGACCGATTACCTCACAATTATTCTCTTTGACATAATCGTTGATTTCCTTATCCATAAAAAGCATTACTGCCCTTTCAGGAAAATGAAAACAAGTACTATCTTCGGGCATTATAACTGCCTGACTATCGGTATCATATTCTAAAATTGGTATATCGTTTTTTATTATGTTCATTTCAGTTCTTTCCTTTATACTACAAGGTGTATAGTTTCATTTTATTTGCTCTCATACTTCGTTAATTTATATACTTGATGTTCTACATCAAATGTTTCAATAAATGGCACACCGTCTATATATAACCAACGCTCAACAAATGTTGGAGATACTTCAAATAGCCTTTCGTTTTTCAAAGACGAATACATCTTGAATGAAATATTAAAGTTCTTTTCATACTCACTGCAAAACTGAGCGTTTGACATAGGGTGACCTATATCTTTACAAACACCCTCTATTTGAATATTGTCTATACACAACGCAACCTGTGGATTATGTATCAGTTCACTGTACTTTCTAAAATTCATATCCGTTTGAAAATAAAAAAGTCCATCTATACACACAATGCTCATCATTCTTGAAGATACCTTGTTATCCTCACAGGATGAAAGAACCATAGTTTTTCCTTTGTCAAATACGGAAAGAACATCTTGATATTTATTTATAAACTCATTCATAAAATCACCTTACTAATTACAGATACATTACTTCTTTTTCAATTCAGCAATCGCCGCATAATGTAACACTTCAAACTCATTGGGAGCAATTCTTTCGAGTAATTCAATATGCTCACGTTCCCACTTAACTATTTCATCCTGTGTAAGTGATGCACCAACTCCTCGGCAGGATTTCATTCTTCCGTTCCAACTCTCACGAGTGAATGGTACGCATAATTTATATTCTTCATTATACACCAAATCAAACTTTTCCTTATAACATTCAGGAATACCTATTGGATGTACTGTTTCGCCTGCTCCACTCCAATTTGGACTATATTTTAACACAAGTTTTTCACTTTCGCCTGCTATTTCATCTTCAAAAGGTAGCCAAGTCATATATAGAATTAAAATACGGCCATTATCTTTTAAGAGTCTATGTAACATTGGCATAACTTGCTCGTGATTAAAATACCAAAAGCACTGGCACGCAGTGATAACATCAAATGAATTGTCAGGAAAGTTAATGCTTTCAGTAGCAGATGCGTAATAAGCAATATTCATGTTTTTTGATAGGAGCTTTGCCTGTTCTATTTGATTTTCAGAAATATCTGTGCCTGTCCACTTTGCACCATAACGATACATATTCCTTGGAATAACACCTGTTCCGGTTCCTATATCAAGTACACTCTGACCTTTTACGCATAAGTTACGACTAATAATCTTATCATAAAATATCTGAGGATAAATATCACGATACTTTGCATAATCTGACGAAGTTTTACCAAAATCAAACGCTTTACCTTTATCTATATTTTTATCCACGATATTCATTGATTACACCTCATTAAATTAAAAATTATAAGTTCTTTTTCATATATCTTGGTTTAAATTCACGGTAGCCGTGTTTCGGGTAAAATGAATAGGATTCAAACCATTGTTCTTTTGGTTCACCAAGATGAACTAAAGAAACAGAGATGCCTTTATTTCGCATATATTCTTCTGCTGTTTGAAGAAGGGCTGTTCCGATTCCACTGCGTTTTATGGATGCTTTAACATAAAGTCTGTGAAGAAATGCTTCTGATAAATTATCTGTTCTGGAATATCCGACACATCCTATAACCCTGTCATCCTCATCAACAGCAACCCAGAACATATCACCACGTTTAAAATAGTTAGCTCTTATGTCCAGTAAATCCTCATTAATTGTAGGTTTTCTTCCCAAAGCATCCTTGGCTTGCAAAACCATAAAAATGAGGTCATCTCTGTATTTGTCTTCATATGGTTTTATTATCAATGACTACACATCCCATAAATTGGAATTTATTTAATCATTAAAAGTGTTATTTAGCAACTATTATTAAGCGTCTGCTATCTTCGGTGTAATTATTTCTATGATAGTCTCCAAAAATCATTATATCTTTGAAACCAGCTTTTGATAACAAATCTTTGTAATCATCATCAAATAACAATCTATACTTTACATCATACTGATGGTTTTCGAGTCTGTCATTAGAATGGTATAAATCTAATATATGGATTGTCTGAAATCTATCATCGTATTCTTTAACATATACTCTCGTAAAATCCTCACGTTCTACAACAACTTCAATAGGCGGCAACTTAAGTGTAGCTGGTGTAGCTCCTTGTGTTAAAACTAATATACCATCCTCATTCAATCTATTTTTCATAGAGATTAAAGCAGTTATTAAATCCTTATCTTCGTGTAAATGTGGTAATGATGTTGTAAGGCATACTATTGCATCGAATTTTTCGTCAAAGGCATTTTCCAAATATCTGAAATCACACTGTTTTAATTTAATATCCTTATTCAAAGCAGATAAATTGTTTTTTGCTACTTCCAGCATTGAATTAGAATAATCTGAACCACTTACATCTAAACCCAGCTTTGCCATCATATACAAATGATGTCCTGTACCGCACGCACAATCCAAAACAGTTTTTACATCATTTTCTTTGAAAACCGCTTCAAAGAATTCTTTTTCAGGTCCTAAATAATCTTTTATATCCCCAAACTCATCATAGTCATAAGCAAATTTTTCATAAATATCTTTCATATTATTAGTCTCCTTTTCTCAATTTTAAATTACAGCTATCGTTATGCTTTTTTAATTATAGATAAATTTAAGTTTATCTATATCTTCTTAATCGGGTGTCTGATAACTGTTTTCCACTTTTCGGGAGCAACTTTTCTCGCATCGGACAAATAAATCTCGTGATGCAATCTGTTCTCACTGAAATCATTTACATATCCGTTCTGTTCTAAGAACTCGTCCATCAAGGCAACTGTTGCAGGTTCATCATCAAATGGACCTAAGTGCATAATCTGAACGCAAAGTCCCTCATCAACAGTGATAAACTCTGCTGATGAACAATCAAGTTTTTTCTTTTTAGTTGCTGTTTCTACCGCCCAATCAAAGTTTTCTTTGGTAACAAAATCAGGCAGACGAATTACAGAAATCCAGTTAAAGGTGGATTTATCAGTATAGTCCACGCCATCAACATCATCCTGCCACCAGAAACCTTCAAGAGGCGGTACAACGTATTCAAAGAAGCCTTCTATTTTGTAATCAGTTTTGTAGCTCATCTTTAATGTGTAAGCAACCGCATAAAGCACACTGATTGCCTGCTGATACGAACCGCCTTCTTCATTTGGGTTGCCTTTGCCTCTGACAGCTATGTAATTAGCTTTTGGCACATCAACAATCACAGGCTTGTTCTTAGGCATATAAAACTCTTTGTATTCTTTCTTAAAATCAAAAGCCATAATTACCTCCACAAGTTAGAATTCACTTAATTCAAACCGAATGCTTTTTCTACAAGCAAAAATGTTTCTTCTACTGTTCTGCTATCATCTCTTAATACTACATTAAATCCCGAATTAAGAAAATTATTATATGTTTCTCTTGAATTGACACGCTTCAGGCACTCTTTGAAATTATCCATTGCATCCGTTGGGTTTTCTTCATTTAATAAGAGCTTATACAAAAATTGTTTCTCTCTGTCGGGACGTTCAAAAAATCTATTCACAGCTATTTCAGGTTCTGCAAGCATAATTAAAACGTGGTCTTTATCTGAGATTTCCCATAACATTTCGAGAGGGATATTAGTATCAACAAACACAGGTTTATCTTTTTTGGCGAGTTCTTCAAGAATTCCAAGCTCTAAAATTGCACATTCCTTTGTTACTTCTTTAACCCAAGCTTCGTATTCGTCGGGAGTTCTCCTTATGAAATCTCTCCAGTCCTTCAAATCTCTAGTGTAGGTCAAGGCAGGGAATTCGGCACTGTCCAGCTTTGATAGTTTTGTATCGTGATAGTTTTCTTCACATAATATTCCGTTGTATTTTTCAGCCAGCATTTTGAGCATAGTTGATTTACCTGCGTAAGCTGTGCCGTTAATAAAATAAATATTTTCAAACTTCATATTTGCCTCTAAAAATTTGAATTTACCAGCGTTTCATATTCTTCTCGAATTTTTCTGAATATGCTTGTTTCAATTCATCAGCAGTAATGCCATAGCAGAGCATGACATCATTGTAGTACATAAGAACATCCGCCATTTCTTCAACCAAGCCTTTTCTCAATGATTCATCGGTCGAAGCCTTTGTTCCGCCGTGCTTCTTGACAATATCGATTACCTCACCGATTTCTCCAATCATCCAAAGCAGTTTGTTCTGTCCAATCTCAGCACAGATAGGCTCCCATTTATGCTTGTACTTGTCCTGTAATGCTTTTTGCATTTCCTGCATCTCGCTTATGCTAAAATCAGCCACAGTATCGTCCTCCGTCAAATTAAAGTCTTACAATCTTCTAAATATATTTACATATATTTTACCACGATTACTTTAATAATACAATATAGACACCATCAAGTAAGATGTTCGCTCAAAGCAAAGATATTAGTTATTTTTAACCCTTTTGCTTTTGCGTAATTTACTGTATAGAATGTTCCACCTTTGCTTTCCGTAAGATAACAGATACACATTGTGCTGTTATCAACCAAATGATGGTTTCGTTTGTGCATACAACCTCTTGTATATTCCTGAGATGTGTAAACAACTTTATCAGCTTGTCTTTTAATATCTTCATAGATTGCTATATCTTCTTTTGTCCAACCTCGAGTCTGAGTTAAGCAAGGCAAAACCAATATAAGTTTAATATCAGGATAGCGTTCTTTTAATTTTAGAACCACTAAAGCCGCTATGGTATCAAAGCCTAAAGCTCCTCCAGCTCCAAAATATCTATATCCATCTTTAATCGCCGTTTCAACAATCTTTTCTGTTATACGAAACAGTTTTCGCTCAATCCCTGATGGAATGTTTCTATGTCCTGTAAAACAACAAGTCTTTTCTTTCATTTCTAATACACCTTGTAAATACTAAAAGCACAGTAATTTTATATTTTAATATTTATAGTATATATCGCCCAAGTTTCAACATCAATAGTCTGTGGATAAATTAAAATAATATTTATAGACTATATTTAGAGGTGATTGAGATGAGCGAAATTGCTAAACACGTAGGTAATCGCATAAGGAGTTATAGAACTCAGTTAGGTTATAGTCAGGAAAGACTTGCAGAAATTTCAGGTTGCCATCCTACTTATATCGGTCAAATCGAAAGAGGAGAAAAGAACCCAACTCTTGAAAGTGTAGAAAAGATAGCTACTGCTTTAAACCTTTCTCTATCAAAGCTCTTTGAGAATCTTGGCAATGATAATAATGATGAGAAAAACATACCTCTTGAATGTTACGAGTTCTTACTTACAAAAAGCAAGGCTGAACAAGAGCAGATTTATAAAATCATATTAGAACTAGATAAATACAAAAGCAACATTAAGTAAATATAACCTATGAACTTCGGACCCGTTTAGTCCGAAAACAAGAGAAAGCCCAAAAACATCCAACTGTTTTCGGGCTTTTGTTCCGTATATATAAAACTAACACTAAAATCAAGATAAAAACAT
>JAZSEJ010000093.1:0-10129 GCA_045531615.1 Ruminococcus sp.
TGTCAGAGAGTTGCTCGTCTGTTCTGCTGTCATTTGCTGAATGTGTTTGCACTCCGCTTTCACCTGATTGAATATCACTTGCTGATTGTCCAGATAGGTTATCATTTCTTCCTCTGTCATAGTCTGACTTGCTTTCTCGCTGACCTGTTCTACCGCTTGGGTGAGTAACGTAAGCTGAGCTATCACTGCTCTCCAGTTGCTGTCGAGAACAAAGGTCGCTTGTGGTGTGTTCATCGCTTCGTCCAGATTGGATTTCGAAGCCAATTTCATCTGCTCTAATTTTGAATTCATTAAGCATCATCTCCTTGCTGTATCTTGGTTCGTGCAGTTTGTTGTCACGGCATCGTTTACCATTGGGGCAAGTGTAGGTGATATATTTTCGTGATTCTTCCCACCTCACACCATATCCTCTCTGCCGCATTAAGAAACAGAACTGCTTTTGTGTCTTGGCTTGCTTCATAATCTCATCAATGGTATTTATGAGATCTATCTTCCAGCTTTCTCCTTTCATTGCACTGCGGTATTCGCCTGTGGTGATTCCGTCTGTTCGCTGATTGACCACAGGTTTTTCTAATGTCTGCACTCCATACTTCTGACATATTTCATCGGATATATTTCTGATATCATTCAGCGTAAATTTATTTGAATGATACTTCTTACCTGTGTCCGCGTTTACGGAATTAAAAACGATGTGCGAGTGGATATGCTCTGCATCAATATGAGTTGCAACAACACATTCAAATCCGCCGAACGCTTTCTCTGCAAACTCAACAGCAATTTTATGAGCAAGTGCAGGTTCAATTACATATCCGCTGGGGTGTGATTGTACGAAATGATAATACTTGATACCTTCTGTCTTTCCATACATCTCACGAGTGTTTTTGAATTCCTGATAAACAGTCGGCAGAGAACAATTGAGAGCCGTGACATATTTTTGATTGTCAGTCTTATCATCACGATAGATATATTCCAGAGTTGCTTTACCTCCACCGCCGCCTTTGGTACTGATTGCAGTTACAGTTGCCATTACTTCACCGCCCTTAACAGTTCGCCAATCATAGAAGTTACATTGATATGCTCATCAAAAAGCGGTTGGAAGTTTACAACAGTAAGCCTGTCCATGTTAGCAAGGGTAGCAATCTGATTGAGATTCCTGCTGATTGCTTTCTGCTGTTTCACAATTTCATTGAGTCCCTCAGCTACAATAATTTTCTTACCAAGAGCACTTCGGATAACGAAATCATTAAGCCTGAGACCGTACTGCTCTGCCTTGTCATGAATACGCTGATATTCTTCTTCCGTACAGCGTATTGCGATTGTCCTGTTTCTTTTCCTCATAGCATCATCTCCTCTCAATTTCATAAAAAGGGGTTCGGGTTCTCCCGTCTTGAAGGCGCAGGCGGCAAGCCATGCGCTATGCTTGCCCTCTGAAGAGGACTCTATCGAGCCCCACATTTTCAGCGGAATTCATATTCTTTTCAACTCCAATTTTAATGCGCTCACACTCTGCAAATTATGGGCTTATTTCGCCCTCAATTGATTTTGCGGTGTAATTACCCTATTAAAAAGAGGAGGGCAAATTTCGGCTTATTCTGTTGAGTTGAACGGCTTGACATGAATTCCTTGTGATGCAAGCTGACTTCTTAATCCCTCAGCCATCATTGCAATGAAATCATCTCCATCTGCAGGAAAAGTAATAGTTGCAATGTTACTGTCACCCATTTGAGAGTTACCGGCACCCGTTTCACTGCTGTCACCGCACTGAAACAACGCAGAATCGACATTCTCAGAATTTCGGGTGCCGGTAAAATCCAAGACCTCCACCCACAGAATTCTACCGTCACTACTGTCACCCGAAGCGATATATTCAAGTTCCAGAATTCTACAACCATGACTTCTTCTGAAACTGAACAGCACACCATAGCGTTGAAGCTCCACAGTATGCTGAATCAGATCACGACTCAATCGGTTCGGGTAATACTTCCGATTGAATTTCTGATACAGCAAGTCACACAGATTTGTTGCAGAACCTATAAATGACTGCTGTTCCATCATGAAGTCATGAATGGCAAAAGAGAAAATATCAGGCGGTGTCGGTTCGATTTCATCACAAGGAGTCCACCTGTGTTCATGGAACAGAACTCTGTATTCCTGATTTTCAATGTCACGACTAACACAGTACAGCGTCGCTTCACGACTTCCACGCTTTGATTCCATCAGCACCATGCTGCCGTCAACGCAACCGCTGATTCCTGTGCTACCTGAAATCATATTGAACGGATCAGAGTCATAACACTTTCTTGTGTGATGCACAAGCAGAATTGTAATTGCAAGCTTGTCTGCAAGACTTTTAAGAACAGATAGTTCTTTGTAATCTGCACCATAACCGCAATCCTTTTCGTTACGCACCATCTGCAAGGTGTCGATGACAACCAATTTCAAATCTGAATGTTCGGACTTGAATTTTTCAATTTGATTTTCCAATCCATTGCCGATTGATTCAGCCATGATTGCGAAGTACAGATTCTCTGTTGGTTCATCCGTCAGCTCATACAAACGATTCTGTATTCTGTTGTAGCTGTCCTCAAGGCAAAGATAGAGTGCAGTGCCGATGTTCGTCCGGTGTTTCAGCACATCTTCACCCTTCGCAACCGAAAGACAGATGTCGAGAGCTAACCACGACTTACCGACCTTCGGTGCACCTGCAAGGATATACAAGCCCTGTGTGAGTAAACCATCAACGCAGTATGCAAGCGGTTTGTACGCAGTGCTCATGATTTCTTCGCAGGATTTTGTTTCGAGTTTTTTCATGTTATCACGTCCTTTCGAATTTTTATTAACACAACCTCCTTTTTTTCAGATTTCTTGCAATTTGCAAATGCATAATGCCTTTCACGCTGTCGGGAGGGTTCATTCCCGACCACTCCGTTCTGACTTTCATCGCCTACTGCATTGGCTGTGCAGATCTGAGAATATATTGTTCGCTCGCTTTTCAGGTCATGGCGTATATCTCAAGCGGCTGGTACAGCTCACCACCCCACCATCAGAACTTCGTTTTGCAAATTGTCATATTCAATTTTCAAGATGCTATGTAATTCACTGCCCTCTATATTCTTCTAGGGACATTTTGAGATTTGACAAAAAATTTCTTTACAACTTTGTATGCTTGCACAAATTTCAAGTTCGTTTTTATGCATTATACTCTGTTCATTGCCCTCTACTTAAGAGCCGGCGATACGCTGCAAAAAACCACCCCTTTTGAAACAAGTTCAGTTACCTGCACAAACGGACACCATTTCAAATTCGTTCTTTTTGTTTCCCATGCACAAAAATCGAACATCTGTCACTTCTGTTTTTCTATTGACGGAGTGCGATTCTCGTGATAAAATATAATTAGTCATATTACGTTATGATAAATTGGAGGTGCTGAAATGAAAATAGATATACAGATTCACTTGGAAGAATTACAGCGCAGAATCACATCTCATCTGCGCAGCTGTATCGAGAATCATGAGCGTGATCGGATCATTAAGCTGTGCGGTATTTCGGGAACAGGCAAGACACAGCTTGCAATCAGCTTTGCACAGAATACCAAATGCAATATGTATTTCAGCTTTCGAGGACTTGATCATCGAACTGCACTTGCACAGTTTAAACGCACGTTCAGTGAGTGGGGTGACTTATCCTCTGCGGAGTCATGGCAGGAAGCATTTCAGTGCCTTGTTCCGTTTTTTAAGAAGCACTATACAAGAATCGTCCTGGATGTTCTGGAACACAGTAAGTCTGAATCTGAAGTTATCGCTGCAATTGAACAGCTTTCTGAATCGTTGACTGATATGAAGAATCTGTTTTTATTGCCGTGTCGGTGTGAGACTTCATTTGGAAAGCACGAACTGTTCAGAGTACCGCTGTACACATCCTCGGACATAAAAAAATACGCTCAAAAAATGAGCGCAGTTGATATTGCAATGTTATGTGCTGTCACAGGCGGTCTGTCTGCTTTGCTGAATGATTATGATGAAACCCGCTCCTTTTCCGATAACCTGAATGACTGGATATCAACAGACTCTATGCTATACCGACTGATGCCGCAGATGTTAAGCAAACAGTTCCGCACTCCTGAGTCTTATCATGCGATTCTGTATGCGATTGCAACAGGGAAGCACCGCTTAAGTGAAATCGCAAAGCATATGGCTGTTCCGAACAATCAATGCAAGAAGTATCTTGATGCACTGATTGCGACAGGCTTGATTACAGTCAAGGAACACCGCTACTCTATCCTCAACTCCTATGTGGATTTCTGGCATAGATTCTTTTATCTGAACATGAGCAGATTGGTTACAGTGCCGAGTGACGTTGCAAGTGAAATTCTGTCACAGCTTGATGAATTTGCTCTGGAAAAACAGCTTCCCGAATGCATAAAGAAACTGCCGTTTGACATCCCGAAGGACGTAAAACGGCAGTATAACGCTGTATTTGATTTTGTTTTCCAAAGTGGTAGTCACACAGTTCTGATCAAACTCCCCGAATCGCTCGACTGGCACTGTACAAAACAGGAGCTTGATGCACTGCTGGACAGTGTTACTAACTATTGTGGCGCATTCTATGAAGCGGAGATCTGTGTTGTGAGCTTCAACAGGTTCAGTAATTATTGTGTGAAACAGGCTGGGCAGCTTGATAATTTGCATTTGGTGGTGGGATAGATTGTTAAAGTTAATGATTCATTTTTCTTCCCTTTTTATCAGCTCTTGAGCAGTAAAAGTGAGCAGATTTTCCGATAGAAATTTCGGAAATGATGTATGGAACTTTCAGAATATTTCCTGAGAGAAAAATGTGCGATTTCACAGGTGTAGAGCTTTATTTATTTCTGCGATCAGCATACATTTTTTCTATTTCGGGGAATAACTTTAATGCTTCATTTACACGTCCAAAGCAAATATGAAGTTGTTTGAAAATATATTCACGATTAGTTTCAACAGCATAGGGGTCTTTTTTCTTCATTTCAGAATAGTGTTTAATAATGTCGTTGTAAATATAACTATTAAAATAATTGTATTGTTCTACGGTAAGTATTTCAGACAAGAGCAACTGCTGATTGTTTAATTCGCTTTGTGCATGATAAATTGGATTGACTGAATAAATATATTCTGAAATTAAAACCTTGTATTCGTCGGGAATAGGGTTAGTCGGATTTATACGAAAATCATCTCGTATCTCTTTTATTTTATCATCAACAATTTCAGGATTTTTCAAAATGCAATAATCATCTGTTTTAGCAAAATCTCTATACCAATCTTCCATTGCAACAAGGAATTCTACACAACTGCAAACAAAGCTATTGAGTGTTGCTACTCGTATTTTTCGCTTGTTTTTCTCTTTTTCTTTTTCAAATATATCGCTGATTGTAAACGAGGTAAACAATCCAACTAAAGCACCGATTACAACAGTTGAAACAAAAACCTCATATTGATTGCTTAATATAAGATACAGAGAAACTCCTATAAATAGCAAAGCAAAAATAATTTTATATATCATTTTTGTTGTTGGCTTCTTACTCATAACTTTTCCCTTTTCATCTTTGCTTGTTCTTGGTTGGTCGATTAAACGATATTTCCCTCTATGTTTCCCGTTGATTACTTTAATATACTCATTAAGATATGCAGACAAGTTTTCTTTTATTATATTTTCATATTCCTGTGCAGATACTTCACCTTGTGCATTAAGCGTTTCTTTTGTTTTTAGATATATGAGGTTGTCTATTTTAGTAATACTCTCTTGAGCAGGTTTATTATTAAATCCAATGTCTTGCATACAATCTAAAATGCTTATTTCGTGACTGATAGAATTAAAAAAATCAACAAAATATTGTACGGATGAAAAAAGAAATTTGTCTTGTTTAGACTCTTTAAAAAAAGGACAGTACTCCCAACGTTTTGCAGATAATTCGACAAACACTACATTACAAGCATCAGCAAGGATTTTTAAATTTTCTCTTGCCGTGTTAGGTGTTTTGTTCTGATTGAATTTATATTTGCTGAATAAATTGAGAAGCTTGACAAGAATATCTCCCTGAGATTTTAATACCGCTTTTTTGTTTGCAAAATATGTAATGAGTGCAACCAAAGCTGCTAATAGCGAACTGCCAAAAATGGCAAGAGCAACATTTACAACAAACGTTTCCGTTATATAATAGTTGAATAACAATGCAACGATAAAAGAAAATGCCGATAAAACAAACATTATGATTGTTAGATTTTTGTTTTCTCTCATTTCTTCTCTACCTCCGTCATATCCCTATACATCCCCATAAGCTCCGCCACGCACTCTGATTCAGAGTTCAGCTTCCCTCCAGAAGCCATACGCTTCCGTAACAGCACAATCGTTTAGCTGATGAGCCTTACGGAGTGCGAGAGAGGACGGATTTTTTGAGGAGAATCGGCTTTTAATTAGTTGCAAACTCTTTTAATTTAAGATTTGGTAAAGTGAATATGTCTGAATTAGGAACAACAATTATTTGTTCTTGAAGTGCATTTTGCTGAACGTCATCTAAACACATTCCCATTTTTAAAAAGAAATTTCTTTTTTTATCTCTAAATCTGATTTCGTGTGTTGCTGAGTTATTGATTAATTCTTTATCACGTGCAAAAATTACAAGCCTATTATGTTTATCTTTGCTTAGCCATTCAACTAAGTATTGCCACCAAGTTTTATCGGTTTCTCCAATTGATAACCCATATAGACAAATGTGGCAACTTTCGTCAAGAATTTTTTTTGCTTTATCTATCCTATTTTTTCCAAGAGTTTCGTTCATAGATGTTTTAGTTAAATAATTAGAATAGCATATATTGGTTTTAATGGTATTATTTTCAATTTGATGTATATTATCTACTCCGACAATCAAACCATCTGATAATGTTCCATGGATATGAAGAGGTGTGTCTATAATATCATTATATCCATTATGTGAAGCAAAAGGATTTCTTTTTTTGGATTCAGCAACAATATTATCAAGCACGTTAGTGTAATTAAATGTTATAAATGAATAATGCAATGACTTTTGAGTTTTTGTTTTATAGGTTAGAAAGATGTCTTTTTCAATTTCATTAAAATCTTTGAAGAAATTTAATAATTTCTTATGAAAGTCTTTTTCTATTTCAGATATTGATTTCCAATCGATTCTGCTTTCCTCATTTTTAAGGTATTCTGCAAGACTCCGATCTAAATTTTCTTTACTATCAAAGAAGTTGTCAACCTCATTATTAGAAATGTTTTTTACAAACTTTCCAAGACCTAATTCCAAATCCGACCAATACTCATAATTATTTGATATAGATTTTGCTATTAAGTCATCTGGGCATTTTTCAAGATAATATTTGTAGAAATCTTTGTATCCAGTTTTTAACCCAAGATTAAGATCAAACCCATTTCCAATTAAAAATGTAATGTTCATTAATTTTCTACCTCCGTCATCTTCCTATACATCCCCATCAACTCCGCCACGCACTCTGATTCCGAATTCAGCTTACCCCAGAAGCCATACGCTTCCATAACAGCACGGTCATTGAGTTGATGAGCCTTACGCAGTTCAGGAGGCATCACCGCTTCGTCGTAGAGGTCGGCGAGGGAGCAGTCTGGATACATCGCACGGGCATCGAGGATCATCTGTGCAGTTTTCTCAATTTTGGCTTTCTGTTCTTCTGTGGGGTTGCACCACGGGAAGTTGTTGTAGACGATGTTTATTGAGTAGCGGTAGTCGCTCTTTAATCTGCCACATACTGTTCTCATCCAAGCCATATGTACATTGGACGTAAGAACTCCAAAGTGGTACATTGAAGCGTCAGGCACAAATGAAGCTGCATTACTCGCAATAACATTTTTGTCAACATATCCAATAGGAATGTAACGTCTGTTTTCAGATGATGTTGCAGGAACTAAAATATAGTCCGTATCTGGCTGTTTAATTTCCATAAACCTTGTGGGATAATCTGCATATTTTCTCGTTGCTTCTTTTATACTTTCCAAACGAAACTGTCTTACAGCTTCAACTCTTTCACGAACTAAAGGCATACTTCTTAAATCATTTGGAGGGCAGTTAAGCAACCACAAACACCAACGGGGGTGATTGTTAATATAATCATCGGAGCCTACAAAAGGTCTGAAATATCTTTCTGCTTTTGGCTCTTTCTTTAAAAACTCTACCTTTTCTTCGCTTGTAAATATTAAATGACCACCCTCAACAGGCTTTCCGCCACTTGACATCTTCGGAACATCGCAGATAGGTTTGGATTGACTTTCAACGAATACATCTATTGCTTCAACAAGATATGCGTTGATATTCTTCACAACCTTCTCAATACCATTATCAAACAGCCGTCTGTCCGCAATATTTTCCGCAACACTAAAGCCAACAATCACGCAATGCACATGGGCTTTCAGACTTGCTTCACTATCCCAACGGAAAGTGCGGTGTGCAAAGTCAATATGAATTCCGAAACGGTCATACAGTGGTTTCCATACGCCCGCAACCTGTTCACCTTGTGTAATACTGTTTGTAGAAACAAAAGCAGTACGGATATTCGTGCCAACCATAAGCTGTGAAGCCTTGAAATACCAAGCAGATACATAATCAATCTTGCCTGCGGTCTTGTAAGGCTTGCCCTTTTCGTCCACATAAATGGAGAGAATATCATCTTTCTGCTCTTTGCTCTGGAGTGAGTAGCCAACAAAAGGAGGATTACCCATGATATAAGACAGCCTGTACTTCGGCACAACACTCTCCCAGTCAATCCGCAGAGCATTGCCCTCCACAATATTGGCATAGCTTTTCAGCGGCAGAAAATCAAGGTCAATCTGCATCAGAGATTCCGTTTCCTGCATCATCTGGCTCTCCGCAATCCACAGTGCAGTTTTCGCAACAGTCACCGCAAAATCGTTGATTTCAATGCCGTAAAACTGCCCGATACTCACCTGAATCACGTTCTCCATGCCCAGCATCATCTGTCCGTGAGTTTCCTCAAAAAGTGCGTCATTCTCCAGTCGGCGCAGGCTGATGTAGGTTTCCGTTAGGAAGTTTCCACTGCCAGCCGCAGGGTCAAGGAACACCAGAGTTGACAGCTTTTTGCGGAAATCACGCAGTTTCTGCTGACGGGTTTTCTCCACTTTCAGCGCCTTGATGTCCCGAAGTTCCGCTTTCAGACTGTCGAGGAACAGCGGATCAATGACCTTATGGATGTTCTCGATTGAGGTGTAGTGCATACCGCCGCTGCGACGTGTTTCAGGATTCAGCGTGGATTCAAACACCGCACCGAAAATGGTGGGAGAGATACCCGACCAGTCGAAATCCTCACTTGCATTGCTCAGCAGGAGTTGTACGATTTCTTCGGTGAATCGAGGGATTTCGATATTCTCATCCGCAAACAGTCCGCCGTTGACATATGGGAATGCAGCGAGATCTTCGTCCATATAAGGATCACGATCTTCGGGCTTCCGGTCAAGCACCTGAAACAGTTCAATCAGAGCCTTGCGAACATCTTTCGACTGGAACTGTTTAAGATAATCGTGGAACATTCCGTGCTTGCCAAAGATGCCTGCATCCTCAGCATACAGACAGAATACAAGACGAACGCAGAGCTTATTCAGGCTCTTGAGCGTTTCGGGATCATCGGGATTCTTGTACTGCTTGAGAATCGCATCGTAGAGTTTCCCGACGAGATCGCCAGCCTTTAAGGAGATTTCCATTTCCTTTTTCAGATGCTCACTGCCCGTATCCACGAGGAACTGCAGGCGGTAGAACTCTTTCGGCAAGTCTTTGAGGAAGATCTGCTCCGGCTCGCCGTTTGGTTTGTTCATATCATAAATGAAAAATTCCTCAAAATTACAGGTAACCAGCCAGCGTGGATGCTCGTCCACAGGTAAATTCACAATATAACGTTTCGCCTGCTGAAAGGGCGAAAGGATAGAACCGTCGGACTGTATAATCCCTTTACGGAGATTTTTGCCGAGCGTTTTCTGCTCAATCATTACCCTTGTTGACGGAATATACACATCAATAAAATTAGTGGTGGTATCCTTTACACGCTTTTCAAAACTAACATATTTTGTCGGTTCTTCTACACCGTACACATCATGC